>JBPCKZ010000038.1:0-37148 GCA_051003795.1 Bryobacteraceae bacterium | reverse complement strand
TCTTTGAAACGGTCGAGAATCTCGGAAACCGTAACCGATTTTGCACCCTCATACTTCAGAGTCCGGACCGCGGGACGCTCGGTCACGATGAACCGGACGACGGCTCCCGACTCGCCCGGCTCGGTTTCGAGGCGGATGTCGTCGAAGCGTCCGGTATTCCAGAGCGCCATGAAATCGCGGCGCAGGGTCTCGTCGTTAACGATGTCGCCTTTCTTGCTGAAAATCAGGGCGCGCAGCGTGTCTTGCGGAACGCGGCGGGCCCCGCGGAATTCTATCGCCTCGATTACGTTGGCGCCCGCTGGAGGTTTCCGAGCCTCCGCCGCGGCTTTCGGCGCCTCAAGCGACGGCGGTCCGGGCGGTGTCTGCGGGGGCTTCGCGGGCTCGACGCCCTGGGGAACCTGCTCGAACGGGTTTGCTTTCTTAGGCTCCTGGCCTGGTGGCGGAGTCTGTCCCGCGGGCCGCGGCGGAGCTTGCGGCCAAACTGGAGTTGAGCCGCTCAGACATACCAGGATGCTCGTCAGGCACACATGCCTGAATGATTTCATTGAAAACCCGATTCCTTTCCACACTGCGCTTTTGAAGGGACGCACATAGGATACCCACGCGTTTCCCTACTGCACGCGTGGGCGCTTGAGATGAATTTCTTATTTTAGCGGAAGTTAGAAGCCACAACAATGTGCCATCCGGGAGACAGGTGTGGCAGGGCGCGATGGGGCCCGCGCTACAACTATTTCGAGAACGCGGGCGCGTAGTCTCGCGCAAACTGGCCGAACGGGATCGGCTGCTTCTTGGCTACGCCGGCCACCGCGGGGCTTACGGCCGAGATCGAGCCCGTTCGCCAATCCGCGTATAGCTCATTCAATCCATCGGCCAACCACTCCGGAACGCCCGCGCCCATTACCGCCTGCTTGAAGGCTTCGGGCGGAAGGTCGACAAAAGCGACCTTCTTCCCGAGCGCCGCCGATAGCTTCTCCGCAACATCCGCGTGCGAGAGCGATTCCGGCCCGGTAAGGATATACGTCTTGCCCTCGTGACCCGGCTCCGTCAACGTCTTCACCGCGACGGCCGCGATGTCGCGCGTGTCGACGAAGCTGATCTTCGCATCGCCGATCGGCGCATAAATAGCGCCCTGGGATTTGAATTGTCGCCGCCGATTGCAAGAAATTCTGCATGAATGAGGACGGCCGGAGATGCGTATGCCCCATGCCCGATTGCTCCAGTTGCCGTTCGGTTTGCGCGTGCCAGCGGAGGAATTTCGAAATTGAATCCGGGGCCGCGCCAATGGCCGAAAACTTCACGACGTGGCGCACTCCGGCGCGTTTCGCTGCATCGATGAAATTGCCCTGAAACTCGACCTGCCGCTCGTCCGGCGACGAAAGCAATAGAGCGCGATCGATGCCTTCGAGCGCCTTCGCCAAAGTTTCCGGCTTGCCTAAATCGCCTTCGACCGGTTCCACATTCAGTCCGGAAAGCGGCCCGGTTTTACGCCGGTCCCACACGAGCGCCCGGAAACGCGTTCCGGTTGCGGATAATTGCTTTGCGATCTCGCTACCGGAGGTCCCGGTCGCGCCAGTGATTAGGATCATGAATGGGAGATGCGCCCGCCGACCGCGACGATTCGCTACAATCGCCCGATGAAAGAATTCCAGATTGCGGCAATCGCGGGCGACGGCGTCGGCCAGGAAGTGATACCGGAGGGCAAGCGCGTTCTCGACCGCATGGGCGAGAAATTCAATTACCGCCTCACGTACCGGGATTTCGATTGGGGCGCCGATTACTATTTCCGCAACGGACGCATGTGCCCGCCCGATTTTCTCGACCTGCTTCGGCCCTGCGACGCGATCTTTCTCGGCGCGGTGGGGCATCCCGGCATTCCCGACAACGTCACGCTCAATGGCCTGCTATTGCCGATCCGCCGCAAGTTCGATCAGTACGCCAATGTGCGTCCAGCCGTGCTGTATCCGGGCGTGCAATCTCCCCTCGCGCTGCGCAACGGCGAGCGGATCGATATGGTGGTGATCCGCGAAAATACGGAGGGCGAATACGCGCAGGTGGGCGGGTTTCTGTACCAGGAGCAGCCCGACGAAGTGGCTATCCAGACCTCGGTTTTCACGCGGCGCGGAATCGAGCGCGTGGTCCGCTATGCTTTCGAACTCGCCAGAAAGCGGAACGGAAAAAAACGCGTGGCCTCCATTACTAAATCCAATGCGCAAGGCTACGGAATGGTGCTTTGGGACCGCACGTTCGAGATCGTTGCCGCGGAATTCCCGGATATTTCCACGGAATCGTTGCTGGTGGACGCGGCCGCGATGAACTTCATCCGGCGTCCGGAAAGTTTCGATGTCGTGGTTGGCTCGAATCTGTTCGGCGACATTTTGAGCGATATTTCGGCGATAGTCGTCGGGAGCATGGGGCTTGCGCCCAGCGCGAATCTGGACCCGAGCCGGCGCTATCCGTCGATGTTCGAGCCGGTCCACGGATCGGCCCCCGATATTGCGGGCAAGGGAATTGTGAATCCGCTCGCGACGATGTTCAGCGCCGCGCAAATGATGGAGCACTTGGGAGTTCCCGAAGCGGCAAGAGAAATCGAAAGCGCGATCGCAAAGGTGCTGGCGGAAGGAAAAGTGCGTACGCCGGACCTGGGCGGGTCGAGCGGTACGCGGGAGGTCACCAGCGCGGTGCTGGCGAAGCTCTGACCCGGGCTTATTTTAGTGCCTCGTTGATCTCGATGTCGCGTTGCAGCACGTCAGTCAATAGTTCCGACAAATCAATTCCGTTTTGTTCGGCTTTGCCTGAGAAGTATTCCCATACTCGCCGTTCGATGGAAGCCGGCAAAAAGACCTTCGCGGCGGCTGGGAGGTGGTGGAGGCCTCGAACAGCTTCGGTGAAATCGATCTCGGCTGGCGCCTCGTCATCCTCGATCGGTCGATTGTTCATAGACTCTCCTCATAGTGGCAAATTTCAGTCTGTGTTGCTTCGCGGGCCGAGATAAGGCGGATTCGTGTTGTCGCGGGATCAAGCTCCAACCAGACATACACGATGGAGAGCAGCGCGCCGTTGCTGGCGCCACCGATTGAGAACCAGCGCTCCTCGGTTCCGCCGTGCTCCAGATCGGCAACAGGGAGAAGTCGCGGGTCGTTGAAGACCGTGGAGGCAAGCTCGAAGGAAATACCGTGCTTACGCACGTTCGCGGCTGCCTTGCGCCCAGCGCGAATCTGGACCCCAGCCAGCGCTATCCGTCGATGTTCGAGCCGGTCTATGACTCGGCCCCCGATATTGCGGGCAAGGGAATTGTGAATCCGCTCGCGACGATGTTCAGCGCCGCGCAATTGATGGAGCACTTGGGAGTTCCCGAAGCGGAAAGAGAAATCGATCTCGGCCGGCGCCGTGTCAACCTCGGTTGATCGATCGTTCATAAACTCTCCTCATAACCTTGACAGTGACGACCCTTGATTTGACTTGTCCGCCCGGAAAGCGATAGAGTTTCAGCCAATTATGAGCAAACTATTCCTTCTTATTCCGCTCTTCACTTCAGCGGTCGTGGCACAGTCTTTTACCGCTTCCGTGCGCGGCATAGTGACGGACGCCACGCACGCTTCCATACCCGGCGCCAAGGTCACGATTACCGATGTGAAACGGAATCTCGATCACAGCGCCGTGTCCGACAATTCGGGACGGTATGTCGTCACGCCCCTTCCTCCCGGCACCTATTCGTTGTCGGCCGAAGCGGCTGGTTTTGAGAAGTTTTCTCAAAAGCCCTTCGAGCTTCAGGTTCAGCAGGAGGCCACCGTCAATATCGAAATGCTGGTGGGCGGCGTTGCGACAACGGTCGAAATATCCTCGAGCGCGCCGCTCATCAACACGACAAGCGCCGATCTCGGAACCGTGGTCAACAACAACTTCATCCAATCGCTTCCGCTATCGGGCCGCGCGCCGCTGGCGCTGGTCGCGCTGGCGGCGGGCGTGACGCCGGTGAACACCAGCGCCGGGGGACAAACCAGCACGAATTTTGTCGCGAATGGCGTGCGCAATTCGACCTCCGACGTGCTGCTCGACGGCATGAGCCTGACCAACGTGGAGCAGAATAGCGGCATCACGAACCTCGAATATCAGCCGTCGGTCGACGTGGTTGAAGAGTTCAAGATCCAGACCAACTTCTTCAGCGCGGAGTTTGGCAATACCGGCGGGGCGGTGGTTAACATGATCACCAAGAGCGGCACCAACGACTTTCACGGGGTTGGATACGAGTTCGCGCGCAACTCCGCCATGAACGCCAATAGCTGGTTCTCCAATCGGGCGGGCAAGTCGATTCCGGATTTCAAACGCAACGTATTCGGCGGGACGGTGGGCGGCCCGGTGCTGATTCCCAAGCTTTACAACGGACGCAATAAGACATTTTTCTTTTACGATTTTGAGGGTACCCGCCAATCGAGCGCTTCCACCCAACTGAGCACGATCCCAACGTTAAAAGAGCGCATGGGCGATTTCTCCGACACCCGCGATTCCAGCGGCAACCTAATCGCCGTTTACAATCCATTCGACACGTACAAAACGGCGGATGGAAAAACTTTGCGCAATCCGTTTCCCGGGAATATCGTCCCGCTTGCCTTGCAGAATCCGATTGCGATCAAAGCTCTGTCGTACTATCCGGCGCCGACCTCGTCAGGCAATGCGTTCACGCATACGAACAATTTCTTCGCTCAAGGCGTTGGGACCTCCGTGGCCAATCAGATGGACGCCAAACTGGATGAGAACATCAACGACAAGATGCGATTCAGCTCGCGTTACAGCCTGAACTTCGGGAACGACACGCCGGCGAACTTCTTCGGCAATCTGGCCGATCCCTACTCGAACGGCGATTCGAAATCGCGGACGCAGCAATTCGTTTTCGATCTCACGCGAATTGAGAGTCCCACAACAATCCTCAACCTGCGCTACGGAATTTTGCGACAGCACGCGCGGACCGACCCCAAGAGCAATGGGTTCAGCCCGACTACGCTTGGGCTGCCGCCGATCTACCTGACCTCCGGCTTACTCCAATTTCCCGCGTTTCAGCCCGAAGGTTATCAGCAGGTCGGCATGATCGGATACGGACGAATCCTGCGCGGCGACGATGTCCAGAGCATCGTTGGAAACGTGACGAAGATTTTCGGCGCCCACAATTTGAAAGTGGGAGCGGAAGCGCGATTGATGCGGCTGAACTATCTGCAGCCCGGCTACCCTCAGGGTAACTTTAACTTCGCCCGCGCCACCACCAATCAGGATCCGAACGTGAATAGTTCCGCGCAAGGCAATGCCGTTGCGTCCATGCTGCTGGGTTGGGGAAGCGGCGGCGATTATCACCTGGATCCGCCATCCTCGTCGGCATCGCAGTACTTCGGGTTTTACGGGCAGGACGATTGGAAGATCACGCGCAAGTTGACATTGAACCTTGGACTGCGTTACGACTTCGACGTACCCCGCACGGAACGTTACAACCGGTATAGCTGGTTCGATTTCAACGCCCCCTCGCCGATAGCGGGCAAGGTGCCGGGCTATCCGAATTTAAAAGGGCAGTTCAAGTTTGCCGATAATAACACGCGCAGTCCCAACGACGGCTATTACAATAACTGGCAGCCGCGCTTCGGTTTCGCTTACGCGCTGGACGATAAGACCGCCCTTCGAGGCGGGTATGGAATTTTCTATACGCTTTCTCGCGCCACCACAAAGGGCCACACCGGTTCTGGATTCTCAACCGACTCCAGCCCTCAATTTACGCGCGACGGAGGACTCACGGAATATGCAACTCTCTCCAACCCATATCCGGACGGACTTCAGATCCCGCCCGGTAACTCGCTCGGCGCTTCGACGTTTCTGGGTTTAGGCGTTGGTACGGAATCGCGCCCCGACCGGAATCCCCAATACCAAATCCTGGAACTTTTCGATACAGCGTCAACTTCCTTCAAGTTCCGTGGCGGAAGTCAATTACACGGGCAGCAAGGGCACGCACCTCTACTTCGGCGGCGGCGTTGAAAACCAGAACCGGCTGGATCCGAGTAACTGGAGCCTCGGGAGAACGGCGCTGCAGGCGAAGGTCGACAACCCCTTTTACGGCATCATCACGGACCCGAAATCGATTCTCAGCGCTCCTACCGTTACCTTGAATACGCTGCTGCGCCCGTATCCGCAGTATGCCGGCGGCGTGAGCGGTTCGACGCCCAACATCGGCAACTCGATTTACCATGCGGTGCAATTCAAATTCGAGAAGCGCTTTTCGCACGGTTTGTCGTTCCTGAGCTATTACACGATCTCCAAGTTGATCGACGATTCTTCGTTCTCTTCCGGCAATGTTTCCTGGCTGGGCGGAACGACTTCGATTCAAAATTACAAGAACCTGCGCCTGGAACGGTCGATCTCGTCAATGGACGTTCCGCAACGTCTCGTGGTGAGTTTCGCTTATGAGCTTCCCGTGGGTAAAGGGAAGGTTTTCGGCGGAGGGATGAACCGGGCCGTCAATGCCGTAGTTGGGGGTTGGTCGGTGGATGGACTGTTGACGTTCAGCAAGGGCTACCCGATCGCAACGGCGTTGCAAGGCGGCGTTCTCTGGGACGGAACGCAGCGGCCGAACCTGATTGGCGACCCGAGCACCAGCGGGCCGATTGAAAGCCGGTTGAACAATTACTTTAACACCGCGGCGTTTTCGCGGCCCGCGCCGGATACCTATGGAACCGCGCCCCGCAATCTGAATTACCGGACTCCGGGCGTCAAGAACGCCGACGTCTCGATTCTGAAGAATATTGCGATTACCGAATCGAAGCGCTTGCAGTTTCGAGCGGAGGCGTTCAACGTGACGAACACGCCGACGTTCGGGACGCCGAACTCCACGTTCGGGGCGTCGAACTTCGGAGTGATCAACGGATACGCGGGGGGAGTGATCGGAGCGAGACAGGTGCAGTTAGCCGTAAAGTTCTACTACTGATGTGGCGCACGCACTCTTGCGACGCACTCTTGCGACGCACTCTTGCGTGCGCCACATATTCACTCGCTAATGTCTAATACCCGGTCGGCGGCAACATCCTTAACTATCCGCGTCCGCCCTCCTGGCCAACGCACCTCGATCGTCGTCGCCCGGTCCCGATCCCCCAATCCAAACCGTGCGAGCGTTTCACTTGAGGACGCGTACCCGACACTCGTCGTCGCGTGGTTGTAAAGCTTGCGGCCGTCCGGCAGCGTTACGCAAATCTTCGCGCCTAAGCCGTCGCGATTGCTCTTCGTGCCGGTCAATTTGATCGCGAGCCAATGCCCTGCCTCCTCCGTCGTATTCCGAAAGAGTTTCGCGGTCCCATTCAGCGCGGTGACGACGACATCCACGCGTCCGTCGTTATCGAAATCGGCAAAGGCCGCCCCGCGGTACAGCGCCTTTGGCCCAAACTCCGCGCCTTCGAACTTCCCGTTTCCTAAGTTCCGGTATACGCTATTCGCGAGTTCCGACGGCGTTCCCAGATATCGATTCAACCGCGGAAAATGCGAATTCGCGAAGAATAGGTCTTTCCAGCCATCGTTGTCGAAATCGAACATCCCCATGCCCCAACCGGTGAGCTGGCCGGTGAGCCGGCTTAAACCGGAAGAGATCGTGAAATCGTCAAACAAAAGCTTTCCGCCCTGGTTGCGAAACAAGACGTAGGTGTCATTCACCATGCCGGTCACGACTAGGTCCGGGCGCCCATCGTTGTTGTAGTCGCGGAAATCCGTTCCCATCCCCGCGATTGCGTTCCCGTGGTCTGCGAGCGCCACGCCCGCCTGCAACCCCACCTCTTCGAACGTGCCCCGCCCCGTGTTGCGAAAAAGAAAATTGCGGATCGAATCGTTCGCCACAAAAATGTCGGTGAATCCGTCGTCGTCGAAATCCGCAAACGAAACCCCCATGCCTTTGCCGATATGATTCGCGATCCCGGAGGCGCGCGAGACGTCGGTGAACGTGCCGTCTCCGTTGTTGTGAAACAACTGGTTGGGAGTTCCGGCGTAGTTGTCCGGATGGCAATACAGGCGGCGGTCGGGAGGCCCGCAGGGCTTCTCTTTCGCGGGATCCCATCGAACGTAATTCGATACGAAGAGATCCAGGCAGCCGTCATTATCGTAGTCGAACCAACCGGCGGAGACCGACCATGGCTTGCCATAAGTTGGGTCCGTGCCGGTGAGTCCGGCCTTTCCGGTGACGTCCTCGAAACTTCCGTCGCCGCGGTTGCGATACAGAAAATTCCGGTTCACGCCCGCGACGAAAATATCCGCGAAACCGTCGTTATCGAAATCGGCAACCGCCGCCGCCATCGAGTAACCCTCGCCGGCGACGCCCGCCTTCGCGGTTACATCCGTAAACGTCGAATCGCAGTTATTGCGGAAGAGGCGGTTCGAGAACTCGGGGCCGGTTTTGCGGAGCGATGGCAGAGCCGCCCCATTGGTGAAGAAGATGTCGGCGCAGCCGTCGTTGTTGTAATCGAGGGCGGCGACTCCGCCGGGCATCAATTCCACCTGATGAAATTGGCCGGCGGCGCCGTTCCTTAACGTGAAGTTCAGCCCGGCTTTTTTCGCGATATCTTCGAAGCGGATCGCGTTGTTTTTCTGGGCAACACCCGGTGTCAGCAAAAGCGCCAAACAGATGGCCGGCTTCATCGCAGCCTCACCGGGCGCCGGAGTTTGCTTTCCCGGTTTCATGCGCCGCCAACCACGCGGCTTGTTCGTCCGCGGCGCGGGCGAATCCGCGCGCGCGGCAAATCTTCATCAGGAGATTACGAGCGTTCGGGAGTTCGGGAGCGATTTGGATCGCTTTCCGCGCATCGGCTTCGGCGCGTTCCAAGTCGCCGAGCGCCATCGCAATCCGCGATCTCCAGAAAAGGACTTTCGCCGAATTCGGGGACAATCGGTTCGCCCGGTCAATCGCTTGCAGCGACGGCTTGGCCTCGCCGTTCTCGAAAAGGAATTCCGCGTAGCCAAGCCAGAGTTCCGGGCTCGCGGCAGTGGACGCTCTTAAAATCAGCGCGCCGAATAGTTCGCCGGCCTCGCGCGCGCGGCCTAATTTGGCGAGCGCTCCGGCCGCGAGGATTTCCGCGCGATCGTTCGCGGGCTGCAACGCGAGCGACGCTCGAAGCGCCTCGGCTGCGGGCAGGTAATAGTTGTTGTCGTACAGCAGGGCGCCTAAGTAATACCAACTCTCCGCGTCTTTCGGGTCCGCCGCGACGAGCGATCTGAGAATGGGCTCGCCCCGGAACAGATCGTTCCGCTCCTGATAAGCGTGGCCCAGCGCCCGAAGCGCCATGCTGTCCGACGGCGTGGATTTCGCCGCTTTTTCTAAAAACGGAATCGCCTCCCGTGACCGGCCCAGCGACAACAGCGAAACGCCCAGACCGACCTGCGCCGGTTCCAGGTTGGGCGCAATGGCGATGGCTTCGCGAAATCCGGCCTCCGCGCCGGCGAAAGATCCCATCTGGTACTCGGTCGTGCCCAAGCGCACCAGAAGGTTTACATCGCGAGGCGAGTCCCGCAGCAACGCGCGATAAACCCGCGCGGCATCGGGGAACCGGCCAGCGGCGTAAAGGCGGTCGCCGGCGCTGGTGTCCGCCGCCGCGAGCATTCCCAACAGTAGCCAAGCCGCCATGCAAAACAGTATACTCAGCGTTCATGCGCCGCCCCATTTTACTTGCGATTTCAATATTATGTTTAGCGCTCGCGCCATCGATTTCCGCCAGGAGCCATCGCCATCGCGCGGCTGGCAACTCGTCGAGCCAACCCGGGCAGTTCGACTATTACGTCTTGAGCCTCTCCTGGTCGCCGCAATATTGCGCCGCAGCCGCATCGGGCGATCCGACGCAATGCGGCGGACGCCCATTCGCATTCGTCGTGCATGGATTGTGGCCGCAATATAACGCCGGCGGCTGGCCCCAGAACTGCGGCGGACAGCAGGACGTGGATCCGGCGATCGTCAATAAAATGCTCGCGATCATGCCTAGTCCGCGGCTGGTTACGCATGAGTGGGATACGCATGGCGCGTGCAGCGGCCTGGGGCAGCAGGATTACTTCAACACCATCCAGCGCGCCTTCGGCGAGGTGAAAATTCCCGCGGCGTATTCCGATCCCCAAGACTACGTCATGGTCGCCCCCACGGATCTCAAGCAGCAGTTTCGCGCCGCCAACCCAAGCATTCCGCCCGACGGAATTTCGTTGATGTGCAGCGGACGCTATTTGTCCGAAGTGCGAATTTGCGTGGATAAGAATCTAAGCGCAAGATCGTGCGGTCCCGATATGCGGGACCGTTGCAGCGTCGATAAAGCCGTGCTGCGTCCGGTGCGCGGCGGCCAATAAACGACGCTCCAGCGTGCTCACGGTTGAGCTATTATTCCATGCGGCGATTTGCGCTATAACGATGGCATGACACGAACCATTCTTCTGCTTGTTTTCGCCGCCTCCGCTCTCCTGGGCCAGGATTGGGCGCGCGCGCGCGTTGAAAAGTCTCCTCGCCACCGGGAGTGGGTCACCGTTAAGCACGACGGCCGCCCGGTCGAAACGTTCGTCGTTTACCCGGAGATAAAAGACAAAGCTCCGGTGATCGTCGTAATCCATGAAATCTTCGGCATGACCGATTGGGTGGAGGACGCCGCCGACCAGTTTGCCGCGGCCGGATACATCGCGATTGCGCCCGATCTGCTCTCCGGCATGGCGCCGAACGGCGGACGCACGCCGGATTTCCCCAGCGGCGGTGTCGGCCCCGCCATCGGAAAGCTGGATCCGGACCAGATCGCCGCTGACCTGAATGCGGTCGCGGAATATGGCCTGAAGCTTCCCGCGGCGGCGAGGAAGCTATTCGCCACCGGCTTTTGTTGGGGCGGGGGCCAGGCGTTTCGATTCGCGACCAACCGCCCCGATCTGGCCGCCGCCTTCGTCTTCTACGGACCACCCCCCGCGACCGATGCGATGGCCCGGATCAAAGCCCCCGTCTATGGATTTTACGGCAGCAACGACGCCCGCATCGATGCCACCATCCCCGGCACGACTTCGTCCATGAAGCAGGCGGGCAAGGTGTACGAACCCGTGATTTACGAAGGCGCGGGACACGGTTTCATGCGCGCGGGCGAAGCGCCCGATGCGAATGAGGCGAACTCCAAAGCGCGGACGGAAGCGTGGGAGCGCTTGAAAGAAATCATGAAGCGTTCGAAATAGCCCCGGTTGCGGATAGCCCTTCGCATCCTTCTTCGCGAATGGTTTAGAATACCCGTATTGGAATATGAATTCCGAAATTTGTAAGGAGGCTTATTTATGAAGCATGGTTATGCGATTACCGTCGTGATGAGCGGCATGCTCCTGGCTGGCGGCTGTGCCACCAAGAAATACGTTCGAAATACCGCGGACCCAATCCGGGGCAAGCTAGATCAAGTAGCGGATCAGACGAATAAACAAGGGGCCACGCTCGATAAACAGGGAACTACGCTCGAGGCGACCCGGAAAGATATCGAACGCGACGAAACGGAACTGAACGCAACGAAAGAGCGGGCAATGTCGGCCGAATCGCGAGCTACCGACGCCCTGGGACGCGCGGACCAAGCTGGTCAAAAGGCCGATGCGGCCGGCCAGAAAGCCGACAAGAACACTCACGATCTAGGCGACCTTCGCCAGATGGTGGCGAACCTGGACGACTATAAGGTGGCCGCCGAAGTGACCGTTCCATTCGGCTTCAACAAAGACAACTTGACGCCGCCGGCAAAGGCGCAGCTCGATAAGTTGGTGGCCGATAAGAATACGCTCAAGCGGTACTTCATCGCGGTTGAAGGCTTTACGGACAAGACCGGCTCAATGAGCTATAACGAAGGACTCAGCCGCCGCCGCGCCGACCGGGTCGTCCAGTACCTGGTTGCCAAGCACGACATTCCGATCTTCCGGATTCACATGGTCGGCTTGGGCGAGCAGAAACTAGCCGATCCGGGACGCAGTCGGGGCGCGCGGGCGAAGAACCGGCGCGTGGAGGTTACGGTATACAGCGCCGATCCATCGGTCACGGCCATGAACCAGCCAAGCGGCGCACGTCCTCCAGTAACGAATAGATAAGCCAACTCCCCGAGTGTCCGGGCCCGAGCGCGCGGGCACTTGGCGGCGTCAATCCCTTCGGCTGTAATCCGCTTCTCGCAAGGAGCGGTATGGACCGCTGCCGGTCCAATCCAGGCGCAAGTCGCTGGTGACTTCGTCCAGCATCTCCTCGGTCGCCAGTTTGCTTTCCATGGCGAACGCCGTGAGCATCACGTTATCGCACACGGAGTTGATCAGCCGGGGAATACCTTGCGTGCGGCGGTGAATCTCGTCCACCAGTTCCAGCGGAAACACCGTTTGATCCCTCATGCCCGCCCGCGCGAGCCGCGAAGAAATATATTGCGCGGTTTCCGCCGCCTCGAAAGGTTTCAAATGGCAGCGCAGCGCGATTCGCTGCTTGAGCTGACGGAACTCGGGCGCGTCGAGCTTGCGATCCAGTTCCGGTTGTCCGGAAATGATGATTTGCAGCAGCTTGCCGCGGCGGTTCTCCAGATTCCCCAAAAGCCGGATTTCTTCGAGAACGTTCCAATCGAGATTGTGCGCCTCGTCCACCAGCAGGACGGTGGTTCTACCCATATTGGATCGCTCGATCAGCATCGCATTCAGCGCGAACAGGACTTCCGTCTTGGAGGTGCGCGAGCAGCGCAAATCGAAATCGTACGCCAACATCTCGAAAAATTGCTCCGGCGTCAAACGGGAATTGAATAGAAACGCGAACGGCGTGTGCTGCGCGGTAAGAAAATCGCGCAGGCATTCCAGCATGGTCGTCTTGCCGGTGCCGACCTCCCCGGTCAAAACGATGAAGCCTTTTCTGCTTTGAACTCCGTAGATGAGATTAGCCAGCGCTTCCTCATGTTGCGCGCTCCGATACAGGAACGCCGGGTCGGGACTAAGATTGAACGGGTTTTCCGTTAATCCAAAGAAAGCCTTATACATAGCGGGGATGAACTAACGAATATCGTAGCACGGGGGTCCCCGCGGAACCCTATCCTTAACGCGTTGACGGGGATAGCAATCCGCGAACGCGGAGCCAGTCCGCGAGCCTTCCCGGCCAGGATGAAAGCACCGGATCGGATTGCGCCAGGCCGACGCCGTGCTTCCCATTTTGGTAGATGTGCATCTCGGCGGGAACTCCGGCCTTGCGCAAAGCGAGGTAAAACAAGACGCTATTTTCGGCGGGAACGCCCGTATCGCCGTTCGTGTGGAAAAGGAAGGTTGGCGGCGTTTGCGCGGTCACCTGAAGTTCGTTCGAAAGATTCTTCACGAGTTCCGGATCGGGATCCTCGCCGAGCAGGTTTTTCATCGAGCCTTTGTGGGTGTAAGGCGTGGTGAAGGAGATGACGGGATAGCAGAGGATCAGGAAATCGGGGCGGCTGCTTACGCCATCCACGGTATCGAAGTGCGTGCCGGCGGTTGCCGCCAGATGTCCGCCGGCGGAGAAGCCCATTATGCCGATGCGGTCGGGCGCTATCCCGAAATTTTTCGCTCCGGACCGGACGTAGCGCATGGCGCGCCGCGCATCGCCCAGCTCAATGGGGTGATGGTATTGCGGTCCGAGGCGGTACTGCAGAACGAAACCCGCCACGCCGAGCGAATTGAGCCACTCCGCGACCTGCTTGCCTTCGTGATCCATGGCGAGCGCGCCGTACCCGCCGCCCGGGCAAATCACCACGCCCGTTCCGACGGCCTTATCCGCCGGGGGGAGATAGATCGTCAGCTTGGGCTTGTCGGCCTCGGCCGTGCCAAGCGCTCCGGGGGCTCCATCGGGCCAAAGCAGAACGGTTTTAGGTTCTTGAGCGAAGGCGGAAGCAGCCATCATGAGCAACAGTACAGTCGGTTTCATTTGGTTCTTCCATGCTATCGGAGTGCGACGGTACGATTGAGCATGCGACGCGATGAACTGATTAGACGCGCCCTCGAGCGGCTCGATTTGGATCTGCTCGTCTGCGCCCTGCCCATTAACGTTCTCCTTATTTCGGGCTACTGGCCGATTGTCGGGACCTCCGTCGCGCTCGCGATGCGCGACGGGCGCGTGCTGGTGCTCGCGCCGAAGGATGAGGACGAGTTGGCCGAAAAGAGTTGGGCCGACGATGTGGATACGTTCGAGGCGGGATCGCTCGATCGAATCGTGCGGCTCAACGATGTCGTTGAGTCATGCCTGCGCGAAGCGCTCGGGTCCTCCAGGAATTTCCGGCGTATTGGATACGAGAGCGGCCAGGTGTCGCAGCCGGTAAGCTACGCGGCGATGAATCTATACGGCGGCGCCCTGTTGGAAATTTTGCGCAAGGTCTTCCCCGCGGCTCAGTTCACCATTGCCGACGAGAAGCTCGCCCGGCTGCGCGCCATCAAGACCCAGGCCGAGACCGAGCATATTCGCCGCGCCTGCCAGCTCGCCGCGAAGGCTTTCGAAGAGGGCGCGGCGCTGCTGAAGACCGGGTTGACGGAGACCGCCGTCGCGGCCATGTTTCGCATTCCGTTGAGCGGATGCACGTCTAATTCCGAGAAGCCGGACCGCTGCGATGGCTTCACTTTCTGCATGTCGGGAGTGAATTCGGCCAAGGCGTTTGGCGCGTATGCGCGATCCCGTTCGAAGATCGTCGAGGCTGGAGATTTAGTGTTGATGCACTGTAACTCCTACGCGGACGGTTATTGGACCGACATTACCCGCACCTACTGCATGGGGCCGCCCAGCGAGTTGCAGCGGAAGATGTTCACCGCGATTGCAGCCGGGCGCGAGGCGGCGCTGGCGGCAATCCGGCCCGGCGCGCGCGCGAGGGATGTGGACAAGGCGGCGCGCGACGTGGTGGCGGCGCACGGCTTCGGCAAGGAGTTCAAGCACGCCACGGGGCATGGCGTCGGTTTCGCCGCCATCGATCATAACGCCATGCCGCGCATTCATCCGAAATCGGACGAGGTGCTGGAACCTGGAATGGTATTCAACGTGGAGCCGGGGATTTACATCGACGATTTCGGCGGAATGCGCCATTGCGACATGGTGGCCGTGACGGAATCCGGCATGGAGTTGCTGACGCCATTTCAGGCGGGGATGGAAGCGTTGATCCGATGATGTAGCGGGATGACCGGGCACTACTATACTGTTTACAGCGTCAACGGAGTGAAGCATGACCTGTCTCAATCGCCTCTCAATCGTTTTCCTGGTGACGGCAGGCGCATTCAGCGCCCAACTCAATCCGACCGCCGAGAGTGCGGTTAAACTCGAAACCGCGCTCCAATCCAACCCGGAGGACGCCGATTCGCGCGCTCGACTGCTGGGCTACTACTCGAGCCTTGAGACGAGCACGAACCCGGATGCGGCCGCCGCGGCGCGCGCCAGCCATCTTCGCCATCTCGAATGGCTGGTGGAACATCATCCCGAGTCCGACTTGGCCGGCTATGGTTCGAACGCATTTGGAACTCTGAAACAACTCTGGCTCCAACAAGCCGACCGGTATCCGCAAGACGCGCGGGTCCTGAAGAACGCCGCGCAATTTTTTATGAGCCGGGATAACGGGACGGCCCTGCGGCTCTTGAAACAGGCCGTGGCGCTGCAGCCCCAGGATCCGGAACTCGGCCAGCGGCTCGGCACGATGCTAGGGATGGCCGCGATGAATACCGGAATGGAGTCCGGCTTGGCCGGTCAGACGCGCGAAGATTTACGCAATTGCTCGAACGCGAACGTCTGCGGCGGAGCTGGAGTGATCATCTCGCGGGTCGCGACGATAAAGCGCGGAACGTCGGATTTCAGCCAGGGAGACGCGGATTTGGGAGCGCAACTGCTCGCGAAGGCGCAGAGCCTCGATCCGGGTAATCGGCAGTGGATGAAACGAGAAGGTACTGCCGGTGTCCTGGGGGGCATCGTCGGATCGCCAGTCACCGGCCCAAGCCGTCCCGGCACAATCCGCGTCGCCGGAAACGTGCAGGCGGCAAACCTCATCAAGCAGGTTCCACCGGAATATCCGGCGCTTGCCAAACAAGCCCGGATTCAGGGTACGGTGCGCTTCAACGCGACGATCGGGAAGGACGGAACCATTGAAAACCTGACATTGGTCAGCGGCCATCCTTTGCTGGTCCAATCCGCTCAGGAGGCGGCAAGGCAGTGGGTCTATAAGCCGATTTTGCTAAATGGCGAGCCGGTACAAGTAATCACCACGCTGGATGTAAATTTCACGTTGAATGGCGATTCCGCGCCATAAACCCAAATCGCCGGGGGCTCTTAGAGTAACCGGCCACTCGGCAAAGAAAAAAAGGGAGCCCGAAGGCTCCCTTGCGCGAGACAAACAAACAACGAAAGATGGGCGCTAGAAGATCAACTTGAGAGCGAGTTGCACGTTGCGATTTTCCAGTCTGCCGTTTTCAACGGACGAGCCGATAGTGTTGCTGTCGAGTCTTTGACCGCGAGTAGCTGTTACGATTGGGGCCCCTGTGAACGAGGAGACCTCTGTGTTGTTATACACGATATACAGATTTTGGTGGTTGGCCACATTGTACGCCTCGGCCCGGAATTGGAGTTTGAAACGTTCCGTGAGCGAGAAGGTCTTATAAACGCCCAGGTTGAATTTTATAGTACCCGGCGTACGGAAAACGTTCCTGCCAGTCATCGTGGGAGGAAAGGGTCCGAAATCCGAGGTGCCCGTCAGCGGATTCGCGTAGCTACTATCAGGAGTGCCGAGGTTCAAGTAGTTGAACTCGTTCGGATTTGCAGTCTGCGTATCCGTGTATTTCGCATGGAATGGAGTATCGAACATGACCCGCGGACACAAAGCGCTGCCCTCGTTGGTGCAGTCCTGAACTGAGAATGGGCTTCCCGTACGGGCTGTAAATATCGGCGTAACAGACCAACCGCCCGCGATAAGGTTGGTTACACCGGGTTTCTTGAAGAACGGGGATTCAAATACAGCCGATACAACAAAGCGGTGGCGAATATCGAAATCGGAATCGCCGCGATCCAGCGAAGGATGAAGCGGATCGAGCAAACCGAGATTATTTTGCCCGGTAGCATCCGTGCTGAATGTGCTGCTTCCATCGTCGATGCTGTGTGCCCAAGTGTAGTTGGCGCGCAGGGTCAGGCCATATCGCCGCAAGTTTCGCACCTCAAAGCGCGCGTTCATTGCGTTATATAGGGAGTCACCGCCATTCGTGCGGAAGTTGATCAATCCGTACTGGTTGTTGATCCGCTGGGACGCCGTGCCGAAGCCGCCGTACACACGAGCTGAACCGCCCATGTTGAGCCGGTCAATCGTATAAAGATTTTCTCCGCGAGATCCGCTGTACTCAAGAGCCACGAGCGCGTCGTTGGAAAGCTGATGCTCGAGAGAGAGGCTATACAAGTGCGCGAACGACGTCTTGATATTCGGATCGACCGCCCTCACGCTGACGGCACCTAGAGCTTTCGTACCGGAGTTTCCGGCGAGAGGACCGGCGTTGTTTGAGGTAATCGGAATTTGAGGAATATCCGTGCCGGCAGTTAGCGCCAGAACCGCGTAGTTCGGGGGATTCTGAATCACGTTAAACGTGACGTTGTTGAAATTTCGTTCGTATCCGATACCGTAACCGCCGCGTAGCGACGTTTTTTGATTTCCGAAAACATCCCACGCAAAACCCATTCGAGGCGCGAAGTTGCCATAACGCTTAACCCAAAGTCCGCCCACTGGGCTGTTGGGCGCAACCTGAACCGATCCGGTTCCGCTTTGAGTTTCGATGTTTGAGCCAGGTCCTAGGTAGAAGTTGGAGTCAAGCTGCGGGTTTTTGTTTGCTTGCGGCCCGAAATAGTCCCATCGAATACCCAAGTTCAACGTAAAACGGGGAGTCGCCTTCCAGGTATCTTGTCCATAGAACGAGCCCTCGTGAAAAATGTTACTGCGGCTAAAATTGGGTGGCCCGACTGGTAACGTGAGCGTGCATGACGGCGTGGCTTTGGACGTGCCACCGGCACACGGGAATTTTCCTTGCGGATACACCGCAGCCTGAAAATCGTGCAATTGTCCAGTGACCAAACCGTTCACGGCGCTGGTCACGTTCGTCCCCAGAGCCTCAACGGCTTCCGCGTAAGCTCCAAAAGTGCGGTTGTCCTGGAAATACGTAAACGAACCGCCGAATCGGATATTGTGCTGGCCCGCTATATAGCTAAGGTCCTGACTGAGCGTGGCAAAATTTTGGGGTCCGCCGAACGGAACCGCATTGCCAGGGGTGAACGGACTGTACCCGGGATACACGATGGAACTGTTCCCGATTTGCTGTGTGCTGTTCAGCGTCGTATAAAGCGTCGGTGCCACTGGCTGGGTTCCGAGAGGCTGGATATCCTTGATCCGGTTAAAACTAAGTTTGCTCTGGCTCACGAGCGATGGCGAGAAAGTATGAGTAATCGATAGCGCGTAGGCGTCGTCGGTTTGGAAATCGGCGGTGTTATAGCCTTCATAGGGGCTGTTAGTCTGCGTGCCAAGAGCGAAGTTGGCTTTGAAACGCGCGTAGCGAAAGTACGATTGCGTTTTGTCGGAAAGATTATAATCGACGCGACCTACTAACTCGTAGGTATTTTGAGGACTGCCTCCGCCCGAATCGCTTGGCACGCCGTAGTTGATTTTCTGATAAATCGGCGTGCTTGCGGGAATCGCGAGGCACGCACCCGACTTGCAGACGTCTCCACGGAGAAAAGTTTGAAGAGGCGTTACGGTGGAACTCAATTGGCCGAACTGCTTGAAGAAATCCTGCGTATTCGGCGCGGAAGCGTTAATCAACTGTTGCGTGGGTACCACCGCGCTCACAATTCCGGTACTTCGCACCCGGATCCACTCCGTGTTTTCGAAAAAGAAAAGCTTGTTCTTGATGGCGGGGCCACCGACCGAATAGCCGAACTGATTGCGCGTGAAAACCGGCTTAGGCGTGCCGTTCGCGTTGTTATCGAAGGAATTCGCCGCCAAAGCGGAAAGGCGATTGAACTCGTACCCCGTGCCGTGGAAAGCGTTGGAACCTTGCTTGGTGGTAACGTTCACGACCCCACCGCTGGCCCGTCCATACTCCGCAGTATAGTTATTTGTCAAGATGCTAAATTCCTGCACGGAATCCAAGGGTACTGGCTGCCCAACGCTCCCGGTAAATTCGTTATTGTTGGCAACGCCATCCAGCAGGACGTTGGTGCCGGAGGAGCGGATTCCATTGATAGCATACCCCGTACCCCGGCCCGAGGCGTCGGCGTCGGAGACGTTCCCCGCGGTAGCAACTAAGTCGTACGGGTTGCGGGTGATGGTGGGTAGTTCAAGAACTTCTTTGCTCGAAACGACGGAACTCAAGGTTTGCGATTCCGTATTGACTTGGCTCCCTCGCTCGGCAACTTCGACGATAGTCGCTGCGCTACCCACGTCGAGTCTGATATCGGCCCCCACCCTGGCCCCCACCGTTACGACAACTGCCTGCCTGAACGTCTGGAAGCCGGCGGATGTCGCACTAATCTCGTAATTCCCGGGGGTTAGGTTGGGAATGACATAGCTTCCGGCACTGCCCGATGTGGTGGTTCGCACGGTGTTCGTACTTTTTTCCGTAGCTGTAATCGTGGCTCCCGCGATAACCGCGCCGCTTGGGTCGGCTACGGTACCCGTGATCTGTCCGGTTTCCGTCTGCGCCATCGCCAAACCGGTACAAAGGCAGAGACTGGCCAAAGCGGAGAGGATATGTCTGATTTTTGGCATAAGTTTTGTCGTGTGCTCCAAGCAACCTGTAGCGCAACTGAACGGCCATCGACAAATCGCGCTAAACTAATGATTATCAATACGTTGGGCTAAGTGGAGTGAATAGATCAATTCCAATAGCCGGATAGCGGCTGGAGCAAGGATCAAAAAATACGAAAAACGGGAGCCGACGGCAGTTTCTCGCCTGGCTCCCGGTGATGTTTAAAAGATCAGACGGGCCCCAATGCGAATGGTCCTGAAGTCCTGATAAGCACCGTAATTCGGGTTCGTAGCCGAGAAAGCGCTGCTAAGAGTCGGGCCCGGTCCCCCTCCGGCCCGGTAACTGGCCCCGGCCAACCCATAAATCGGGTTGTATTGCGGCGCGGTGCATTTCGGACATCCGGCCAACACGCTCGCGGCAAGTTGATTCTGAGGATTGACGAAATTGCCGAGCTTATACCCGGCAAAAAAGCTGTTGACCGGCAATGCCGCCTCGCTGATGGCCCCGGCCCGATTTATCTGGCTCACCCGCGAAATCACGGCGGCCTGATTGAATAGGTTGCGGACCTCGCCTTCCAACTTCACCCTCATGCGTTCCGTCACCTTCACCTCATGCGCCAGGAACAGGTCGGTTTGGGTATAAACCGGCGTGCGGGCGATATCGCCGCGGCCGAACGGGTAGGTGGGGGCCGAAAGGTAGAGCACCGTCGTCGAATCGTTCGTTCCGCTAAACGCGCTCTGATTGACCCCGATGAAAGTATCGCCCAGCTTGGTCTTCAGATCGTAGCTGCCAAAGAACTTGAACGTGTGCGGGCGATCGGTTCCGAGCAGCCCCAGCACGTTCTTTTGACTTCCGGTCGCATCGAAATAGTAGTATGGCAAATCGAAAGACCGGTTGTTGTTGGCGCTGGCGCGTCCCGATTCGTCCGAGTTACCCAAACCTGAATAGTTTCCGTAGAGGCGGCTCCAGGTGTAAGACGGGATAAGCGTGAAGCGCCCGACCTGTCCTTGAACGCGGAATTCCACGCCATCGTATTGACGAACCGCCTTCGGAACCAGATACTCCCGGCCGTTTGGGGTCTTGTTGTCATAGGTGTGGGTGGGGTCTTTCCGGGTCTGCCCGAAACCGGGATTGCCGATCAGGTAGACCTCGTTGTCTTGGCTATCGAGAACGCCGATGTCCTCGATGGTCCGCAGCAGGTCTTTCCGCGTGTACCGAACGGTAGCCACCAGGCGCGAAGCGAGCTGATGATCGAGGGCGACGTGAATGTCGCGCGACTCGTATGGTTTCAGATTCTTATCGATTCCATCGAGTTGCCCCTGAGCGTTGATCGGAACCGTGCGGTTGTCGTAAGAGATAATCGGCTTGCCGAGGGCACCGGTGTTAGCGAGTCCGAGCGATAGCACATTGGGGCTGTCGAGGGTATACACGTGCGATACCCAATAATCGCCGCCAAAAGAGCCGCGCGCGAGGTTGTACTTCAAAGTATCGTAGAAGTAACCCAAGCTGCCGCTGACTTTCCATTTACCATCGCCGCGGACGTCCCAAGCGCCGCCCAACCGCGGGGCAATTTTGTCCGGCCATCCGAAGCTGACCGGGTTCGCGACTTTCACGCTCCCTTCCATGGACTTATACGGAGGCAGAAACTCATTTTCAAAGCGGATTCCAATATTCAGCGTTATCCGGGGCGTAACGCGCCAATCGTCCTGGACATAAAGACCCTGATTGCGCCCGTTCACTTTCGAGTTCAACCGAACGCCGTCCTCCCAGATGTAATAGCCGAGAGCCCCTTTCGCGCCGGAGATGCTGCCTCGCGAGAATGAATCGCCCCAATAGATGCTGAAATCGCCGTTGGAGTAGTTGGTAAGCACGTCGTTTCCGACGCGGCTCAGGTCGTAACCGGCTTTGAAGCTATGCTGTTGGCCGAAAAGCTTCGTGATAAAGCTGCCGTCCAGGTAGAAGTTATGACGCGTGGTGATGTCCTTGAATGTTGTCAACGTGGTGCTCACATTCGAAAATCCGGTTCCCCCCGCAAGCGGCACGGGCACCCCCGCGGCGCTGGATGCCGTCTGATACACGACATAGGGATCGCCCGGTATTCCGTAGTTGCCATCTTTGTCGTTGAGATACTTATAGCCGTACCGGGCGCTCAGCACAATGCGGGGAGTAAGCGTATAAGTTGCTCCCATGTTGACCAACTGCGATGGCAGATATCCGCCTTGGACCGAAAGATCGTTGGTTGGCGCGGCAACGCGCGGATCGCGGTTTGGCAACGATCCCGCCCGGCGGGCCGGAGACCAGAGCCACGAACCGTAGATTTGCAATTTCGAGCTGGCCGTGTAATCCAGGCGGCTAGTCCCATAATGGCGGATGCGATCCTGCTGAAAGGTTTTTGCCCCGGAGGCGTAGTTAATGGTTCGATCGGTGTGCTCCAACTCCGGCGAGTATCCCAGGAAGAAGAACAATTTGTCGTTGATGATGCGGCCGCCCAGAGTGGCGCCCGGATACCAAAGGGTGTAAGCGTCTTCTTTTGGCTTGAAGAAATCGGCTCGATCGGCGTTCGAGGGCGAGCGTTGGTAGAACCCGCGATCGCCCGCGTTCAAATTGTCGCCGGTGTACTGGGTGTAGACTTCGCCATGAAAAGCGTTGGATCCGTTCTGGATCGCGATATTGACGACTCCCCCGGTCGCCCCGCCGTATTCGGCCGCGAAACCGCCGCTCTTGATCTGCAACTCTCGAATGAATTCGAGAGGAACGGCGTTGGCCTGCCGCAGACCTCCCGAGACCACGTCCGAGGTCTCGATGCCATCGAGATAATACCCGTTCTCGAGACCGCTCGAACCGTCGACCGAGATTCCGCCCACGGACCCGGCGGCCGTGCCGCCCTTCACTTCGGTGCGGACTCCGGGAGCCATGGCCAGAATCGAGTTGTAGGTCCGGCCTTTCGCGAGATTCTCAAAGGTAGACTTATTGATCGTGGTTTCCGTGGCGCTCGCGGTAGTGTCCAAAGACACCGAGGCGTCCGCGACTTCGACCACGCTCGAAATCTGCCCGACCGTCAACTTGGGATTGACCGTGGTCTGCGATCCTAATTTCACTTCGACGTTCTGCGCCTTGAAAGTGCTAAACCCCTGGGCCGCGGCCGTGATCGCGTAAGTCCCGATCGGAATATTGGTAAACGAAAAATTGCCGCGCGAGTCGCTGGTTGTCTCGAGACCACGCGGAGCGCGATCACCGACAGCCGTGAGTTGCGCGTTCTGTACAGCGGCGCCGGAGGCGTCCGTTACAAGACCGACAATGTTCCCGAAGTTTTCCTGGCCGAAGCAGGCAATCGCCATGAGCGAGAGCACGAAAATGAGTTGCACGGCGCGCAAAGCCGCGCGGTTTGTAAAATGTTTTCGATTCAAGTTCCCCCCTACACCCAAACTGGATCTTGGATACGGAATAGTAACAATCTTCACAAAAAAATACAAGGATTTTCGTTAGGGTGAACATTCAGAACGGCTTGGGTCGATATTCAGGTGGGTGTGAGACCGTCTTTCGGCTGATTTGTAAAGATAATTAACGGCCGAAAATGGCAGATTTCCCGGCGAAATCGAGAACGAATCCTGGAAAGATGCCGAGCGCCAAAGTACCCAACGCAGGCAGCAGCAGCGCGGCTTTCAATCCGGCGTTGAGCGGTTCGATCGCCGCGGCCGCCTCGCCCGGCTCGTGCATGTACATCAGCACCAGAATCCGCAAGTAATAGTAAGCCGCAACGGCGCTATTCAATAGACCCAGCACCGTGAGCCAAATCAAATTCGATTGCAGCGCGGCTTTGAAAATATAGAACTTCCCGAAAAAACCGCCGGTGAGCGGGACGCCTATCAAGGAGAGCAGAAAAATCGTGAGCATCGCCGCGGTGAACGGCTGCTTCGACGCGAGGCCGGCAAAATCGTCGACTTTCAGGAATCGTTCGCCGCGTCCCGATAAATGCACCACCACGGCGAATGCTCCTACGTTCATGAACGCGTAAGCCGCGAGGTAGAACATCGCCGAAGCGGTGCCAATTTCCGAGCGCGCCGCCAATGCCACCAGGATATATCCAGCGTTGGCGATCGAGCTGTAGGCCAGCATTCGCTTCACGTTGGTTTGCGTGAGCGCTGCGAAGTTGCCGATAGTCATCGAGAGCAGCGCCGAAATCCAGACCAGGGGCGCCCACCCGTTGCCGATCGACTCAAAGGCCGTCATGAAGATCCGCAGGAAGATCGCGAATGCGGCGGCTTTGGGCCCGGTGGAAATGAATGCCGTAACAGGCGTCGGCGCGCCTTGATACACGTCCGGCGCCCAGATCTGGAACGGCGCGCCGGAAATTTTGAAACCGAGACCGACGAATATCAGCGCGGCGGCGACACCCACCATGACGGCGGGCGGCGGCGCGGCCGTATTCGCCAATGCCGCGCGAATCGCAGTCAAATTCGTGGAGCCGGTCACTCCGTAAATCAGCGCCACGCCGTAGAGCAGGAACGCGGTCGCGAAGGACCCAAGCAGAAAGTATTTCAGCGCCGCTTCATTGTTGCGTTTATCGTCGCGCAGATAGCCGCAGAGCACGTACGTCGCGATCGAGGAGATCTCCAGACCGATAAAGATCATGATCAGTTCGTTCGCGGTAACCATGATGCACTGGCCCACGACGGAGAACAGAATCAGCGCATGATATTCGCCCGCTTCGGCGCGCTCGCGGTCGAGGAATTTGTAAGAGGAGAAGATCGCCAGCATCGCGACGCCGATCACCAGCACCCGGAAGAACGTCGCAAAGCCATCGACCGTCAACATGCCCGAGAAGGCCGGGCCCGGCATGGTGAACGCGTAAATAGAGGCGGCCATCGCGGCGAGCAAAGCCAGAATCGATACATTGCCGAACATCTTGGGCCGGCGCGGACCCAGGAACGGGTCGAGCACCATCAGCAGCGTGGCGATTACCGTGAGGATGATTTCCGGCAGAAACCGGAGCATTTCCTCCGAGCTGGGCCACGGATTAGCGGGCATATCGATCTCCCGAAAACCGCGGAGTTGCCTCCACTCGCAACGGAACGTTCATCTTGCTCTGATCCAAAATCCGCGCCGTCGCGATACTCACCGGCGGCAGGAACGATTGCGTAAGCGTCCCCATCCAAACCATCATTGCGATAAGCGGAACCAGACACGCCCACTCCCGCAGGTTGAGGTCTGGAATGTGTGAACGCACCGCATCGGGCGTCTCGCCGTAAAATACGCGCTGGTACATCCACAGCATGTAGCAGGCGGACAGAATGACGCCGATGGCGGCGAATACGGACCAAGTGAAGTACGCTTGCGCAGCGCCCTGCAACACCAGAAATTCGCCGACGAAGTTGTTCAGCATCGGCAGGCCGATGCTGGCGAGAGTCGTGATCAGGAATGCGGCCGAGAGCCATGGCGCGACCGTCGCCACGCCTCCGTAATCGGCGATATCGAGCGAATGCCGGCGCTCGTTCAGGAAGCCAACCAGAATAAACAAAGCGCCCGTCGAGATGCCGTGGTTCAGCATCTGATAAACCGCGCCGTCGAGTCCCATCTGAGTAAACGAAAAGATGCCCAGCACGACAAACCCTAAGTGGCTGACGGAAGAATAAGCAACCAGCTTTTTCAAATTCGGCTGCACCATCGCGACCAGCGCGCCATAGATAATTCCGACGATCGCGAGCACGACGATCCAAGGCGCACACCTTCGCGCGGCGGCTGGAAACAGCGGCACGCAAAAGCGCAGCAATCCGTAGCAGCCCATCTTCAGCATGACCGACGCGAGCATGACCGAACCCGCGGTGGGCGCTTCGACGTGCGCGTCGGGAAGCCATGTGTGCAGCGGGAAAATAGGAACCTTGATCGCAAACGCCAGGAAGAAAGCGAGAAACAGCAGCAGCTCCTGCGTTCCGGTGAACGCGAGCCGGCCGCTGGCGAGCATGTCGAGAATAGTCTGGTAGTCGAAGGTATTCGCCCGCAGGTAGAGATAAATAATGGCGGCGAGCATCAGTACCGAACCGGCCATGGTGTAGAGGAAGAACTTCACGGCCGCGTAAATCCGGCGGTCGTAGCCCCAGATGCCGATCAAAAAATACATCGGAACCAGCGAAATTTCCCAGAACACATAAAACAGAAACAGGTCGAACGAGACGAAGACGCCGATCAGCCCGAATTCGAGCAGCAGCAGAAACGCATAAAATTCTTTGGGGCGCTTCTGAATGTAGCGCCAGGAAATCAGAATCGAGATCGGCGTCAAGAACGTTGTAAGAATCACCAGCCATAGGCTGATGCCGTCAATGGCGATGTGATAGTGAATGTCGGGATTCGCAATCCACACGACGTTCGTCTCAAACTGGCGGACGGCGTTGGTTTGAAAACCGGTGGCCAGGCCAAGCGATATAACGAAAATGACCAGCGATGCGCCGAGGGTAAACAGGCGAATGATTTGCGGCTTGTCCTTCGGGATAAACAGAGCCAGGAGAAACGCGATCAGCGGCAGAGGCAGCAGGATCTCGAGCACGTTCATCGGTTAACCCCGCCCGCGTTGCCGCCAAGCGTCCCGCTCAATCCCATTGCCAGCATCAGAACGACGCAGCCGAACACCACCCATGTCGCGTAGCTGCGAATGTTACCCGATTGGAGCAGCTTCAGAATCCCTCCGATGCCTTTCGATTGCGTCCCGATGCCGTTGACCGTGCCGTCGATCAGTCCGGCATCGACGCCGCGCCAGAGCACGGTCCGCGATCCCGAAACGAGCGGCTGCACCACGGCGGCATCGTAAATCTCGTCGACGAAATATTTGTTATATATCACGTTGTATAGGCCGCTCATGTTGCGCGCCATTGAATCCGCGAGCGCCGGGCGCGCGACATAGAGGAAGTAAGCGAGAGCGATGCCGATGAGACCGGCGGCCACCGAAATGGCCATCGGCATGAAGTTTTCGCCTTCTTCGGCCAAAGGAAACATGTTGTTTAGAAACGCCGGAATGTTGAACAGGAAGCCGCCCACGACGGAGAGGCCGGCCAGGACGATGAGCGGCACCGTCATCGAGAGCGGCGATTCATGCGGATGCGCTTCGCCGCGATACTCGCCGAAGAACGTGACGAACATGGCGCGGAAGACGTAGAACGCCGTCATGCCGGCGGCGATGACGCCGACCCAGAACATCCACGGCGCATGACGATATGCGGCGACCAGGATCGCGTCCTTACTGTAGAAACCGGAGAAATAGGGGAAGCCGGAGATCGCGAGCGCGCCCATCAGCAAGGTCCAGAACGTGACGGGGATCTTCGAGCGGAGGCCGCCCATGCGGCGCATGTCCTGCTCTCCGCCGCACGCATGAATGACGCTGCCCGCTCCCAGGAATAGAAGCGCTTTGAAAAAGGCATGCGTCATCAAATGGTAAATTCCGGCCGAATACGCGCCGACGCCGCAGCCCAGGAACATGTAGCCAAGCTGCGAAACGGTGGAGTAGGCGAAAACTTTCTTGATATCGTTCTGCAGCAGGCCGATCGTCGCCGCGAACGCCGCCGTAAAAAGACCGATGCAGGCGACCACTTCGAGGGCGTTCGGCGCATGCGTGAAGATTACCGCCGAGCGCGCGACCAGATACACGCCCGCGGTGACCATGGTCGCGGCGTGGATCAACGCGGAAACCGGCGTGGGGCCTTCCATCGCATCCGGCAGCCAGACGTACAACGGAAATTGCGCGGATTTGCCGCAGGCGCCCAATAGCAGCAGGAGCGCAATCGCGGTCAGAGTGCCTTCCGGCTTGCCCGGGGCGGCTTGGAACACCGTGGCGAAGTTGAGCGTGCCGAAGTTGACGACGATCAGAAACATCGCCAGCGAAAAGCCGAAGTCGCCGATACGATTTACGATGAATGCCTTGTTCCCCGCGTTGGTCGCGCTCTTCTTCAGAAAATAGAAACCTACCAGCAGGTAGCTGCACAAGCCGACGCCTTCCCATCCGACGAACAGGAGCAGATAGTTCGCGGCCAGCACCAGGACCAGCATGAAGAACATGAACAGGTTCAAGTAGGCGAAGAACCGGTAGTAGCCGCCTTCGTGCGACATGTAGCCGGTTGAATAAATATGAATGAGCGAGCCGACGCCGGTGACGACCAGGAGCATGATGGCGGTAAGCCGGTCCACCGTGAAATCGCAGCCGACGTGGAATTCGCCGCTGCGAATCCAGGTGAAGTAATGCTCGGTGTAAGGCGTGCTCATGTCGCCCAGGAACATGATCGTCTTGAGAACCCAGGCGAAAGAAAGCGCGACCGCGACAATGGCGACGGTGTTTATGACCGCTTTGGGGAGACGCTTGCCGAAGATCCCGTTGATCAGGAAGCCTAAGAACGGAAAAGCGGGGATGAGCCAGAGACTTTGCATTTGCCGGTTAGAGTCGCGCCTAATTTTTCATCGTACTGACGTCGTCGACGTTCAGCGTGGAGCGATTTTTGAAAACGGTCAGAATAATCGCGAGACCCACCGCCGCTTCCGTCGCGGCCACCACCATCACGAAAAAAGAAAAGATATGCCCGTTGTTCTGCTTCAACTGGTATGAAAACGCGATAAAGCTCAGGTTGACGGCATTCAACATGAGCTCGATCGACATGAATACCGTGATGATATTGCGGCGCAGCAAGAATCCCGCGACGCCGAGCGAAAACAGTACCGCGCTGAGGACCAGATACCAGGAGACTGGAACTCCATGCGGCACGTGCATCAATCGAGCTCCTTGCGCGCCAGCACGATCGCTCCCACAATTCCGATCAGAACCAGCACCGAAGTCACTTCGAACGGCAGCAGATATTGCGTGAACAGGCTGCGCCCGATCGCCTGGGCCGATCCGAAATTGGTGCTGCCAAAAATCACGCGGGGAGAATTCGGAAACAGCCGCTCGACGAAGTAAGCGATCAGCCCGAGAAACGCAACGATCAGAGGAACGCCAAGCGCCCGGGCCGTGAGCGATGTGCCGCGCTTCGATTCCGCGCCCGCGTTCAACAGCATGATCACGAACACGAACAACACCATGATGGCCCCCGCGTAAACGATAATCTGCGCCATGGCGATGAACTCCGCGCCAAGCAGCAGATAGAGAATCGCGAGCGATCCCATGACGCCGATCAGCGACAAGGCGCTCGAGATTGGATGGCTCTGCACCACTACGTTGACGGCGCAAATAACCGCCAGGAACGCAAATAAGAAGAAGAAAAAGACGTCCATATTAACTCGGCTTCTATCCCAACCACGCCACCAGGAAACCGGTCACGATCAGGTTCAGCAGCGCCGCCGGGAATAAAAATTTCCAGGCGAATTTCATTAGCTGATCGTAACGGAAACGAGGCAGCGTCGCGCGAATCCAAATGAAAACGAAAAGCAGAAATCCGGTCTTCGCGAGATACCAGAACAGCGTCATCAGCACGGGCTGAGAGGCCGGAATCAGGAAAATCGCCGCAATAATGAAGAAGACGACTCCGAACGCCGGCAGCGTGAACCGGTCGAACGGCCGCGCGGGATGGAGGCCATGGTAGATGCAGATCGCGCCCGCGATAAAGAAGATCGTAGGCGCCACGAAGTTCGACCCAAACTCGACCGGGAACAGCGGCTCCCATCCGCCCAGGAACAGGATCGTAGTCATGGATGCGACCGTGATCATGTTGGCGTATTCGGCCATGAAAAACGCGGCGAACTTCATGCTGCTGTATTCGGTGTGGAAGCCGGCTACGAGTTCGTTCTCGGCTTCCGGCAAATCGAATGGGATGCGGTTGGTTTCCGCAAATCCGGCGATCAAAAAAATGAAGAAGCTGAAGATCTGCGGGAATGGGCCGGAGAAGATGGTCCAGCGCGGCAGGAAGTGAAAGTTGAAACCGGCCTGCGCCTGTACGATCTCGCGCAAGCTGAGGGTACCCACCAGCAGAAGCGGCGAAGCCAGCGCCAAGCTGAGCGGCAATTCGTAGCTGATCATTTGCGCCGAACTGCGCAGGCCGCCGAGCAGGCTGTATTTGTTATTCGACGCCCATCCGCCCAATGCGATCCCGTATACGCCCAGTGAACTGACCGCGAGAATGAATAGGACGCCCACGTTGAGATCGGTCATCTGCAGCCACGTGGTGTAACCGAACATTGTGACTTCGCCGCCGAACGGAATGATGGAAATCGAAAGCAAAGCCATGAAAACGGCCAGAAACGGGGCAAGGAAGTAGAAAAGCTTGTTGACGTGCGGCGGCATCACCCCTTCCTTGGTGATGAGCTTGATAACATCCGCGAGCGGTTGAAGCAGGCCGTGTGGGCCGACGCGCGAAGGACCCATGCGCACCTGCACGTGAGCGATAACCTTGCGCTCCACCCATTGCAAATAGGCGAGGGTGGTCATGAAGATAAACGCAAGGACTCCGAACTTAATCAGAGTGATGACGATGAATGCCATTAGGGCTGATGGCGCTCCAATACGGAGTTGAGTATTTTAGAATACCGCCCCAGAGTTCCGGAAGTGAAGAGATTATCATTGGCCGAGCGAATGACGGCGCCTTTGCTCGCGGCCGGAACCGCGCCGTTCACCGGCATTGTCTGGACCGCGCCCGTCGCGTCCAGCAAAGGAAGCGAAATATTGTAGCCGCGAACCGTGCGGCGAATCTCCTGGAACACGGTTTCGGGACTCCAGGGGCCTAGCAGCGGGGCGATCCCCATTTCTTTCGCGATCAGGCCCATAATTTCCAGATCCGGCTTGGTTCCCATGACGGCGATCGCCTTTTTGAGCCGCTGCACCTGGCCGCAAACGTTCGTCACGGTACCCGATTTTTCGTAAGCGGAGGCGGCGGGGAACACCACGTCGGCCGCTTGCGCCGTTTCGGTAAGGAACATTTCGTTCACCACGAGGAAGCGCTTTCCGGATGCCCCCAGGACGCCGGATTTCAATGGGTTAGCCCCCACCACCCAGAGCGCGTCCAGATCGGCGGCGAGCATTTCGGAAACCGTAAGGCCACGTTCGGGCGCCATATCCACCGCCCCCCGCGAATTCGAATAATCCAGAAGGCAAATATACCGCACCGGAATTCCGAGCGACGTTCCGAAATCGAGCAGCTTGCGAACTGCTTCGCCCTGGATGCCGTCGCCGAACAGAACGACCAACTCCGGCTCGGCCCGCAATTTTTCCCTCAACTCCTCGAGTGCTCCGAACTCCTCGCCAGCCCGCGCGCGAACGTCGGCAAACGCGTACTTCCCTTCCCGTCCGTCTTGCGAAGTCACCATATAAAGGTGCGCATTATGGAGCCGGACGTTGGCGCGAATCTGGAACGAAAGGAACGGCTGCTGCAAGGCCAGGTCCGAACCGACGACCAGAATGGCTTTCTTGTTGTAAAGATCGTCCACGGTCGCAAGCGTGGCGTTCGCGCGGCCGCTCAAAGCATCGAGAAGGCCGACCACATCGCCCGTGCGGTGGTGGTCGATATTGTCGGTGCCAAGACCTTGCCGCGCGAACTTCTGAAGATAGAAGTTCTCTTCATTAGTCGTGTGATTGGACCCGATAACACCGAATTTCCCGTTCGCCGCCTTGATTTCCTTGAATTTCGTCGCGACGGTTTCAAGTGCCTTCGACCAGGACACGGGCTCCAACTTGCCGTCCACGCGCATCAGCGGCGTTTGCAGGCGTTCCGGATTGTCGTAGAAATCGAATGCGTAGCGCCCCTTGATGCAGAGAAACTCGCCGTTAATTCCGGACCGGTCGCGATTATTTCCGCGAATGATCTGGTCGTTTTTCACGCCGAGCGTCGTTTTGCAACCGTTCGAGCAATGCGTGCAGATGGTGCCGACGTGCTCCATCTCCCAGGGCCGCGTTTTGTAGCGATAGGTCCCGCTGGTGAGCGCGCCGACCGGGCAGATATCGATGCACATGCCGCACTCGTCGCAATTCAGGTGATCGCCCTCGTTCGGCGCGATCGAAGAAACGGCCCCGCGATTGACGACGCCCAAAGCTCCGACACCCATGCCTTCGTTGCAAACGCGCACGCAGCGGAAGCACAGAATGCAGCGCGGCGCGTCGAAAAACACGACCGGCGACCACTGCTGCTCATCGACGTGAATCTTGGTTTCGGTATACCGGCTTTCGCCCGCGCCGTAGCGGAAAACCATGTCCTGCAACTCACACTCGCCGCCCTTGTCGCACACCGGGCAATCGAGCGGATGATTCGTCAGCAGGAATTCGAGCGTATACTTGCGCGCTTCCTTCACCTGCGCCGTATCGGTTTTGACGACCATGCCTTCGGCCACCGGCAGCGTGCATGCGACTTGCATCTTCGGAAACTTCTCGACCTCGACGAGGCACATGCGGCACGCGGCCTGCAGCGAGTAATTTTCGTAATAGCAGAACGAAGGAATCTCGATACCGGCGCGTTTGGCCGCTTCGATGACCAGCGTGCCCGGCGGCGCTTCGACGGTTCGGCCGTCGATCGACAGCTTTACGGAATCAGGCATTCATTTCCCACGTTCTCAACATTTCCTCTCTGTTCTGGATTACATTCCAGTATGAAGGGCTGGAGCGGATTCCCGCAACTGCAAACGCAAAATGAGGCTTCCTGAAATCGCCGACGGATGATGCACGATTTTCCCGATCGGGGCGTATGATGTGGCGCACGCACTCCTGCGTGCCGCGTCCACTCTCATGTGGACGCTTGGCGGAGGTTCAGCCATACCGAAGTGGGATACCCGCTACGTGTGTCCCCATAAGTGGGGACGCGGCACGCAGGAGTGCGCGCGCCACATCGCCCAAGACGATCTCATGCGCGTAATCGCGGGCGAATTTCGTTCCCGCCGGCTTCAGACGCTTTCCGGCCTGGCACTGAGGCCCACGCCCGACCGCCTTCGGGAGACGCTCTTCAATATTCTTGCGCCGAAGCTGCGCAATGCCGTTTTTCTCGACGCTTATGCCGGTTCGGGCGCGGTCGGCATCGAAGCGCTAAGCCGGGGTGCGGCTCGCGCGATCTTCATCGAGAAGCACCGTCCGGCCGTCGACACGATCCGTGAAAACCTGAAGACTCTCGGCCTGCTTGACCGATCGCTAGTGGTTGCCGGACCCGCCGCGCGGGAAATCGCGGCGCATCCGGCCGATCTGGTTTTTGTCGATCCGCCCTATCCCCTGGAGAAAGAGTACGCGGCTGTACTGGAGTCACTTGGGCGCAATCCGCCCGCCCTCGCGATCGTGCAGCACTCCATCCGCTTCGAGCTTGCGGAGCGATACGGAAACCTGGCGCGCACGCGCGTCGTACGCCAGGGCGATAACGCCCTTTCGTTTTTCTCGTCAGAGCAGGCGCAGCTCGACGGGAGCGCCAACTCCGCATCCTAGAATTTTGGCCGCGGAAGCCCGATTGGCGGCCACCTCCAGGTAGCCCGAGCTTCCGGCAATGAGCGAAAGCTCGCCGGGGTTTAGCTCGGCGTAATTCTCCGCGAGACGGCCGACGGCGCGCAGTCCGATCCGCATTTCGAACGGTTGCGTTTCGATCTGAAGGAAATCGGCGGAACGGAAATTGGTGATCGCATTGCCGAAGCGATCGATCGACAGGATGGAGCCGGTCCAGCCGCGCCGGGCAGTGCGCACGGGACGCTCGAAAGAGAGTCGCAGGTAATCGTCGATCTTTTTTCCCAACTTCGCCAATGAAACGCCGGCCGCGATGTGAGCCGCGACGGGCGCGAAAATATCGCGTCCATGAAATGTCCGGCTCACCGGATGGCGGAAATACTTTTCGGCCGTGATGCAGCGGACTTTATGTTGGTGTTCGGCGAGGATCATTGAGAGCACGCCGTTATCGGGCGCGACGAAATAGTGTCCGCCCGCTTCCGCTGCGATGGGCCGCCGCTCGCTGCCCACCCCTGGGTCCACTACGATCACATGCACCGTTTTAGCCGGAAAATAATGCCACGCCTGCGCGATCAGATATCCCGCTTCGGCGATCTCATGGGCGCCAACCTGATGGCCGATATCGACGATTTGCACTTCGGCGCAGATACCCAGGATTACGCCCTTCATGGTTCCCACGAAGTGATCGGTGAGACCGAAGTCGGTGGTCAGAGTGACGATTGGCAACGTTAGACTAATATTAGTGCAGCACTTCTACTTCGACCACAATGCGACCACCCCGCTTGCGCCGGAAATCCTTGGCGCGATGACGGAATGCCTGGCCGAAGTGTATGGCAACGCATCCAGCATTCATTATTTCGGGCAAGCGGCCAAGCGGCGGCTTGAGCAGGCCCGACGTCAGATTGCCGCGCGAATGGGCTGCTCGGCGAAAGAGATCGTGTTTGTGAGCGGCGGCACCGAGGCGGACAATCTAGCCTTGTTAGGGACTTTGCGGGGATCGAAGCGCGCATCGCGGCATGTGATTACTTCCGCGATTGAGCATCCGGCCGTGCTTCACACCTGCGGGCAACTGGAGCGGGAGGGCGTCGATGTCACATATCTTCCCGTGGGCGGCGGCGGTGCAGTCGATCCCGATGATGTGCGGCGCGCGTTGCGACCGAATACCGTGCTCGTCTCGATCCAGCACGCGAATAATGAAATCGGCACGGTTCAACCGATTTCGGAAATCGCCGCTGTCGCGCGAGAAGCCGGGATTCCGTTTCACTCGGATGGCGTTCAAGCTCCCGGACGAATTCCGGTGGATGTAGACGCGCTCGGAGTCGATCTCTACTCGATCAGCGGCCACAAAATGTATGCGCCCAAGGGGATCGGCGCGCTCTACGTTCGCGATAAGACGCCGCTCGAATCCATCTGTTTCGGCGGGCATCATGAGCGCGAGCGGCGGCCCGGCACGGAGAACGTCCCAGGAGCCGTGGCATTGGGCCAGGCGGCGGAGTCTCTCACATGCGCCGATGCGTCGCTGCGCGACCGGCTGGAGAACGGCATCCTGGCGCGCGTCCCTTCCGCTTCCGTCAACGCCCGCCTTAGCCCACGCTTGCCGAACACCACGAATATCCGGTTCGATGGCATCGAGGGCGAGCCGCTGGTGATCTCGCTCGATCTTCGCGGATTCGCGGTGTCAAGCGGCGCCGCGTGTTCCAGCGGAGCGGTCGAGCCGTCGCATGTGCTCACCGCGATCGGCCTGAGCCGTGAGGACGCGCGTTCCTGCATCCGCTTTTCGCTGGGCCGTTCTAACACGGCGGAACAAGTGGATCTATTGATCGAGGCCGTCGCCGATTCGGTTACTCGCCTCCGCACGCTGTCGCCCCGGGTGCATGCTTATGCCTGAGAAGCCGATCGCGGTCGCGATGTCCGGCGGCGTCGACAGTTCAACTGTCGCGGCGATGCTGGTGCGCGACGGCCTGACCGTGGTGGGAATGACGATGCAGCTTTGGAATCAGAGGCGCTTTCCCGAGCTTGCGGGCGATTCGAGCGGGCGCTGCTGCTCGCTCGACGACGTTTACGACGCCCGCCACGTGGCCGAGCAGATTGGCATCCCCTATTACGTCGTGAACTTCGAGCGACAGTTCGAGGAGCATGTCGTCGAGCCGTTCGTGCGCGAGTATCTGGCGGGGCGGACGCCGATTCCCTGCACCTTGTGCAACAACTTCATTAAGTTCGATCGATTTCTTGAAATGGCCGATGCCGTGGGCGCGGAGAAGATCGCGACCGGGCATTACGCCCGCATCGCCTACGATGAGACACTCGCGCGCTATCAGTTGCGTTCGGCCGTCGATGCGTCGAAGGACCAGACCTATTTCCTTTTCGGATTGACGCAGCCGCAGCTAGCCCGCGCCTGGTTTCCTTTGGGGGGAAAGCACAAGTCCGAAGTGCGGGAGTTGGCGCGCGATCTGAATCTGGCAAGCGCGAACAAGCCGGAGAGTTACGAAATCTGCTTCGTGCCGAATGGGGACTACGCGGCGTTCATGGATGCGTATTTGCGCGAGAAGGGAGTCGCAGCCGTCGAGACCGAGGGTGAAATCGTTTCGAGCGAAGGCCGTCCGCTGGGCCGCCACGCGGGAGCGCACCATTTCACCGTGGGGCAACGGAAAGGGCTGGGGATCGCTGCCGCCGAGCCGCTTTACGTGATCTCGACCGACCCTGTGTCGCGGCAAGTGACGGTTGGACCGAGCGAAAAGCTGCTTGGCTCGCATCTGTTCGCGGCGGAGGTCAATTGGGTCTCCTGGCCGGGGCTGGCCGCGCCCGCGCGAGCCGCAGTGCGAATTCGCCATCGCCACGCGCCGGCGGCCGCCACGCTTTGTCCGGCCGGAACGAACCGGGTGGAAGTCCGATTCGACGAGCCGCAGCGCGCGATTACACCGGGCCAAGCGGCAGTATTTTACGACGGCGATCTGGTCGCGGGCGGCGGCTGGATCGAGTGATTCCGGCGCCAGCGGCGGACCAGGTCCAGGCCGGCGCTTTCCCAATCGGGGAAGCGAAATTCGAATCCGGCGTCCAGCAGACGGCCGGGCACGACGCGGCGGCTCTTCAGGATCAATTCCGTTTCCGTGCGCAAAAAGACCGCGCCAATCTCCAGCATCCACTTGGCGGCCGGAAGTCCGATCGGGATGCCCCATGCACGCCGCAGAGCGCGCATGAACTCGGAGTTTGGCAGCGGGTTTGGCGAGCACACATTGACCGGGCCGCTCACCTCTTCTCGCGCGATCAGGAATTCGATGGCGCCGATGAAATCGGTTTCGTGAATCCACGACACGAACTGCCGCCCGGAACCGGCACTGCCTCCGAGACCAAAGCGAACCAGCCGCAATAGCACATCGAAGACTCCGTTCGGATCCGGGCTCATGGTCATGGCGCTTCGGAGCGCGATTTTCCGGGTCCGCGGAGTGTTCGATTCGAAGAACGCGCGCTCCCAGGCGGTTGCCACGTCGATGCTGAAACGCCAGGTCGAAGGTACGTCCGGCTCCGTGCCTCCGAGCTCGCCGGTAGCCTCGTCCATCGGACGATCAAGCGCGTGCCGGTAAATGGTAGCCGTGCCCGCATTCATCCAGATCCTCGGGGGACGCGCGGCCTGCGCGATAGCCGCGCCGACAAGCCACGTCGCGCCGGTGCGCGAATCTTTAATTTCACGCCGGTTCGCCTCGTTGTAACGGGTGTTGACATTGCGGCCGGCAAGATTGATTACGACATCGGAGCCATCCATCTCTTCGGCCCAAGGCCCCAGGTCGCGGCCGTTCCACAAGACCGTCCGCCACGGCATCTCAGCCGCATTCCGGGAGAGAACGGTCACCTCATGACCGTTGGCGTGGAAGTGGCGCGCCAGCATGTTACCGACTTGACCACTACCGCCGGGGATGACGATGCGAAGATTTTGACTCGGAAAGATAGTGGATCCCAAGGGTACCTCCCCAACCACGCTTGGCGCATTCTCAAACGTTTCAGGTTCACGGACCCGCAATGTGGCGCGGACACTCGTGTCTGCCGTGTCCACACTCGTGTGGACAGT
>JBPCKZ010000037.1:0-4868 GCA_051003795.1 Bryobacteraceae bacterium | reverse complement strand
GCGCCTCCGTCGGAACTGATCGTGCCGCCGTCGAATTGCGCCACAATCTCTCGCGAACCGCAGGCTTCAAATCCGAATCGGGATTGGTTACACTCTGTCATAGCGAAGGCCGTCCTCTCTTTGGCTTCAACTGCTGTGTGGAAACTCAGTTATGCCACGAAGGGCGGCCTTTTGCCAATAGCACGTGAGAAATGCGGGCTAAGGCGCGGATAGCCGTCCAGGAGTTCGCTGGTGGTGGTGCCTTGCGCCAGTTTCCGCAAAAGCAGCTCGACCGGGCGAAATCGTTGGAGGCGCGATCCATCTCCTCCGCCATCCGCTCCCAGCGCGAGCGAGAAGGGATCGAGACGGCCCCAAGGACCGATGCGGCCGGCCTGCCAGCTTACTTCTCAACCCTGAGGTTATCCGTCACCGAGAAAACTCCGGGGACGCTTTTCGCCTGAATATCGGCAATATTCTTGTCGCCTTCATTCGCCACCACGCCGTCCAGCGTGACGTTCCCATTTTTCACGATGATGTGGATGGATGGAATCGCCTGAAAACCGTAGCGGGTGCTCAGAGCGGAGTTGCCGTAGATCGAGCGGTAGACGGCGCGGCGAATCTGATCGTCGTTGGGGGAAAGCGGAAGCACTTCGATCTCATTATTGACCTGGCTCACGCCTTCAATCCGCTTGACGACGTTCCCCGCATCCGATTTCAGCGTAGGCCTGGTGACTTGACCCATCAGAGTAACCGTGCCGCCGTCCACGCGGAATGAAAGATTGTCGAACACGTTGTAATACGGAAGCATCACCAACTCATGCCGGACTTCCCTGGTCAAGCGATCTTCGGAGCGCTGGGTGGTGTACCCGGCCATGCTGCCGTCGTTCTTCTTATCTTTTGAAAAAAGATTTCCCGGAGCGATCAGCAGCAAACCTGCCAGAACCCCAGGCAACAATCGATTTATCTTGCGCATCTGTTACCTCCGTGTTGCCATGAAGCAGTTGCCTTTCCAAAAAGGTTAATCGCTGCCGGAGATCCGGTGCAGAGCCGTTTCGCGCGTGTTTTTCGATACGTCCAATATTGCCGCGGCCTGTTCGGATGTGAAGTTCTTAACTTTTGCCGAGTGATTCATGGAGCAGAACTTCGGGCCGCACATGGAACAGAATGCCGCATCCTTGAAACCCTCCTCGGGAAGGGTCTCATCGTGCATGGCCCGGGCGGTTTCGGGATCGAGAGATAGCTCGAACTGCCGGTTCCAATCGAAAGAGTAGCGGGCGCGGGATAGTTCGTCGTCCCGATCGCGAGCGCCGGGGCGGTGCCGCGCAATGTCGGCCGCGTGCGCGGCAATCTTGTACGCGATAATGCCGGCTTTCACGTCCTCGCGGTTCGGCAGGCCCAGGTGCTCTTTGGGCGTCACGTAGCAGAGCATCGAAGCGCCATGCCATCCAATCATCGCCGCGCCGATCGCCGACGTGATGTGGTCGTAACCCGGCGCGATATCCGTGACGAGCGGTCCCAACGTGTAGAACGGGGCTTCGTGGCAAAGTTCGTTTTCTTTCTTCACCTGAAGCTCGATCTGATCGAGCGGGATGTGGCCGGGGCCTTCCACCATTACTTGAACATCGTGTTCCCAAGCCTTGCCGGTTAATTCGCCCAAGGTTTCCAGTTCCGCGAATTGGGCGGCATCGCTTGCATCGGCAATCGATCCGGGACGCAGGCCGTCGCCTAGCGAAAACGTAACATCGTACTTCTGGAAAATTTTGCAGATGTCTTCGAAACACTCATACAGCATGTTCTGGCGGTGATTCTTGACCATCCACTCGGCCAGGATGGCCCCACCGCGGCTCACGATTCCGGTGATGCGTTTCGCGGTCAGCGGGACGTACTGAATCAGGACGCCGGCGTGGATGGTCATGTAATCCACCCCTTGTTGCGCCTGCTCTTCAATCACCTCGAGCATCAGCTTCGCGGTGAGATCCTCCACGCGGCGCACGCGATTCAGCGCTTCGTAAATCGGCACCGTCCCGATCGGAACCGGAGAGCCGTCAATAATCGCCCGGCGAATGCGCGGAATGTCGCCGCCGGTCGAAAGATCCATCACGGTGTCGGCACCGAAGCGGATGCAGTACTGCAACTTCGCCAGCTCTTCATCGATGTTCGACGCGGTCGCGGAGTTGCCGATGTTCGCGTTGATCTTGCATCGGGACGCCACGCCGATCGCCATCGGCTCCAAATTCTTATGATGAATATTGGCGGGAATGACCATTCGCCCGCGCGCGATTTCGGACCGGATCAGCTCCGGCGGAACGTTTTCACGCTTCGCGACAAACTCCATTTGCGGCGTAATCTGGCCCTTGCGGGCAAAGTGCATTTGCGTGCGGATGGAAGACATGGGTTATGTACTTTGAGCGGGGATTAAGGCGGGCAGGCCGGGAAGACCTGCCCTACGGCTTGCTTACTTCTTCTCTTTCTTGGGCTTCTTCGTTTCCTTCTTGCGGTCCTGTCCTTTAGCCATGATTGGTTCTCCCTTTCAGCTACAGATTATATCCGGTTACTTAAATACGTTTACCAATGGCGCCCGGCCCGTAATCGCAAAAAGCCTCTTTAATTGTGAGTCCGGCCACTTCAATGCGCTCCAGATCGGTGGTTCCGATACCAACGGCCTCGGCCAGCTTGAGAGTGTTATCGCCGCGAATGAAGGGCTTCGTGCCGCGATCGGATTTTGGATCGTAGCCCATCGCCGCCATGCAAACCGCATCCACGCAAACGGCGTTCTTGCCGGCAATCAGGACGCCGGGGCGGATGAGTTGCACGCCGGGATTCCACGCGCCCTCGCCGCCGCGAATGGAATCGACTCCATCCACGATCGCGAGATCCACGGGCCGGCAGCCGTTTAAATCGGCGGTGATGCGCGGCACGCGATAACCCGGATCGCGCGGCGTATCGGGATGCAGTTCCGCCGCAACTCCTTTGGGCGGCGGCGTGGTGCCGCTATGGCAGACAGGGCCGCGCTCCTGCGTTGGATTTTCGTTGCCGCTCGGTCCGCAATCGCCGCCGTATAACGAACATGGCGTGATGCCGAAACTGTTCTTGAGGGACATGGTTACGCCCGCGATCCAGTGGTTCTTGAGCTTTGGGATCGTCATGTAGGTGTCGCAATCGAGCAGGGAATGATTGAGATCGTAAGCGGGAAACATGTAGCCGCCCCAAGGCACTTTCACCCGCGTGTATTTAGTTCCTTTGCCGAGATTCTGAATGTTCTCCCATTCGACCTTGCAGCCCACGTTATTCATCGCCGCGATATCGAAGCCGTAGCGCGCCCAAAGCTCCATGTCCTGGCTGGCGGGGAAGAAACTCTCAAGAATGCGAATGCGCTTCGCTCCCGCTTTCGCAAGCACCTGCATGGTGGCGAGCACCATATCGGGATTATTGCGATAGGGGAGCTCGGGATCGACGGGGTATCGCGTCGGCTTGCCGGTCAGATTCAATTTGATGGCAACGGTTTTGTTCTTGACCAGCGGACCGATGCCGCCAATCTGGTCCATTAGCCGTGAAACGGTGGGCGCGAGATTGCGGTCGTACGTCTTGCAGCGCGCGATAGCGACGGCGCTTGCGGGGGCGGGCTTGGCGTTTGCGATTCCCGAAATACCGATGCCGGCGATGCCCGCGAGAAGATCGCGACGGGAGACGTCTGGAAGATGCATACTACCTCCTGCTCGGCACAATTATACTCAATAGCAGATGGGGAAGCTTCTTGCCGGCGCGCTATTAATCTTCACTTTGCAAGGGGCCGTTCCCGCGGAGCAATATCGCGCTCGGCGAACGGAGCTTCGGAAAGCTCTGCCCGACGCCGTTACCGTATTGTTCGGGCGCACGGAAAAGGATTCGGACGACCTCCGCAGCAGTTTTTTCCAAGAGCCGAACTTCTATTATTTGACGGGATGGCGCGAACCGGGCGCGATCCTGCTGCTGACGCCAGCCAAGGAAATCCTGTTTCTCCCCAAGCGCATTCCCGCCGAAGAAAAATGGACGGGGCGCAAGGCCGGCCCGGACGATCCCAATATCCGCGAGGACACGGGATTCGATTCCGTTCTGCCCGCTGAAGTGTTTGAAACGGAATTCAGGCGCGAACTCGACGCCTATCCTCGCATCTACGCTCTAACCGAGCGACCAACCGCGAAGGCTCTGGCGACGATTGCGCCGCTGCGTCCGGTCGCCGGCGCGGCAATCGAAATCGCGCATCTGCGGATGAACAAGTCGCCCGAGGAAATCGCGCTGATCGAGAAGGCGACGGATGTGACCCTCGCCGCGCACCGCGCTGCCTGGAAGCGCGCCGCGGCCGGGCTTTACGAATATCAGATTGCGGCGACCATGACGGACGTCTACTTCGAAAGCGGCTGCGAGCGCAGCGCCTACGCGCCGATCGTTGGATCGGGTCCGAACTCGGTGCTGCTGCACTATTCCCGCAACACGCGCCGCATGGGATAAGGGAGAATTGCTGCTGATGGATGTCGCGGCCGAGTGTTCTGGATATGCTTCCGACGTGACGCGCACGATACCGGTGAGCGGGAAATTCAGCAAGCGTCAACGCGAAATTTACGACATCGTGCTCGGCGCGGCGAACGCGGCCATCGCGCAAGTGAAGCCCGGCATGACGCTCGGCAAGACAACACCCCGGAGTTTGTATAAAATCGCATACGACTACATCGAATCCCACGGCTCGCTTGGTAAATATTTCACGCATGGAATCGGGCACCATGTCGGTTTGGACGTGCACGACGCTTGGGATCCGGCGATGCCGCTGGCCGCGAACATGGTGATTACAATTGAGCCGGGTATTTACATTCCCGAGGAAAATATCGGCGTGCGGATCGAAGATATTTTGCTGG
>JBPCKZ010000036.1:0-13141 GCA_051003795.1 Bryobacteraceae bacterium | reverse complement strand
AAACGCAAGCAAGAAACGCATGATACCGTTCTATCCCAATTCCGCGAGAATTGCAGCGGCAATTCGTCCGGTGAATTCGTCCACGTGCCTCGCATCGCGCGCTTCCACCATCACGCGCGCCAGCGGTTCGGTTCCCGAGAAGCGCACCAGCACGCGTCCCGTTCCGTCGAGCGACTCGTTGGCGTTGGCGATTTCCCGGGCGACCGAGGGAAGATTTTCGAGCGTTTCCCGGCGGCGCACGCGCACATTGACCAATTTCTGCGGGTATATGTCGAGATCTTGCGTCAATCGATCGAGATCGGAATCCGCGCGGCGGGCAATTTCGAAAATACGCAAGGCGGTGAGCATGCCGTCGCCCGTGGTGGCCGATTCGCGGAAGATCACGTGGCCCGATTGTTCACCCCCAAGCACCGCGCCCAATCGCTCCATCTCTTCGAGCACGTACTTATCGCCCACCGGCGTGCGCATCATGCGAATACCCTCGCGATCGAGAGCTTTCTCGAGGCCCAGATTGGCCATCACGGTTGAGACGACGGTATTGCCCTTTAGATGCCCGGCCGCTTTCAAGCTGCGGGCGGCGATCAGCAGCATGGCATCTCCATCGACAATCTTGCCGCTGCCGGAAACCAGCATGGCGCGGTCGGCATCGCCATCGAAGGCCACGCCTGCGTCGGCGCGGTGCTGCAAGACAGCTTCCTGAAGGCCCCCGGCATGGAGCGCGCCGCAATCGAGATTGATGTTGCGGCCATCCGGCCGCGCATGGATCGCGACTACATTAGCGCCCGCTCTTCGAAATAGCTCCGGCGCCAGATGGGACGCGGCTCCGTTTCCGCAGTCAAGCACCAGCCGCATGCCGGTGAGCGGGACGGAGAGCGTGGATAGCAGGAAATCGCAATATTGGCGGTCGAGGCCGGGATCGATCGCCAGCGCCGGGGCATCGGGCACCTCCCCGGGTGGGAGCAGCCGGAAGATTTCCTGCTCGATCAAATGCTCTTCATCGTCCGGCAGCTTGAAGCCGGAGGCGGCGAATACTTTGAGGCCGTTATCCCGATATGGGTTGTGGGAGGCCGAAATCATGACTCCCGCCGCGAACGCCCGGGAACGCGTGAGGTAGGCAACTCCGGGAGTGGTGACGATCCCGGCGAAACGGGTTCGAATGCCTTCGAATCCCAAACCGGCGGCCACCTGAGCGGCGATCCATGGCCCCGATTCACGGGTATCCATGCCGATGAGCACTTCGCCTTGCTTTAAATCCTTTCCAAGCGCACGCCCGAACGCAAAGACGGTCCGTCGATCGAGCGGAGGTTCTCCCGCCACGCCGCGGATTCCATCCGTGCCGAATAGTTGTTTCGCCATTGGTATCACTTGAGGGTACCGGATTTCGCGACGTGAAACTTCAGAGTGACCTCGGGGGAATCGAAGAACCGCACCTGTGGCTCGTCGACAAAAGCGGAAACGCGGAAATCGCCGTCTTTGGTCACCGAGCCAAGATAAACCGGGTCGGTCGCGACGGAAGTTACGCGGTTCACGCGCGTTTCGGGTCCCACGATGCGGAGCGTGTCCGGCACGGCTCGCACATCGCCCAACCGCAAGCCGGAAGGGAGCTTGCCGGAGAAGCGGATCAGGACGGGAACGCTTCGGGTCGCGCGGTGTTCGAAATCGAAACGGAGCTGCGCCGGAATCGCGCGCACCAGCCGGACGCCGCGCGGCAGATTTGTGTTTGCGTGGCCGATGGTGAAGGTCCGCTCACCGGGGTAAAGCACTTTCGAGAAGTCGAGAATGACCGCAAGCTTGGAAGCGCGAATCTCGGCGAGCCTCCCCGACGGGCCGCGCGTCTCGAGGTTAACCGAATCGACGATTCGCGAGCTGATGTCGAGGTCCGCCGGAGAGTCTTTGTACTCGACCGGAACGCTGACAATGGTGGACATTTCAGGCTCGCTCGCGACACCGAGCCAGATCGCGACGGCGAGCGCCAGCGAGAGCAGCTTCCAGCCGAGGTTAGCGGTAAGGAGCTTCATGCGCCCACCGCCTTTTCCGGTTCCACCCGCTTGGGGGCCGCCTCTTCCCGCCCGGACTTGTACTTGCCGACGCCGAAGTGCCGGTTAACCCGCTCATCGACCTGCTTCAAAGTTAAATTCGAGTACAACTCGCCAAAAGCGGCGATCGACATATAGCCGGTTTCTTCCGATACCAGCAGCGACAGGCAGTCCGTCTCCTCCGTTATGCCAATGCCGGCCCGGTGCCGAGTTCCGAAGTTCCCGGCAATCGCCGGATTGGTGCTCAACGGGAGGAAGCAGGCGGCGGCGCTGATCCGGTCCTTTTGAATAATGACGGCCCCGTCATGGAGCGCCCCACCCGGACGGAAAACGGCCAATAACAGATCGCGCGAGATCTGCGCGTCGAGGCGAACGCCGCTTTCGACAAAGGTCCGCAGCCCGATGTCCCGCTCAAGCACGATGATCGCGCCGGTTTTTTCCTGGGCCAGCGTGTTCATCGCTAAAAGGATCTCGTCCAACGCCTCGGGACGTTGGAAGCCGCCGCCCAGCCACCGCTTGCGTCCAATGCGGGCCAGGGTGCGGCGGAATTCCGATTGAAACAGAATAATTACCGCGATGGCCGTATAAGGAACGATGTAGGACAACATCGACCGCAACGCGTCCAATCCAGCCCACACCGATATTCCGTATACCAGAATAACCGTCGAGATTCCGATCAGAATGTGGGCGGCGCGCGTGCCGCGGACGATCAGAAGGAGTTGGTAAATCAGGAATGCGACGGCAAGGATATCGATTAGGGAGGTTAACGTAAACGGAGGTAGGGTGTAAGCGGATCCGGAAGTGAATATGGACGGCATCGGCTGCTCAACATCTTAACGTAGGCCGTTTTCGTGTCCCCGCATGATCGCGCAAGATGTACAGAATCTTACTGACGTAACATCTACTTTCATTTCACTCTCGTAGAAAACTCAGAAGGATCTACGCTCGTTTGAAGGATTGCTATCGATGAAAAACCTTTTGGTACTCGTTACCGTTTATATTGCAGTTCCATTTTCAGGTTCGGCCGCGCAGATTTGCATGACCGATAACCTTGCCAATTACATAGCGCTTGCCGCGGGCGGTTGCATGGTCGGTACCAGCACCGTTAATAATTTTTCGACGTTGGGGCTTCCGACCGGCTCGACCGCGATTGCGCCCAGCGCGGTCACAATCACCCCTTTGAACATGCCGAACAGCCCGGGTCTGCAATTTGGACTGAACGTAAACGCATCCGGATCTCCCCAGGAAATTCTATTCGGGTATAACCTCTCTAGCGGTTCGATTACGGGCGCTACTCTCACGATGGCCAACGCAACGGCGGCGGGAAACGGGACCGCCAGTGGCCTCGAGCATCTTTGCCTCGGAGGTAACTTCACGGCTGGCACGCTGACGGGATGCAGCACGGGTCCTCCCACGGGTTTGGCAACCGTCGTCGTTTCTGGATTTTCGCAGGGTACGAATCAGGCGACATTTGCCGCGGTTTCCAATGTTCGCGTGCAGGATGACTTTGTGGCCGACCCTGGCGGCACGGGCAGCGCCTCGATCGGCACGTTCACGAACAATTTCACGGCAACGGGCGGGACGACAGTGCCCGAGCCGTCCACTATGTTGTTGTTGTCCGCCGGTTTGTGCGGAGTTGGATTATTGCGTCGCCGGGTTGCTGGCCGGCTTGGCTCGAAAGGGTAGTCTGGATTTTTCAAAATAAGAAAAAGGAGCCCATGAACAAATCAAAGCCGATACTGGCGTCGATCGTAACGGCCTTAACGATCGCGCCGATGACAACGTTTGCGGCGAGCCACCGTGAAGCACCAATCACGGCACTCGACCGAGCAGCCGACATCACGGATTTCTACGCGTTTGTCAGCTATAACGACCCCAGTAAAGTAACATTTCTGTTGAATGTGGACCCGCTACTCGAACCGGCGAACGGACCGACCTATTTCCCGTTCGATCCGGATATCCTTTACGCCATCCGCGTCGACAACACCATGAGCAGCGCCCAAAACGTTGTGTTCGAGTTCCGTTTCACGACCGAATTCCGCGCGCCCGGCGTATTCACGGCCTATGTGGGCGCGGGAAATGGAATTAACGCTCCGGCTAATGCCCCCGCCCCGCTCGGCCCTGGTACGCCTATCGTTCCTCCAGCGATCACCGCCTTGGACGGCCCCGGCTCACAAGGCTTGAACCTGCGCCAGAGCTACACGATCACGATGGTAAAGAATGGCGTCCGCACGCTTTTGACGAATTCGACGGGCAGCCCGCTTTTTGCCGTTCCGACCAACGTAGGCCCGCGCACGATGCCGAATTATCCGGCTCTCGCTACTCAGGGCATCTATAGTCTCGGCAACGGCATGCGCGTGTTTGCCGGAACCGTCGACGACCCCTTCTATATCGATCTGGGCGCGGCGTTTGACAGCCTGAACTTCCGCGCCGCAGTTGGCGGAGGCGTTCTCACCGCCGCTCAGGATGCCGCGGACAACGTCAATGTCGCTTCCGACACGGTCTCCGGATACAACGTGAACACCATTGCGCTCGAAGTTCCGATCGCGATGCTCACCAGCAATGGCGCGGTAAATCCGCCCACCAGCCCGCAGGCCACCATCGGCGCCTGGGGCACCACCTCACGCGCCCGCGTGCAGATCCGCCGCGCTCCATTCCCGTCGCAGAGCGCCGGTTCGTTCAGCCAGATTCAGCGCATGGCCAATCCCCTCATCAATGAATTGATCATTGGCATCGGAACCAAGGATCTCTGGAGCATGAGCGAGCCCGTAAACGACAGCCAGTTTGCGAGTTTCGACCTTGACCCACTGTTGGCGCGCGTGTTCAACGCGGTGTACGGAATCAATATACCGGCCCCGCCGCGGCTCGATCTGCTTCCGCTCGTGCAATACTTCCCGGGTTTCCCGGCCGTATTGACGGGCACGCCCACCGGTCCGATCGCGGATCTTCTCCGGCTGAACACCGGTATCCCCGCGACTCCCATGGCCAGCCGTAAGCGTCTGGGTGTTCTAGCGGGCGATGCCGCCGGCTACCCGAATGGCCGCCGCGTTTCCGACGACGTAACGGATATCTCGGCGCGCGCCGTAGCCGGCGTGCTCTGCGGGATCACCGCCGCTTGCAAGGATTCCACCGGCGCGGCGTTCCTCGGAACCAGCGTCCCTAGAATTGGAGATGGCGTGAATACCAACGACGTGCCTTATCAGGAAGTGTTCCCCTATGCGGCCTTCGCGCAGAGCGGACGCGACCGCCGGCATATCGATCCAAGCGAACCGGGTTGCACCATGAACGCCGGTCCGGCTTGCGCGCCATAACCGGTTAGAATCGGAGAAACCTTGACGGAGAGGACGCAAAAGCGCATGCTTGGCGTCCTCTCTTTTTTTTTGCTCGCTACCGTCGTTACCCCTCAGCGCATCGCCTCCCTCTCTCCCGCGCAACAAAGAATCGCCGCCGCGCAATCCGCAATTGCCGCTAAACCGGGAGAGTTCCAACTCCATAACGAACTTGCCGCCGCTCTCATCAGCCGCGCCCGCGAAACTTCCGATCCCAATTATTTCGATCGGGCGGAAGTGGCGGTAGAGAAATCCCTGCAGCTCTCCCCCGAAAATTTCAACGGTGCAGTATTGGACGCAACCGTCCTGCTCGGCAAGCATGAGTTCGTCAAATCCTTGGCCGAAGCGAAGGTATTAAACAAACGCTCGGGCGACGACTTGCGCGTTTACGCGTTGATCGCGGAAAACGACATCGCGCTCGGCGACTATAAGAACGCCGAACCTGCGGCCCAGTGGATGCTCGATCTGCGCGCCAATAACCCGCAGTCGCTGCTTCACGGCGCGATTTTGCGCGAGCTGTTCGGAGATCCGGAAGGGGCGATCGACCTGATGACTTCGGCCTATTTGAAATCTCCGGCGAACGACACCGAAGAGCGCGCCTGGATTCTAACTCGCGCGGCGCGCATGCAACTGCGGATGGGGAAACTGGCCGCCGCCGAAGCCCAGGCGCTGAATGCGTTATCGCAATTCGCGGATTATCCGTATGCCATTAACACTCTGGCGCGGGTGCGCATGGCTCAAGCGAAATATAAGGATGCGGTCGCGCTGCTGCGCAAGCTTTCGCCCGCGCCGGCAAATCTGTACCTACTCGGGCAGGCGCTTGAAAGCGATGGACAAACCAAAGCTGCCGCGGATGCCTTCGCGGATTTCGAGCAACGAGCGCGCGCGGAAATTGGCCAGCCGTTGAATGCGAACCGCGATCTGGTCCTTTATTACGCGGGTGCCGGAAAGAAACCGGCCGAGGCGCTCCGCATCGAGCGCCTGGAAGCGGCCAAACGGCAGGATGTCCGCACGTTGGACGCGCTTGCCTGGGCGCTTTACGCCAATGGCGATTACGCCGAAGCGCGGAAGCAAATCGATAAAGTTCTTGCCGTGGGCGTTCGCGATTCCGGCTTTTTCGGTCACGCGAGCCGGATCTACGCAAAATTGGACGACGCCGCGGCAGCCGAAAAATATGCGAAGCTCTCGCGGGAGTTAACACCCTAATATCATGGTCATCCTACTTCTACTTCTACTTTCGGCGATTTCGGCCAGCGCGCAATTCTCATGTAGCGCAAATGTTCCGTACGTGCCGATCGTTCGGGCGGAAGGCCTTACCGAGCACGTGGGAGATTTAGTGCTGACCTGTTCGGGCGGCACGCCCAGCGCGGGCCAGCCGGTCGATTTCCAACTGTTCCTGAATACGAACGTGACCAGCCGCCTGCTGGACTCGAGCAACGGGAGCGACGCGCTTCTGCTGATAAACGATCCCGCGCCCGGATCTCAAGTACTTTGCCCCGCTAATGCGTCGTGCCCGATGCCTCCCATGAACGTGACGGCTACAGTTACCGCGAGTGGCGGCAATGCGCCCGCGATCCCGTCAACGCCGCAGATGGTGGCCTTCCTTTCGAGCGGACTCCGCGTGACTGCCGCCCCGGCGGCCTCGCTCCAGTGCCCGGGAGGGAGTTTGCAACTGGCGGCGACGGTGAATGTGGCCGAGGCGTTTACGACCGCATTGCAAATGCGAACGGCCGCCGACCCTCGGATGCAAAGCAGCCCAACGGCGATCAACGGCACGGAATCCGGGCTAACCCTGAACTCGACGACTGCACCGGGCAGTATCGGCGCGGCCGACTTCGGCACGCGATTCAAACTCGCGTTTGGCTCGGTTCCGTCGGGCGTAACGCTGTTCGTTCCGGTTTCAATTTCAAGCGGCGCTTCGGGCGGGACGGCGGTCTTGACGGCGAGCGAAACTGGTCCGCTTACGCCCGTCGCTCCCACCAACGGGGCCTACGCCGCCGTAAGCGGAGGCGTGGCGGTCTATGAAGTTACCGCCGCGAATCCCTCCTTGACCGCGAGTTTCGCCGTGCCGGTATACGCGAGTTACGGCTCGGTCGCGGGAGGCGCGGCGTCTATTGCGGTTTCCTTTGCTCCCACCTCGACTGTAAACACCGCGGTCGCGGCTCCACTGCCGCGATTCACTGCCGCAGCCGCCACGGCCGGTACTTTCACGATTCCCTCATGCGCCGGATTATCCATTTCACCGGCATCTCTCACGTTCAATTTCATCGCGGGCAATGTACCCCCCGCACAAACGCTGCAGGTTAGCGGGAATGGGACGGCATTCACCGCGACGTCATCCGTCCCGTGGTTGAGCGTGACGCCGCAGGCCGGGCCGACGCCGGCAACGCTGCAGGTCTTTGTCAGTCCGAGTCTGGGGCCGGGCAACTACTCCGGCTCCATTATGATTTCGCTCGCGGGAGGTGCAGGCTCGGCGATGGTACCCGTTACGGTAATGGTGAGCGGCTCGGGTTGCATTTACACCCTGAATCCCGCTAGCCAAGCGTTCGGCCCAAGCGGCGGGGCCGGTAGCTTTACGGTGAGCACCAGCCCGGGCTGCCCGTGGATGCCCATAAGCGGGGCTTCCTTCATCGCCATCACGTCGGGCGGAACGGGGAATGGAAATGGCACGGTAGCATATTCGGTCGCCGCCAATTCGGGCGGAGGTCCGCGCACCGGCGCCATCGGCATCGCGGGCCAGGCGTTCACGATCAACCAATCCGGCACGGCCGGCCCGACAGCCGTGTTCCACGACATCTTCGGCGGCGCCCGGCTGACTTCGTTCGGTTCGACAACGATATACAACTCCGGCGGCGTATTCGGCAGCGATCCGGGCGCGGCTCAAAACGCCAATGGCGACACCATCGCGGTCGAACGCGACAACTACGGCGCGATTTACATCAATACGTTTTCGGCGAGTTCACAAGCGTGGCTTGGATGGACATTCGCCGGCGGAATTCTACAAGGCACGCCAGCCATCGCCATCACGCCCGACGGCACGGCGTGGTTCGCGGCGCGCGACTCGTACGGCGCTTACTTTCTGAACAGCTATTCCGGGGGGAGCTTCAGCGGATGGCGACCCTTGGGCGGGGTGTTCGCGACCGACCCATCGCTCGCGGCCGTGTCGGATGGGTCCATCTACCTGATCGCGCGCGACAGCTACGGCGGCTTCTGGAGCGGGCATTACGTTCCGTCCGGCGGATTTCAAAGCTGGGTTTTCGGCGGCGGTATCTCGCCCGGTAAGCCTTCGGCGGCGGCCGGGTCGGACAACGCCGTCTACGTTTCGATGCGCGACCCTTCGCACGGGATCTGGATGAATCGCGTCCAGGGCAATCAGTGGGGGACCTGGGAGCCGGCCGCTGGCGTGATGCAGACCGATCCCCAAGCGGCTTCGGCCGGGAACGTGATTTATGCTTCGGCTGTCGATGCATCGGGCGGCGTCTGGTATAACAAGTTCCCGATCGGGACGGGCAATAATTGGCAAGGTTGGACCAATGTCGGCGGCATTATGCAGGCTGTTTCGGCGGCAACGTCGGGTTCGCGCCTCTACTTGGTGGGTCGCGAGGCGAGCGGCACCTTGTGGTGGCAGGACACGACGGGCGGAGGCTGGATGTACGTCGGCTATCCCGGATTGCCGGTCGGTCAGATCGCGGCGGCCCCGCACTAAATGCCCGGTTTCGTCGCAACCAACGGCGTTCAGTTCACGTTGGAGGGCCAGCCGTTCCGGTTCGCCGGCGCGAACAACTATTACCTCGGCAGCCGCTCGAAAGCGATGGCCGATGCGGTGCTCGATCGCGCGGCGGCCATGCAACTCCCGGTGATCCGGACTTGGGGATTTCTCGACTGCGGCGCGCTCGACGGGCTCCCCACCGGTGTCTGCTATCAGTATTGGGACCCGGCGAAGGGCGCTCCCGCTTATAACGATGGCCCGGACGGACTGGAGCGCCTTGACTACGTCGTGCAAGCCGCCAGTACGCGGGGCATGAAGCTGATCCTGCCGCTGGTGAATAACTGGAAAGATTTCGGGGGCATCGACCAGTACGTCGCGTGGTTCGGCTTGTCGCGCCATTCCGATTTCTATTCGAACCCGGATGCCCGCCAAGCTTACCAGGCTTGGATCTCGCACCTTCTGAACCGCAAGAACACCTACACCGGGGTTTTATATAAAGACGAGCCGGCCATCATGGCTTGGGAACTGATCAATGAGTTGCGTTCCTCGCGCGGCGGCACGGCCGCCACCACGGGCTGGGTAGCGGAGATGAGCTCGTTCGTGAAGGGGGTGGATCCCACGCATTTGGTGGCTGCGGGCGATGAAGGGTTGTTAAACCGGTCGGGCGCCGATTGGTTGTACAACGGCAGCCAAGGCGTGGATTTCGACGCGATCCTCGGCATCCCAAGCATCGACTTCGGCACCTTCCATGCTTATCCGGAAAATTGGGGCAAGAATGCCGCTTGGGGGTTGCAATGGATCGAAGATCACCTGGTCTCGGCATCCGCCTCGGGCAAGCCCGTGCTGCTCGAAGAGTATGGCTGGAAGGATCGCGCCACCCGCGACGGCGTGTTCGGAAGCTGGCTCGAAAGAATTTTCGAGAGAGACGCGCCCGGAGATCTTGTCTGGATCTTGGCCGGTCCGCAAGACGACGGCTCGCTCTATCCCGATTACGACGGCTACACGATTTATGGCGCGTCCGATGCGCCGTCGATCGTTGCGCATGCGGCGCGCATGCGACCGGCGTTGATTACTTCTGCATTAAAATCAGCCATTTAAGTAACTAAACTCCGGGGGATCGCATCCGTTCAGGTGGATGTCGAACTACCCAGGAGGTAGAAACATGGCGACAAAGCTTTTGCAGTGCAAATTAGGAACGGCGGTCGCGTGCGCCCTGCTGCTATTGCCGATGGCTCCGGGAGTTTTCGCGCAGGGGCCGCCTCCCCCTCAGGATCAGCAGCAACTGCCGCCGCAAGAGCAGCAGCAGCAGCCTCCGCAACAATTGCTTGCGCCGGATCAGTTGGATTCCCTGGTGGCGCCGGTCGCGCTCTATCCCGATTCGTTGCTCAGCCAGGTTTTGGTGGCTTGCACCTATCCACTCGAGGTGGTCGAAGCCGGACAATGGCTTCAACAGAATCGCAACCTGAGCGGCCAAGCTCTGGTGGAAGCCGCGCGGCAGCAAAATTGGGACCCCAGTGTCCAAGCGCTGGTGGCATTCCCCGATGTGGTCGCCCGGCTCAATCAGGATATTCGTTGGACCACGGATATCGGGAATGCCTTCCTGGCACAAGAGGGTGACGTGATGAGCGCCGTTCAGCGGATGCGCGCCCGCGCTCAGTCCAACGGCAAACTGACTTCAAATCCACAGGAAACGGTCACCACGCAAACCCAAGGCAGCCAGACCGCGATTGAAATTCAGCCCGCCAATCCACAGGTGATCTACGTGCCCGTGTACAATCCCGCTTACATCTGGGGTCCGCCGGTTTACGGCCCTTATCCGCCCCTGTATTATCCGGGAATCGGCATTGGATTTACGTTCGGCCGGGGCATCTCGATCGGCGCGTATTTCGGCGGCTGGGGCGGCGGTTGGGGCGGCTGGGGTTGGGGACCGAGCTGGTTCAATCGCACGGTCATCGTGAACAACTACTTCCTGCACCGGTATCGCTATAACGATTATCATGGAGGCGATTTCCGGGGAACTTCGGTTTGGGCGCATGACGCCGGCCACCGGCTTGGGGTTCCTTACGCGAACCGCCAACTGGACAACCACTATCGCGGCGCGGGCGAACGTTTCGGCGGCAATCGGGGCGCGGCTGTTCAATCCACCGCTCCGGCGAATCGCGGTTACGCCGATTTCCGAAATCGCGGAAATGCCGGCGGTAACGTTCAAGCGGCCGTTCCGTCGCAACGCCCGGCAATGCAGGGTCAAGGCGAGCGTTTTGGAAGCCGCGGTTTTCCGGCGGCGAACCCAACGCGGAACCAAAGCGCGTTCGGAGGAATCCAGGATGGCGCCCGCACGCGCGTCCAGAGCGACCACGGTTACGCCAGCATGGCGCCGCAACGGAGTTTCCACGGTTCATCGCCGGCGGCCGCTCCGCGAGTGTCCGCTCAACATGAGAGCGGCGGCGGAAGGCGGGGACGTTAGCGATGAGAAGCGCCGCATTCGGCGTTTTAGCGCTGTTGTTGCCGGTAGTGTCGGCCCAGGACCGGAAGAGCTTCGATACGCCGGAGGCGGCCGCCGAAGCGGCGATCGGCGCGGCCGAAGCGGGCGATGCCGCGTTGACGGCCATCTTCGGCCCCCACGCGAGGGCATTCTCACCTCGGGCGATCCGAAGCAGGACAACAACGAACGCGCGCAGTTCGCGCGGCTTGCCCGGGGGAAGCATCAGCTTGAACCCGACCCCTTGAACGGCGACAAAATGATTTTGTCGATCGGCTCGCAAGATTGGCCCTTCCCGGTGCCGCTTGTCAGGAGCGGCGGAAAATGGAGTTTCGATGCTTCGGAAGGCGCGCTCGAGATGCGCGCCCGCCGCATTGGAGCGAATGAGCTGGATGCGATCGAGATTCTGGCGGGCGCCGTGGCCGCGCAGGAAGAGTACGCCGCGCAAGACCGCGATAACGACGGATTGCTCGAATACGCGCGGCGCATCATGAGTTCGCCGGGCAGGCACGACGGTCTGTATTGGGAAGGAAGCGCGCAATCGTTGGTTCCGCGCGAATTTGCCGGCGCGGCCGCGGACCGGCCGCCGGCGACCCATTCAAGCGCGAAGCCCGCGCCGTACCACGGCTACTACTTTCGCGTATTGACCGGGCAAGGACCGGACGCGCGCGGCGGACGGCACAACTACCTTGTAAAGGACTCGATGATTGGCGGCTTTGCGTTCGTCGCCTGGCCCGCGGAATACGGCGTCACGGGAATCCATGCGTTTATCGTCAACCACAATGGCCTGATTTTCGAGAAGGATATGGGACGTCCAGCGGCTGGCATGGCAGCCCCGGTAACCACCTACAATCCCGATAAGACGTGGACCCGCGTGGATTAGCGGCCAATCGCGGCCGAATGACCTGAGCTTGAAATTACGCAAACTCGGTAGCGTGATCGGTCGCCCACTGGAGGAACGTCCGCGCCGGTGCGCTTGTGACCTCCGCGACTGTCGCTGTGACGTACGCAGGTTGACCGATGGCGGCAGCCCAGGCGTCGAGCAGCATATTCACGATCGACGCATGCCAAAGCGGCAGCGATTCCCGCCGCCACTCGTCGGGCGAGATCTCTTCGATACGCAGCGATCGGCCGATCGCGCGGCCGATTGCGGACACCTGCTCGAATTGGCTCAGGGATTCAGGCCCAGTCAGAACATATTCCGCGCCCGCATGCCCGTCCTCACACAACGCGTGAACCGCGACCGCGGCGATATCACGTTCGTCATTCGGGGCCGCGGGAGCCGCGAGATACGGCCAGCGCACGATATCGCCGACGCGAATCTGCGGCGCCCACCAGCGCAGGGCATTTGCGGCGAACATTCCGGGCCGCAGAAACGTCCACTCAAGTCTTGAGTTCTCAATCTACCTCGACTTCGACTCTATGGCAGCCGACCTCAAGAAGTATTTTGAAACCAACTAACGTAATTGATTAGCGGGGCCTGCTGAGGGCCAGAGGCAGGATCAGGGAGAAATAGTGGGTGAAGAATAAAGGCCAGAAAGGTCGACCAGCGTCTCTAGCAGATCCAGACTTTTCTTGCGGATAGTCT
>JBPCKZ010000035.1:0-18308 GCA_051003795.1 Bryobacteraceae bacterium | reverse complement strand
CGCCCGGCGTGAAATAGTATTTTTCGAAATACAGCGGATCGTCGGGGATGTGCATTTTGCGATAGAGGCCGAGCAGCGAACCATCGGCATCGAGAATCGCGGCCGTATTGTGATAGACACCCGCGGCACGCCGTTCGAAAAGAGAAGCGACCACAACGACGCCGGCTTCCTTGGCGGCGGCGGAAAGGCGCTCGGTCGAGGGGCCCGGAATCGGCTCGGCCAGATCGAAGAAGCGCGCGTCCTCTTCGCGGCAAAAATATTGGGAGCGGAACAATTCCTGAAGGCAGATAATCTGCCCGCCCAGGGCGGCGGCCTCGTGGATTTTCCGCTCGGCGCGAACCAGATTATCCTCGGGATCTTCGGAGCAGGCCATCTGAATGAGGCCCACGCGGAACTTCGAATCGGTCACCGGTACCATTGTAGTTTGCTGGTTCTATTCGACATCGATGGAACGCTTGTGCGGCGCGCGGGCATGCATCACCGGCAGGCGCTGGTGGATGCGGTTCGGCGTGTCGCGGGTCTCGAAACGATCACCGAAAACATTCCGTTGCACGGAATGCTCGACCGCGACATTCTACGCCGGATGATGGCGAACGCGGGCGCATCGAGCCGCTCGATTGCGCGCCACATGCCGCGGATCGTGGAGCAAGCGCAGCGCATTTACGTGCGGACGTGCCCGGACCTACGCACGAAAACCTGCCCTGGTGTGCGGCGGTTTCTTTACAACCTCAAGCGGCGGCGGATACCGCTGGTGCTGGTGACGGGAAACCTGACGCGCATTGGTTGGAAGAAACTGGAACAGGCGGGGCTGAAGGATTATTTTCGTTTCGGCGCTTTCGCGGAGATGGCCGAGGATCGCGCGGGCCTCGCGCGCATTGCGATTCAGACCGCGCGAGACCGGAAGTGGATCGGCCGCGATGCGCGCATCTGGCTGATCGGCGACGCTCCGAGCGACATTATCGCCGCCAAGGCGAATGGCGCGACGGCGGTGGCGGTGTATACGGGCGTATCGACGCGGGAGGAGTTGGAGGCGCATTCGCCCGATATGTTGATCGAGGATTTACGCTGTTTGACCGTAAGCTCGCTACTCGAATCCCGCGGCCCCGTAGCGGATCGGCCCGAGCAGCGTCCATAGGATCGCGGCGCAGATCAGCGGCATGATTCCGAATCCGAAAAACACCGGAACATATGAGTAGTGCTCGACCACCCAGCCAGTAATCAAAACGAAAACCATTCCACCGAAGCCCGCGCCCATGCTGGCAAGCCCCCAAACCGATCCCACCATGTGCTTCGGGAAGACGTCCGCCGGGAATGCCAGAGTGTTCGCGAGCGCGCCTGTATAGCCCATCATTGCGACCGATACGAAAGCAATCGAGAGCCAAACATTTTGTACTAATACCGCGGGAATCGCGGACAGCATCAGGCACAAGAATACAGTTGCCGACGCTTTGCGCGCGACGGTGAGCGAATAACCCCCGCGCAACAATAGGGCGGAGAGGCCGCCGCCGAAAAGATTGCCCAGCCCGGCAACGGCGAATGGAATCCAGCCGTATTTGCCTATCGAGGCCATGTCGAAGCGGCGCGCGTTTTTCAGATACTCGGGGAACCAGAAAATGTAGAAGTACCAGACCGGGTCAAGAAAAATTTTCGACAGCGTCAGGCTCCAGACAAAGCGAGTGCCGAACAACGTACGGAAGGGCACGCGCGCCGGCGGCGCTTCGTGCGCCGCCTCGCGTGGCGTCCGGTAAACGGGCCACCAGATCAGAAGCCAGAGCAAGCCCAGCACACCGATCGAGAGAAACGCGGAAGGCCATCCGTAGGTCAGCAGAATCCACGCCACCACGGGAGGAGCGAGAATGGCGCCGACGGAAGATCCCGTGTTGAAGATACCTGCAGCGAGCGCGCGCTCTTCCGCCGGGAACCATTCGGAGACCACTTTCACGCCCGCCGGCCAGTTTCCCGCTTCGCCCATGCCAAGCAGGAAGCGGTAGACGCCGAGACTAACCGGGCCGGTCGCGAACGCGTGCAGAATCGCGGAAACGGACCACCACGCAATAGTCACGGCATAGCCCACGCGCGTCCCGAGCCGGTCGATCAATGGTCCTGAAATTCCGTTCGCGATGGTATAGGCAAGCATGAACGCGAAAACCACGCGGGAGTAGACTACGTTACTCATGTGGAATTGCTCGCGCAAAACGGGCGCCGCGACCGAGAGCGTTTGGCGGTCCAGATAGTTGATGACCGTGGCCCAGAAGACCAGGCCAATCATCAGCCACCGCAGTCTAGATGGCCGCATCGCTTACAGGCATTTCAAATGTTTATAAACCAGCGAAACGGGCAAGCCCACAACGTTGTTGTACGATCCATCGATGCGGTCGATAAATTTCGAGCCAAGCCCTTGGATCGCGTACGCGCCGGCTTTGTCCATTGGCTCGCCGCTCGCGACGTACTGCTCGGTTTCCGTATCGCTCATCCGCGCGAACCAGACCTTGGTCACGGCCCAATCGGCGATCAACTTGCCGTTGCCCTTCAGGCAGATTCCGGTGAGAACTTCGTGCTTGCGGCCGGATAGCAAACTCAACATTCGCGAGGCATCGGCGGCGTCCGCGGGCTTGCCTAGGATCTGGTCGTCTATTACGACGACGGTATCCGCCCCGAGGACGATATCGCCCGGGGAGCCGGCAATGGCTAGTGCTTTTTGTTCGGCGACCCGCTTCACGTAATCTTCGGGCAACTCGCCTTCCTTCACGGTTTCATCCACATTAGCCGGAGAGACAGTGAACGGAATGCCCGCATTCTTAAGAAGATCGCCGCGGCGGGGCGATTGCGAGGCCAGAATGAGCATCTAATGTTTCCCGTAGCGCTTTTCTCCGGCTTCAATGCGGACGGGAAGCCGGTTCTGGTGGGGCGGCAACGGGCATGTGGCGAATGCCGTAAACGCGCACGGCGGGTTGTAGGCTTTGTTGAAATCGAGCGTGACATGTCCGTCTTTTGGGAAATCGGCGTAGAGGAAGCGGCCCGAGGCGTACGATTCGCGGTTGCTGGTGAGATCGCGAAAAATGAAGAAGAGCTGGTTAGGTTCGTCGTCCTCGATCACGGGTTCCAGGCGGTATCGTGTTCCGCGCAACGCAAATTCCGCATATCCGGGGCACTTTTCCGGCCAAGTCATGCCCAGCACGTTGGTAATTGGAATTTGCTTCGCGGGATTGTAAGGGACGAACTTCGCCTGCACGCGGTACCGCTCGTCGATCGGGAAATAGCCGAGGCCGGAGAACTCGCGGCGCGCGGAGCTATTGGGATCGCGCACGCGGACACCCTGGCGGCCGCCCCGCTTGATGACCTGGATTTCGACATCGCCGACCTTCGCAACATCTTTATCGGCCTTCAGTTCTTTTCCATTTGAGGCTCGCGCGGCCTTTCTCGAACTCGATTGTGACCGCGCGCGCGGCATCCAATTCGATGCGGTTCGCGCCTTCCTGCAGCCAGAACAGACCGGCAAGCGAAAGCCATCCATCGGGCGATTTCAGCTTCGCGAGGCGCTCCTGCCGCCATTTCTCGATGGAGGCAGGATAGTCCCCTCCGGTGGCGGCGAGGAGCGAGGCCGCGAGCAAGGAAGCGGAGATGCGCATATTTCGTTGTACCGCAGGCGAACCCTGCTAAAATTCAACCTTCCACCATGGATCGCGTTAGCCGGCTGATCGGCAAATTGAGCGGCCCCAAAACGGCAATTAGTTTCGAGCAGATCGCCTGCGCCGCTTGGCCCGAGGCGGTCGGAAAGAAGATCGCGAGCTATACGCGCGCCGCGAAACTGGTTCGCGCGACGCTCGTCGTCGAAGTGGAAGACGCGGTGTGGCAGCGGCATTTATTCGGGTTGAGCGGGTTCATTGTGCGGAATCTGGAGCGGGCCATCGGGAAGGGTTTGGTGACGGAAGTCGAGTTCCGCGTCGTGCCGAAACGGCGAGGGCCTCAGCGGGCGGAACGGAGCGTTCCTTTGCCTGAGGACGACGCGGACCGGATTCAGGATCCGGTGCTCCGGCGTATTTACAAGGCGGCGCGGAAAAGAGAAACGGCGTGAAAATCAGCGAAGAAGAAGTGCGGTACGTGGCGGATTTGGCGAACCTGCGGATGTCCGACGACGAGATCGCGCGCTTGCGTACGGAGATGGACGCGATCCTGGTCCACATGGACAATCTGGCGGCTATCGACACGACTGGCGTGGAGCCGATGGCGCAGGTGTTGTATGACGCGGAAGAGACTGCCACGTTGCGTGCCGACGTGGTTCGCGCGCCGCTCGAGAATGAGTTGGCGTTAGCGAATGCGCCGTTATCCGGGCAAGGATTTTTCAAAGTGCCGCTTGTGTTGGAGCGGTAATGAATATAGATAACCTCACCATCTCGACGATTCGAGACGGGCTTGCGTCGCGGCAGTTTAGCGCCCGTGAGCTTGCTGTCGAGGCGTTGCGCTTCGCCGAGAAGGAGAATCCGAAGACCTCGGCATATCTGCATTTTTCGCCGGAGCGGGCGCTTGCCGCGGCCGCCCGCGTCGATGAAAAGCTGGCGCGCGGAGAAGATCCGGGGCCGCTCGCGGGCGTTCCCGTCGCGGTGAAAGACGTGATTCTCACCGCCGGGCTGCGAACCACGTGCGGATCTAAACTGCTGGAACACTATATTCCGCCTTATGACGCAACGGCGGTTACGCGGCTCGAAGAAGCCGGGGGCGTAATTATCGGAAAGACCAATTGCGATGAGTTCGCCATGGGGTCGTCGAACGAGAACAGCGCGTTTGGTCCGGTTCGCAATCCGGTGGCGCTCGATCGGGTCCCGGGCGGATCGAGCGGCGGATCGGCGGCGGTCGTGGCGCAAGGCACGGCGGTTGTCTCGCTCGGCTCCGATACCGGCGGCTCAATCCGGCAGCCGGCATCATTCTGCGGAGTGGTTGGCGTAACGCCAACTTACGGCCGGGTATCGCGCTATGGGCTGGTCGCGTTCGCGAGTTCGCTCGATCACATCGGGCCGTTCGCGCGAAACGTTCGCGATGCGGCGGCTTTGCTGCAAGTAATCGCGGGCCGCGATCCGCTCGATTCCACGTCCGCCGATGCTCCAGTGCCGGATTATCCAACAGGGATCGATCGAGACATTCGCGGCATCAAGCTGGGCCTCCCGCGCGAATACTTGAAACACGCCACCGGTGAAACGGCGGAGCTCATTCACGCCGGCATCGCGAGTCTCCAGCAGGAGGGCTGTGAAATTCGCGACATCGGCCTGCCGTCAACGGATTATGCCATCGACTGCTACTACGTGATCGCGACGGCCGAAGCGAGCTCGAATCTCGCGCGGTACGATGGCGTGCGTTACACCACCCGGTCCGCAAATTCGGCGACATTGAGCGACATGTACCGGAACACGCGGCGCGAGGGATTCGGCGCGGAAGTTAAACGGCGAATCATGCTCGGCACGTATGTTTTGAGCCACGGCTACTACGATGCCTACTATCTGAAAGCGCAAAAAGTGCGGGCTCTCATCGCGCGCGATTTCATGCGCGCGTTCGAAGAAGTGGATGCCATTGTAGCGCCGGTGTCGCCCTTCCCGGCGTTCAAGCTTGGCGAGAAAGTGAACGATCCCATCGAAATGTATTTATCCGACATCTACACGATCACGGGCAGCCTCGCCGGCATTCCGTGCATGAGCGTACCGTGCGGAAAAACACGCGAGGGTTTGCCGGTCGGCATGCAGATACTTTGCAACCATTTTGAGGAAGCGAAGATGTTTCGCATCGCGGCGAATTTCGAGAGAATAAACAAGTAACTCAAGGAGACACAATGCCATTTACACTTCCACCCCTGCCGTATCCGCCGAACGCGCTCGAGCCTTACATCGACCAGACCACGATGGAAATTCATCACGATAAGCATCATGCCGCTTATGTGGCGAACTTGAATAAGGCGCTTGAATCGGCGCCGCAACTGGCCGATAAGCCGATCGAGGAGCTGCTCGCCAACAACTGCGCCGCGGTTCCCGAAGCCGTCCGCACCGCCGTTCGCAATAATGGCGGCGGCCACATAAACCATTCCATGTTTTGGCAAATCATCGGGCCAAATGCGGGCGGACCGCCGATCGGTAATCTCGCTCAAGCGATCAATAGCACCTTTGGCGGATTCGACCAGTTCAAGGAAAAGTTCAATGCCGCCGCGACCACGCGCTTCGGTTCGGGCTGGGCGTGGCTGATTGGTTCGAACGGCAAGTTGGAAATCACGTCGACGGCCAATCAGGATAGCCCGGTGATGGAAGGCAAGAAGCCGATTCTGGGCCTGGACGTTTGGGAGCATGCGTACTACCTGAAATATCAGAACCGCCGTCCCGAATACATCGCGGCGTGGTGGAACGTCGTGAACTGGATGGAGATCGAGAAACGGTTTAACGCGAAGTAAGCGCGAGTTCCCGCTCCTTCGCCCCGGCGCGCGCCAACACGTATGGACCGTCGGGGATGAGAGCGATGCGAGCGGTTTTTTCGAGTCCGCGGAGGAGTGCATGTATGGCCTCCGCGGGCGATTCATAAGATTTCCCCCACAGTGAGCCGCGATATTCCGGCGGCAATCCCGGCACGTAAAACAAGACTTCGAATCTCGACGTGACCAGCGCCAGTTTCTCAAGTTGCCACTGATCCACGATCACGGGCGCCTTTTCGATTTTGGCGAGGAAGTCCGTATCCGAAGGGTGCCCGGCGAGCATTTCGCTGAACTCATGGGCACCCGCCCCTTCCCGGCATTCGGCTAAAACCAGAATGCGTCCGCCCGGTTTTACGATGTGCGAGGCGGCCGTCACGCCTTTCACGGCCTGGTAAAACGTGAGGTCGAGCGGGTAGCCGGCCGCGGTGGTGATCGCGGCGTCGACGGGCGCGTCCAGATTCTGGAGCATGATTTTCGAAACGTAAACGACGCCCCGCCTGTGCGCCTCGACGGGATTGCCCGCGAAGACCGCCGCGATACGCCGGGTTCCGGCGGCGCTCCGGCCCGGCGCGAGCGCGACATCGATCAGAAAATCGTGACGAGCCATTCGCGAAATTTCGAGCAATTCGCGGTGGAGCGGGTTATCCTCGATGGAACCTTCGGTCGCGCGCGGCTCGCGCATAAAACGCGGGCTGTGCAGCACTTTGATGGTCTCTTGGGCGGCAAGACCGGGCGCGATGAGTTTCCGGCCGCCGGAATATCCCAGCATCAGGTGCGGCTCGATGAAGCCCAGCGTGATGTGCAGATCGGCCGAGACGAAGCGCTCGTCTACATGGACCGGCGTTCCCGAAGCGGTCATGCCGAGATGCCGGTGCCCGGACAAGTCGCGCGCGTTATGATTGACAACGCTATAGGCGGCCGCGATGTCGCGGCCCACGATCTCATCGATTTCCGGTTGCGTCGCCGGCCGGTGGAGACCCGTGGCGATGAGGATCGTGACGTTTTCCCGGGCAATGCCGGCTTGATCCAGCCGTTCGAGCAGCGGCGGAAGCACGACGCGATTAGGCGCCGGGCGCGTGATGTCGCAGACGGAAATTGCCGCGCTCGATTTGCCTCGTGCCAGTTCGACGAGCGGCTTGGAATCGATCGGGTGATCGAGGGCCCGCTGGATCGTCGCGCTTTCGTCCGCCAGCGGAACCGCCGAACGCGCTTCGAGGAGCTGGTAGTTGTAGCCTTCAGGCAAATCAACGTCCAGGCCAGTCTTGCCAAAAGCGAAGTGGACTCGCATAAGGGAAAACTAACACGAATCGACTCCTGTAACGTTTTGGCGCTTGGCGTCACTCAATCCAAGGCGGAACTCCATTCCCGATGAATACTGCTGTGCTTTTAGCTACAACCACTTCCACGCAAGTATTGAGGTACGATGGCAGAAAGCTGGAACCCAGACTGGATCCCCCGCTTTTCAACGCGGATTACGTGCGGCGCCTGGCGGATTGCGACGAGCAAACCGAGAGGCATTTCACCGCCTATTTTGGCGATCTGCTGAAAATAAAACTTCGCTGCCGCCTGCGATCTCACCAGGCGATGGACGACGTCCGGCAGGAGACCTTTCTTCGGGTGTTCCGGAATTTGCGCAAAGACCCGGCGAGTATTCGCAATCCCGAGCACCTTGGGGCCTACGTGAATGCGGTATGCAACAACGTCCTGCTCGAGCTGTTCCGCTCCGAAGGGCGTTTCCGCGATTGGGACGCGGTGGTTACGGAGCCGGCCGACGATCGGGTGGATACCGCCGCCGATTACGTCACCGCCGAGCGCAAGCGGCAGGTGGCGGCGCTGCTCGAAGAGCTTCCCAAGAAAGACCGGGAGTTATTGAAGCAGGTGTTTCTGGAAGAAAAAGATAAGGATGAAGTTTGCCGGGAGTACCAGGTGGATCGCAATTATTTGCGCGTTCTGCTGCATCGCGCGCGGGCGCGCTTCAAGGCGAATCTCATGAAAAGCGCGACGGCGCGGATTTGAGTGTAACGAAATCGAGTTGGAATTCACATGATCCCGAGGCATCGAGCGGCATGAATCACACGGAAGCGACCGAACTCCAGGCGGTCGAGAGATACCTTCTCGACGAGTTGGACTCTTCGCAGAAAGAGGGATTCGAGGAGCACTTCTTCACATGCGCTGAATGCGCGGAGGACGTAAAGGCGGGAGCCGCGTTAACGGACAACCTGAGAGCGGTTGCCCGCGACGAGGCTCGCCGCCCTTTCGAGGGCTTGGAGAGAACGGTTGAGCGGGAGAGTTGGCTTGAACGGATCAAACAAATGTTCGATGGCGCGGCGCTGATTCCATCGATGGCGGCGCTGGCCTTCTGCGCGGTGACAGTGGTCGAAACGGCGAGCGTTGTAGGGCTGCGCTCCGAAATAGCTCGCTACCGGGAGCCTCGCACGATTCCGGCGTTCGCATTGCGAGCGGCTGCCCGGGGCGAAGAGGGCACTATCGAAGTTCCGAAAAATGCGCGGTCGTTCACGGTCTATTTCGACATGACGTGGAAGCCGCAGCCGGACGGTTATCTGTGCGATGTGCTGGACGAATCGAAAACCCGTCGGGCCGAGGTGAAAGTTCCAGGGGACGAACGGAGCGATACCATCAATCTGCTGCTCGATTCCTCGCGTTTCGCGCCGGGGCGGTATACAGTTGTGGTTCGCGGCGCGGCATCGCCGTCGGAAGAGCTGGGGCGATACGAATTCACTCTGAATTATAAGTAGGAGCGTGAATGGAACGTTATTTTTATCAAGCGAACGCGGTCGGGTTTTCCGGCCACATCCGGCGGCCTTTCGACAAATTGATCAAGGCGCAAGCTTCGAGCGCGCTGCCCAGTTCCGGCGGGTTTCACCGCTCACGCGTGCACAAGTTCTGCCATGAAGGACTGGTCCGGTTCGATTTGGCCGAAACCGTGGTCACCGGAAGCGCTTCGGCCGATGGAAACAGTTTCGATACCTTGAGCTCCGCGGTAGTCGAAAATTTGAATATTCTGGGTCAGGTGACCGCCGACCGCGTGGTGGGTCACATGACCTCGCATTATGTCCGTGGTCGACGCTATCCGGTAATAACGGCGCTCGGGAGCCGTTTTGAGGGCTTGAGGATCGCGGGGCAATCGATCGATGTGGATTTGTGCCGCTCGGAACAGGGCCAAGCGCTAGGGAAAGAGCCGAGCGAAGAGCCAAGCGAAGAGCAGGATCGAGAGCAGCGGGATTTACCGGTGCTCACTTCGCTTGTCACGGATCTTCCGGAGATATGCGACAGCGCCGTGTCGGGCAACCGGATCGCGATCCCCCAATTCGGGAGAATTCATCTCGCGGAATATTTGATTACGCCGTTCTCGAGGCGGCTGATCATGATCCGCTTGGAATTGGGATCCCCGATGGAGAACGATTCGTCAGTATGCGACATCGAAGGCGGCGGAGGTCCATTCCCCCCCGGCTGAATTTGGGCAAGCTGTTTCTGGTTTCGCTGCTATTCGCGTCCTGTGGTTCCCGGTTGCGCCGAAACCCGGAGGATGCGTTTCAGGAAGCGGAGCAGTTGCTGCGCGGCGGGGAATTCCAGCAGGCGCTAAAGCTGGCCGATCGAGAAATCGCCAGTGGTCGGGGGCAGCCCCAATCGGTCCTTTCCTGCAAGCTCCGGTTGCTCAAATCCGAGCTGTTGCAATCCCTTGGCGATAATCGGGGCGCCGCCATCTTGCGCGAAGCCGCAATTCCAAATGGGTACGGATACTCCGAAGTGACGGCCCGGCAGCGTCTGGATCAAGGATGGGAGCGCTACCGAGCCTCGGACTACGCGAGCGCTAAGTCTCTACTTGATCAAGCCGCTACGATCGCCGGGAGTAACCATCACGTTGACTTGCTGGCCTTGATCGAGCAGCGGCGCGGAACCGTTTTGCTGGCAATCGGACGTAGGAACGAAGCGGAGGCCAGTTACCGGACGAGCTTGCGGCTGGCGAATGAAGCGGGAGACGCATACCTGAGGGCGTCCGCCCTTGGCAATCTCGGCTTTCTCGCGATGGGTTCATCGCATTACGACGAAGCCATTGGCTGGCTTGAACAGGCTATTTCGGAATCGAACAATTCCCCTTCCAAGAGCTTCGCGGCCATGGCTCAACAGGATCTTGGCTGGTGTTACTACAGCCTTGGCGATGTAGATCGTGCCCTCGCGCTGTTTCAGAATTCGGAATATCTTTGGCAGGAAATGGGTGACGTAGCCGACGAGCAGATGGCGATCGGCAACATCGGCAATGTGTATTACGCGAGAGGAGATTTTCACGCGGCGTCGATCGAGTATGGGCGTGCCTTGCAGATCGCGCGCCGCGTAAATAACAAAGACTGGACGGCGAAGTGGCTGAATCACTTAACTACTACGGCACTCGACGCGGGCGACGTGACCGGCGCGCAAGTCTACCATGCGCAAGCGGTAAAGATGCTGAAATACGCGCGCGAGGCCGCCGCGCGGCTCTGGCCAATGATCAACGAAGCGCGTATTCACCAGATCAAGAACGAGTTCGCCGAAGCGGAAAGTCTGTTCTCCCAGGCGGCGCAAGCCGGCGTGGACGATCCAGCGCCCCGCTTGGAAGCAAAGGCACGGTTGGCTGGTTTATTTGCCAGCCAAGGGCGGTTGGCGGAAGCCGACGCGCAATACCGGGACGCGCTCTCCCTGGTGGACGATTCGCGCGCGAAACTCCAACGGGACGACTCGAAACTGACTTATTTTTCGAGCCTGATTCATCTTCAACGGGATTACGTCGAATTCCAGTTCGTCGCCGGCCGCGAAGAAGAAGCGCTGCTGACCGCAGAATCGAGCCGTGCGCGGCTCTTATCCGAGAAGTTAGCGGGCGAAGTCGAATCCGTGCCTGCGTCGAGCGTCGCCATGTGGCAGCGCGTGGCGCGGGATTCGAAAACGGTTCTGCTGTCGTACTGGCTCGCTCCCAAGCGATCCCTTCTGTGGATGATTTCCGCTTCGGGCGTGCGCTCGTTCAGCTTGCCCCCGGAGCCGGAAATCCGTCGTTTGGTGGCGGCGTATAGGGGCGCCATTCTCGGCCTCCGCGACACGCTCGATCAAGAGGGATCTCCCGGCAAGCAACTCTACGATGTGCTGGTCGGGCCAGTGCAGTCCGGTATTCCCGCCGGATCGCGCGTCGCGATCGTGCCCGACGGCGCTCTGCACGACCTCAATTTCGAAACGCTGATCGCGGGCGGGGACCGCCCGCACTACTGGATCGAGGACGTAACGGTTTCCGTGTTGCCGTCGCTCCGGGCCATCGTAGATCGAAAGCCGGTCCAGCGGCGCGGAGCCGAGTTGCTGCTGATCGGCGATCCCAACCCGGTCGAGGGAGGCCTATTTCCAAAACTGGCGAATGCCGGCCGGGAAATCGCGGATATCCGGAAGCAGTTCGCGGGGAGCGCAATCGTGGAGTTAACTAAAGAGGCAGCCCAACCTAGCGCCTATCGAGATGCGCATCCGGAGCGGTTCTCGATAATTCATTTCGCGGCGCACGCCACGGCAAACCGCGAAAGCCCGCTCGATTCCGCCGTCGTCTTGACGGCTTCAGGCGATGTCTACAAGCTTTACGCGCGCGAGATTATCCACCAGCCGATTCACGCGGACCTCGTCACGATTTCCGCCTGCCGCAGCGCCGGCGCGCGCACCTATGGCGGCGAAGGCCTGGTTGGATTTGCGTGGGCTTTCCTCAAAGCAGGCGCGCGTAAGGTCGTGGCCGGGCTGTGGGAAGTGGACGACGACTCGACCGCCAAGATCATGAACCTCATGTATCGGGGAATTCACGATGGCGGCACTCCGGCCGGGAGTTTGCGGGCGGCGAAGCTATCGCTGCTCCATTCGGCAGGGGCCGTTCGAAAGCCGTATTATTGGGCTCCATTCGAGACCTTCACTGGATCGCTGCCGTAAGCGGTATTATAATTATTCATCGAGGTGAATAATTAATCATAATGGTCCGGGTCGGCATTGTAGGGCACCGGGGTTACAGCGGAGCGGAGCTCGCCAGGATTCTCGGCGGACACCCCGATGCGACACCGGTTCTTCTCGATCACCACGAGGAAAATGCCGCGTCGAAATTGCGGCGGCACGCGCCCATCGCGCATGCTTCGTCCACCGGCGAAGCCGTGAAAGCCGAGCGCCTCGCCGTGGTCTTTCTGGCGACCCCGCCTGAAGTTTCCATGGAGTTAGCGCCCGTGATGCTGGGGGCCGGCGCGAAAGTGATCGACCTGAGCGGGGCCTTTCGGCTGCAAACTCCGGAACGTTATTCGGCCTGGTACAAACAGCCGCACACCCAACCGGCGTTGCTCGCCGAGGCGGTTTATGGCCTACCGGAGTTTTGCCGGGAGCGGATTCCAGCGGCGCGGCTGATTGCCAACCCCGGATGTTATCCCACGGCCGCTAACCTGGCGATCCGGCCGCTGCTGGAAGCGGGTCTCGTCGACCGGCGCGCGGGTGTGGTCTGCGACGCGAAATCGGGCGTCAGCGGCGCGGGCCGCAAACCTGTCGCCAACACCAGCTTTTGCGAGGTTACCGAAAATTTCTCCGCGTATTCGATCCTGAGGCACCGCCACGTGCCGGAAGTGCTGCATATCTCCGGGCTCGAAGAGGGCGAGTTCAGTTTTACCGCGCAGTTGCTTCCCATCGATCGCGGAATTCTGGAAACGATCTACTTCCGGGCCGCCCGTGAAACCAGTGTCCAGGAATTGATGGCAGCCTATGACCGGCGTTTCGCTTCCGAACCGTTCATCCGGCTATACGAGCCTGGTTCAGCGCCCGATCTCCGAGCCGTGCAGCGCACGAACTTCTGCGATATCGGCCTGACGTTCGACGCGGAAACCGGGCGGGGCGTGATCGTGAGTGCCATCGATAACCTGGTGAAAGGCGCGGCGGGCCAAGCCGTGCAGAACATGAATCTACTGCTTGGATTTCCCGAAACGCAGGGCCTGCTTTGAAGACCCTTATCAAGATCGGGGGTACGCTGCTCGATTCCCCGGAAGTTCGCGACGATTTGGCGCGCGGGATTGCCGGCGCCCACCGAGCGGGCCACGAGCTGGCCGTGGTGCATGGCGGAGGCAAGCAAATTACCAGATACTTGGATGCCCGGGGTATCGAGAGCCGTTTCGTGAATGGCATGCGGGTGACGACGCCCGAGATTCTGGAAGCGGTTTTAACCGTGCTTCGGATGGTAAATCGGGAGTTTGCCCAGGCGCTGCGGGATGCGGGAGCGCCCGCGGTGGAAGTATTCGTGGACGATGGAACGCTGGTCGAAGCGGAACAGATGGATCCCGATCTGGGCGCGGTGGGACGGGTGATCCGATGCCATTCGGAGCGGCTTGCCGGTTCAGGACTGGCCGTGGTGGCATGCGTGGCCGGCGACAAGGCAGGGAATCGATACAACGTGAACGGAGATCAAATGGCCGTTGCTTATGCGGCCGGGATGAGGGCCGACCGATTGATTTTCCTCACGGACGTGAACGGAGTGCTCGATACGGAAGGGCGTGTCCTCCCCTTTCTGACCGCGAAGGCGGCAATGGCGCTGATCGCGAACGGAATCGCCAAAGGCGGCATGCAGGCCAAGCTCAACGCGGCGGTTTCCGCCCTGCAACAGGGAGTGCGGGAAGTGCGTATCGTATCGGGAACGCTGCCGGGAGCCGCGGGATTTGCGTTGTTTTTGGATTCAGCCGGTGATCCGTACGGCACGGCCATCGCCATATGACCGGCGTTCTCACGGCCCTTCCCGCGGGTGACGCAATCATGGATCTCGATTCGCTTCAAGTACGCAAGGCCGCAATGGGCGATATTGCACCTTTGCTGGAATTGATTAATAGCTACGCCGCAAAAGGGGTAATGCTGTCCAGAACGGAATTTGAATTGTCCGAAAATATAAGAGACTTTTCGGTAATCTACTCCGGAAACGATTTATTGGGCTGCGGCGCTCTCCACTTCTATAGCCCAACCATGGGCGAGGTGAGGTCGCTCGCGGTCGCCGAAAACGCCAAGACTCGCGGGGTTGGCCGAATGCTGGTCGAAGCGCTCGTACAGGAGGCCGCCCAATATTTGCTGGATGCGGTTTTTGCCTTTACTTACGTCCCTCAGTTCTTTGAAAAAGTTGGATTTCGGGAAGTGGAGAGGGGTACGCTGCCATTAAAGGCTTGGAAGGATTGCCTGCGCTGCCCCAAGTTTCAATCGTGCGACGAAATTGCCGTGCTGCGCGTTCTGAATCCGGTGCGCTGGCGCGAGCACCAGTCGCAGTCCGGTTTGCCCCAGGGCATCGCTTCAGAGGCCGATTTCGTTATGCTCCCCTTCGTTCAGACGAGTTGCAAAACCGCTGGCTGAAATGCTAGTATTTTCCCCAGTTGCTTAAGCTTGGGGAAAACTCTTATAACTAAAGGCAAGAATATTCTGAGAATTAAGATGATTAAACCGACTGTTTAATCATAATTCACAGATTGGGTGCCAGGCAGGAGCCTCCCGGACCCAAATAGAGGAACCATGCGAGCCCAGACCGTCGACGTCCGATCATCCGCGGGGAGAATTCTCTGCAGCACCGTTTTTCGCGCCGGAGGCAAGAAACTGCTGGCAAAAGGGCACGTCGTCAGCGACGAGGATATCCGGGTTCTTGAATCCGAAGGCATGGCTAACATACTCGTAACCGAACTGGAGGAAGGGGAGGTAAGCGAAGACGACGCGGTGTGTTCCGTGGCAAGCGAAATGGGATGTGGCTGCTACGAAATCAAATTGGCCGCGGGCGGACGGGCGAATCTCATCGCGACCGAAGACTGCTGCGTTCTGGTGGACGACGACCTTCTTAAGCAGGTGAACTGCACCTCGAGCGTGGTGATCGCGAGCACTCTAAACTTTAGCTTCGCGACGGCGGGCCAGCGGATTGCGACGGTAAAGAGCGCCCCGTTCGCCGTGGCGCAATCGGACCTCGACGGGCTGATCAATATGTTGAAGGAGCGCGGACCGATTATGCAGGCGCGGCCCGTTCGCGCTCCGGTGGGTCGGCGTGCTCTATAGCGATCCGGCGAGCGGCGAGCGGGCGCGGCAGATGTTCGATAGCATCATGCGCCAGCGCCTGGAGCGCTTTGGCGCGATCTCGAATTTCGTGCTTTCGTGCGTGGAGGAAGAAGATATCGTGGCGCGCTCGCTGCAGCACCTGCTACGCTCCAAGCCGTCCGTCGTTTTAGTGGCGTCGACGACCGCTCCAGCCGGCCCGGACGATGTCATTGGGCGAGCTCTTGCCCGCGTTGGCGGACAGATCGAGCGGTTTTTGGCTCCGGTCGAACCCGGCAACCTGATGATGCTGTCGTATAAAGACGAAGTGCCCATTATTTCGGCCCCGGGCTGTTTCCGTTCGGCGAAATCCAATGTGGTCGATCTGGTACTGCCGCCGCTACTGGCGCGATACCGCGTTTCCACCTGGGAAGTCGCTTGCCTGGGTCACGGCGGGTTGCTTCAGTAGCGCCCGCCGGAGTTTCAAGTTTCACCGGCGCCTAGGGGTCACTCCTCCGAGATTCCGCCGGGGCCGGGCGCGGAAACAAGCGCCCGGCCCTTTTTGCGTGCCGGGTAAACCCGCCCGGACCCGCGCTATACTTGCATCGCAATGAGAATCGCCATCGCGCTTCTACTCCCCGTTCTCGTCTATTCCGCCGGTAACTCGATCCGCGGATTCCCTCCCGAAGCCATCCCCGCGGAGCAAAAATGGGAAGAGCAATTGCGCAAAATACCCGAAGCTGCGCGCGTCGGAAAGTATATCGAGCGGATGTCGGAGCAACCGCATCTCGCCGGCACGCCCGCTTCGAAAGCGGTGGCCGATTATCTGCTCGGGCTCATGCGCGAGTGGGGCTTGGACGCTCATATCGAAGAGTTCGAGGCGCTGCTGCCCACGCCTATCAATCGCACGCTCGACATGATTGCGCCCAAGACCTTTCACGCCAAATTGCAGGAACCGGCGGTATCGGAAGATAAGAGTTCTTCGAATGCGAATCAGGTGCCCACTTACAACGCTTACTCGGGCTCGGCTAATGTTACCGCTCCGGTGGTCTATGTGAATTACGGGGTGCCGGCCGATTACGATTACCTCGCCAAGCAGAACATCGACGTCAAAGGCAAAATCGCGATTGCGCGCTACGGCGGAAGCTGGCGCGGCATCAAGCCCAAGGTTGCTTCCGAGCACGGCGCGGTTGGCTGTCTCATCTATTCCGATCCGCGCGACGATGGCTATTTTCAAGGCGACGTTTTTCCCAAAGGCGCGTACCGTCCATCCGATGGCGTGCAGCGCGGCAGCGTCATGGATATGGTGCTCTACCCCGGCGATCCTCTATCTCCCGGCTGGGCGTCCGAGAAAGGATCGAAGCGCCTTCCACTGAGTGAAGCGAAGACGCTGATGAAGATTCCCGTGCTGCCGATTTCTTACGCCGACGCGAGTCCGCTGCTGGAAAATCTCGGCGGCCCGGTCGCGCCGGAGAATTGGCGCGGCGCGCTGCCGTTTACCTATCACCTTGGTCCGGGACCTACGACCGTGCACCTCAATGTTGCGATGGATAACTCGACGCATCCGCTGCATGACGTGATCGTGCGCATTCCCGGCTCCGAGTTTCCGGACGAATGGGTGCTCTACGGCAATCATCACGATGCATGGGTGCATGGCGCGAGCGATCCGGCAAGCGGCGCGGCGCCTCTGCTAGAGGCGGCCCGCAGCCTGTCGCTGCTGTTGAAAAACGGATGGAAGCCGAAACGCACTATCGTTCTGGCGCTTTGGGATGGAGAGGAATTCGGGCTGATCGGCTCCACCGAGTGGGTGGAAAAACATGCCGAAGAGCTGGATCGCAAGCTGGTCGCGTACATCAATTCGGATAGCAACGGGAAGGGGCGTCTCGGCGTTGGCGGTTCGCATACGCTCGAAGAGTTTATGAGCGAAGTGGCGCGCGATATTCCGGATCCCGTTACCGGTAAACCGCTTATCGAGAATATACGCAAAGACAATAACAACGCCAAAGACGGCGCCGCGCCCAAACCGCCGGTCGAAGAGGGTTTCCATTTAACGCCGCTGGGCTCGGGGTCGGACTACACGTCGTTCTTGCAGCACCTTGGGGTCGCGAGCCTGAACGTTGGCTTCGGCGGCGAGGGCGGAGGCGGCGTCTACCACTCCGACTACGATTCATTTTACTGGTACACGCACTTTTCCGACACGAACTTCGCGTATGGCAAAACGCTTGCGGAAGTGACCGGAACCGCGGTCCTGCGGCTCGCCGACGCGCCCCTACTGCCGTTCGAGTTCACGCATTTCGTTAGCACGGTCGGTAAGTATGTCGATGAAATCGAAAAGCTCGAAAAGGGAAAGGATCGCCCGAGCCTGACTCCGGTCCGCGCTGAACTGGAGAAGCTCAAGCTGACGGCCGCATCTTACGAGTTGGCTTACACGCGCGCCCTGCCGAAAATGTCCGCCGCCTCTCCGGAAAAACTGGCGGCGCTGAACACGGTTCTGTTCCACTCCGAGCGGGCCATGACGCTGGCAGCGGGGCTGCCCGGAAGGGACTGGTTCAAGCACCGCATCTATGCGCCGGGGATGTATACCGGATACGCCGTGAAAACGCTTCCCGGCATTCGGGAAGCCGTGGAAGCGGATCGCGTGGACGAAGCCGCGCAACAGGCGCAAGAGGTGGTTACGGTCCTTCAAAACTTGGGCAGCCAAGTGTGGGAAGCCGAGCGCTTGCTATCGAGCTTGTAGCCAAGTGAGCGGTTCTTGTGGGCGGGGGGGGTGTGGTTTCTGCCCCCCCCGCGAGTGTCTAAAACAAAAAAACCCTGAGTACCCCGTCCCCCT
>JBPCKZ010000034.1:0-23913 GCA_051003795.1 Bryobacteraceae bacterium | reverse complement strand
TACAATATGGGGGTCGTCCTAAGTTCAGTTTTCAGGAAGCGGTCGCGTATGAGATCAACCCGCCTTTGGTTTTCCTGCGTTTCCCTCGGCTTTATGCTCACGGGATACGCGTTTGCAGATAAAAGCGACAAGGCTGCCGGCTCCGGCCGGGAAACCGTCGCCAAGCCCCTCACCGAAAAAGAACGCCGCAAGCGCGAGGACAAGCTCCGCAAAGAGCTCGAAACTCCCTACCGCAAGTGGTTGAACGAGGACGTCGCCTACATCATCACGGATGAGGAGCGGACCGCTTTCAAGCATTTCAATACGGATGAAGAGCGCGAGCAGTTCATCGAACAATTCTGGCTGCGGCGCGATCCCACGCCGGACACCGCCGAGAACGAGTTCAAGGAAGAGCATTACCGCCGCATCGCCTACGCGAACGACCATTACGCTTCCGGCATCCCGGGTTGGAAGGCGGATCGCGGCCGCATCTATATCACCTTTGGCCCCGCGGACGAAATCGACTCGCACCCTTCGGGCGGCAGTTATGAACGGCCTATCGAAGAAGGCGGCGGCAGCACCTCCACGTATCCGTTTGAGAAATGGCGCTACCGCTGGATCGAAGGCATCGGCACGAACATCGAAATCGAGTTCGTCGATACGACGATGACCGGCGAGTACCGCATGACCATGGACCCGTCCGAGAAAGACGCGCTGCTATATGTCCCGAACGCCGGCTTGACGATGAACGAGCAGATGGGGCTGTCCTCGAAACTGGATCGCTTCAACCGCACCGATGGAACGCACTCGGGCACGGGACCCGGCACCGACACCGCCAACAACAACCAGTTTACGCGTCTGGAGCAGTTCGCGAAATTGCAAAAGCCGCCGGTCGTGAAGTTCAAGGATCTGGAAGCGGCGGTCAGCACGCGCATTACGTTCAACGTTCTTCCCATGAAGGTTCGCGCCGATTTCATCCGCGTGACCAACGCTTCCGTACTCACCAATGTGACGATGCAGTTCGAGAATCGCGATCTGCAGTTCCAATCGAAGGAAGGCGTTCAGAAAGCGGTGGTGAATATTTACGGCCGCATTACCACAATATCCCGCCGGGTGGTCAATGTATTCGAGCAAACCGTCACGGTGGATACCCCGCCCGCCTTGCTGCAGGCGATCAGCACGAAATCCTCGATTTACCAGCAATCGATTCCGCTGGCCCCCGGCACCTACCGGCTCAACATCGTGGCCAAAGACGTGGTGGGCGGCAATATGAACAATTACGAGCTGGCGTTGACGGTGCCGCATTTCGACGATGAAAAATTGGCATCGAGCAGCCTGATTCTCGCCGACATAATCGAAAAGGTTCCGACCCGCTCGATCGGCACGGGCCAGTTCGTCGTGGGCAGTTCCAAGGTTCGCCCCCGCATCACCGATAGTTTCAAGCAGAGCGAAAAGATGGGGATTTACGTCCAACTTTATAACTTCGGTCCCGACGAGAAAACGCAAAAGCCCAATGCGCTGGTGGAATACGAAGTAACCAAGAACGGCAGCAATGAGAAGGTTTTCGATTTCAGCGAGGAAGTGGCGGGCATGGCCGGCGCTTCCGCCAACCAGGTCACCATCGAGAAGTTGCTCCCCTTGGGCACCATGGCTCCGGGCCAGTATACGTTGAAGCTGAAGGTAATCGACAAGAACCGGAACCAGACACTGACGCCGACAACGACGTTTACGGTAACTTAAGTTAGGTAGAAGGGACAATGATCCCAAGAGCCGTTAGCACGAGATCGACCGCCTTCACGCTTCCCGCCGCGCTAGGTCTACTTTTCTGCTGCTGGGCGCCTTGTTTTGCGATTTCGCCCGCGAAGATCACCGGGACGCTTCAAGGTGTTGTCACGGACGCGATGGGGACGCCGCAAATGGGCGCCACGGTTGTTTTGTTCGATCGGCGCGAACGGCTTTGCGAACGCGTCGTCACGAACGAAAAAGGCACGTTCGCGTTCGCCAGCCTGATGCCCGATGTTTACGCCCTCCGCGTAAATCTGGCGGCATTTCTTCCCGCGTTCAAGAACAACATCGTGGTTCAGGCTGGGATGCGCAGCCTGCTCGACGTTAACCTTTCCTCTCTGTTCAGTTCCATCCAGCTGCTGCCGATGACCCCGGACCAGGGCGCTTTGATGACGGACGACTGGAAATGGGTGTTGCGGACTTCCAGTTCCTCCCGTCCCGTCTTACGCATTTTGCCGGGAAAGCGGCTCGACGATTCATCCCCGCGCCGGACCCAGGCCGCATTCAGCGACACGCGCGGACTGGTTAGTCTTTCGGGCGGAGACGCGGGCCGGGTCTCCGGTTTCGGCAATGAGGCCGACTTAGGCACGGCATTCGCGTTCGCCACGTCTCTGTTCGGCTCGAACCAGCTTCAGTTCAGCGGAAACCTGGGCTACGGATCGCTCACCGGCGTGCCTTCGGGCGGCTTCCGTACAACCTACAGCCACCCCATTGGAGAGACGAACCCCGAGATCTCCGTTACCATGCGGCAGTTGTTCGTGCCCGGCCGCGGCATTCCGGGGCAGGACAACACTCTGCCTCCGTTAAGGACCCTGTCGGCCGGCTTCACGGATAAAACGCAAATCGGCGATTCGCTCGATCTCGATTACGGCTTCGAGCTCGATACCGTTTCTTTCATGGATCGTTTGCACTACTTTAGCCCGTACGCGCGGCTGACGTATTCGCTTCCGAACGCCGCTGCCGCCAAGATCGATTTCACCTATACGTCGGGGAATGCGAGGCCGGAGCTGGGAATGGAGACCGCCGAACCGCAAGGGACGGAATTGCAGCGCGACATCCGTTCGTTGGCCGTGCTGCCGCGCGTGAGCATGCGGAACGGGCGCGCGCAGGTCCAACGCGGCGAGAATTACGAGTTGGGGATTTCGCGAGCGTTTGGATCCCGCGAAGTTCGCTTGGCGGCATATCGCGAGGCGGTCACGAACGCCACTCTCACGATGGTCTCGCCCAATGGCCAGTTCTTCGAGGGCGATACGCTGCCCGACTTGTTCTCCAACAGTTCCGTGTTTAACGCGGGCGACTACCACACAATCGGTTACACTGCTTCCATCACGCAGAGCGTCGGCGAGAACTACAAGCTGACCGTCATATACGGTTCCATCGGAGTCTTGGCGCCGGTTTCAAACGAGATTTCGAGCGACACGCCCGACGGACTTCGCGCGTTGATCCGCGCCAGCCGCCGCGATGCGCTGACCATGCGCGCTTCGGGAGCGGCTCCGGTAACCGGGACACGCTTTAGCGCGAGTTATCAATGTAGCGACTACCGGGCGGCTACACCCGATCGCATTTATTCGACTCAGTCGAATCGCCCCGAACCAGGGTTAAATGTATATGTCCGCCAGCCGATTCCCGCCGTATTCGGCCTCCCGTGGCGCATGGAAGCCACCGCCGATTTGAGCAATCTGCTCGCGCAGGGATATTTACCGATCGGATTGAGCGACGGGCGCAGGCTATTGCTGGTGCAAACCCCCCGCAGTTTCCGGGGCGGCGTAAGCTTCACGTTCTAAGGGGCCTGAAATAACGCGGATAAGCAAGGACCTGGTTTAATGCTCCTTGCTCAATCGCCTGAAATACTCCGCCACGGCGTCCGCATAGCCGGGCGGCGGAGGCTGTTGCGCTCCGCTGCGAACGGTTCCGCCCTGCTCGTCGATCTTGCGTCGAAGCATCAACTCCACCTGCTCGATTTGCGCCAGTATTCGTGAGTGAATCCGCTCCAGAAGTTCCGGGTTGCTGGTGTACCGGTTCGGATTGAGCCGCTGCATCTCCCGCGAGAGATCCTGCACTTCGCGGGCGACCTCGGGATTGTCTTTCACGGCCTGCTGCAATCGTCCGAGATCGCGCAAAGTATCGCGGTAATTCCCTTCGGGATCGTGGCTCGGCCCAACGGGGCCGCCCGAAGGCTGCGGCCCGCCCCGCGTGCTCGAATTGAAACTTCCCATGGCCGGGCCGCCGCTCTGGCCGTCTTGGGGAGTTGAGTTCGGGTCGGGACTTTGGCCCTGTTGCCGTCCGGGTTGTTGGCCGGGTTGCCCTTGTTCGCCGGGCTGGCCCTGCTGTCCGGGTTGTTGTCCCGGCTGCTGTCCGGCTTGTTGTCCTTGCCGGCCCGCTTGCCCCGGCTTTCCTTGATCGTTCCGCATCTGCTCAATCTGTTGCCGCAGATTTTCCGCCTGGGACAGCGCCTGCTCCAGCTTGTCCTTGCCCTGCTGCCCGGGCTGTTGCCCGCGATCCAACGCGCCTTGCGCTTGCCGCAACTGTTCCTTCAATTGGTTCAAGCCTTGCGTCACGGGCGCCTCGCGCATCACGGCATACGATCCCATCCCCCGCCGCAGCGCTTCCTGAGTCCATTTCATGCGCGTCTGGAGTTCCTGCTGCTGCATGTTGCCGAGCCCTTCCCGCAACTTGTTGGAGGCGGCGCGCTGAGTATTCGCCAAATCCCGCGCGGTCCGTTGCATCTCCTGCTCCAGGCCCTGCAAATCGTTGATCATCTGCTGCTTTTCCTGCGCCATTCGTTCGGCGGTTTGCGGGCCGGCTTGCGTCGCCGACGCTTCGTCGCCGAACGTCTTGCGCATGCGCTGCTCGAAGCCTTCCTGCTGTTTCGCGAGCTGCGCCGCGCGATTGGCGATGTCGTCGATTTCATCGCCCGCCTGCTGCTTCCGCATTCCGGCCAGCATTTCGCGCGCTTCCTTCAGCCGTTCCGCCGCGCGCTCGGCATCCGCCTGCGCTTTCCCTTGCGCGCCCTGTTGAGGGGATCCCTGCGCCGAAGCCGCTCCGCTCATCTCGCGAGTGGCCTGTGACAACCGGTTCAGCGCCTCCTGCATCGTTTGCCGCTGTTGCGGCAACATGCGATCCATCTGCCGCTGCTGAAGCTGCTTCTGCTGTGCGTTCTTCTGCTGTTGGCCCATCTGCCCGGCCTGTCCCGCTTGCGGCGGCTGCTGTTGCTTCTGCTGGTCTTGCTGTTGAGCGCTTTGTTGGCCGGCTTGTCCCGCTTTACCGCTTTGGCCTTGCTGTCCCTGCTGCCGACTCTGCCCCTCTTGCTGTTGGGACGAATCGTCGCGTGTCATCCGCTCCATCTCGCGGCGCAACTGTTCGGCATCCCGCCGCAGCATTTCCTGCTGCCACCGCTGCTGCGAAGTCTGTTGCCGATTCTTGTTCTGATCCGCAAGCTCCTGCTGGCGCCGCGCCAGTTCCTCCAATTTCTTCAGCGCGTCGTCGATCTCTTTTTGCTTCCGCTCGGCGGCCGATTGCTGCCCGCTCTCATACTGATTCTTCTCCGTGTCGAGCTCGAGATCGAACAGGTTTTCGAGATCCCGCCCCGCTCCGCCCTTGCCTCCGCCGCCCTGCTGTTTTCCGAACGCCACCTGAATTTGGCGGAACGTCGATTCCGCGCGCAACAAATATTGCAGCGCCTTCTGCTCCGGCTGCATGGCATCCTGCCACTTCAAGCCTTTCAGTTTTTCGGAAGCCGGACCCATCTGCGCGACCGCTTCCTCCATGTCTTTCACGAACGCCTGAAACGCGGGATTGCTGCCCGCCAGTTCGCGTTTCTTCATGCGATCCGCGAGCGACTGCGCCTGGTCCCGCAGCTTCGACTGCACTTCGGATAAGTACTTGGCGTTTTCCGCCGCCGTCGCCTTGTCCTTGGGCGAGCCTTTCAACTCGTTCCAGGTGGCCGCGATGATTTCCTTCTGCCGCGCCGAAATACCCTTTTCGTCGTTGCCGTCCCCGTCTCCGCCGCCGCCCTGCTGCTGCGATTGCGAGTATTCCTTCTCGAACGGCTGCGCTTCGATGAAATAAATGTCGGTCTTCGCCGTGTTTCGGGCGTCGCGCGCCGTGGCATACAGGCTCACCACATCGCCGGGCACCAGCTTATAATCTTCGAGGTAGAGCGTGGTGGCGCCCTCGCTCGCTTTCGCGCCTTTCGACTTCAACACCGATGCCGTTTTTTCCGGACCGCCATTTACCGAGTAGTGCAGGTCGAGCGCGTGCAAGCTGAAATCGTCGCTGCCTTTGACCGCGACCGAAACTTCCTCGATGGGGCTGACCTTTGCATCGCGCGCCGGTCGCAGCAAAGTAACCATCGGCGGCGAATCCTTGCGCGCCTCGATAAAATAATCCTCGCTCAACCGCACCGGTTCCCCTTGTTCGGTTGTCGCCACGTGATACATCCCGTCTTTCTTGATCGGCACCCGCGCCATGCGTTTGTTTCCGGAACCGGGTTCGAGATCGACGCTGGTTCCGTCGTCGAGCGCGAGCGCGCCGTTCGCCAGCGGACGATCGGTCTGGATTTCCACTTCGGCCATCGTGCCCTCCACGGCGCGGAGGTCCCCGCCAGGATCCTCCACTTCGTCTTTCAAGCTCAACCAGCTCGGGTAACGATAGGTGACGCGAACGTTTTTCACGACGGGAAGATCCATCACGCTGAGCTTGTAAGTGTTCGAGCGGACGCCGCCCGCCTCGACGTAGTACTCGACGTTCTCCGGCACGCCCGCCAGCAGAAATTCGTAGCCGGAGCCACCCGGTTGCGGCATCATGGCGGCCTGTTCCCACTTGGTCGCACTACCGTAACGCGCGCGCAGATTCACTTTGGGCGAAAGAAATCCGGTCAGCTTTGCGGTCACCATCTGGTCGGAACGGCGGCGAATAATCTTGTTGCCCGGCTCGACGCGCACGCTATAAAAAGGCTTGCGATCCTCCTTTGGAAGGCCGCCCCATAGCAGCGACGTGCCATAACCGAGAAATCCCGGACCCGAAACGCCCAGCCAGATCAATACCAGCACGGCCACGGCTCCAACCGATGCGAAACTTGCGATACGGCCCCTGCGAACCACTTCCTGGGCGTCGGCCTGTTTCGCGATTTCGAGAGTATCCATCGCGAGCAGGGGAAGGAACGGGTCGTTGGCGTTCTTTTCGGATCGCTCGGTGAAGGTGAGGAGGCGCTCGCCGAATTGGGGGAACCGCTGCTCGGCCTTTTGCGCGGCGAAATGCCGGTTCAGGCGAATGAGCGGAATCACCAGCGCGGCCGAAATCGCTGCCGCGAGGACGAGGAATAGCAGCACCCGCGCCCAGAAGACGCTCGGGTCGGAGAACGATAGCCAGTTGATTCCGATTACCAGCAGCACCGTGAACACGAGCGCCGCGCCGCCGATGGCGGCCATGCCGCGAGAGAGCGCGAACAGGCGCAGGTTCTTTTCAAGCTTTCCGAGGTATTCCGATAATCCAAGCAGCGGGTTCATGCAGCCTCTTTTTACCTACTTGATCTTCTCACTCGAAAGACCCGAGCCTCCCAAGCGCTCCGCAAATCTCCATGTTTACAAATCGTTAAGCCGTTGTTCGTGAATCGGCACGATGCGAGCCAGGGTGCGGATAAATTCCCCGTCCAATTCAAGTTGCTTGGTGTGGTCTTGGATTTGCTTCGTATGCTCCTTGATCTCGACCGTGTGCTGTTGAATATCATGCGAGAGCAACTCCAGATTCATCGTCAGCGCTTCGAGCCGTTCATCGATATTCATGAAGCCACCTTTAGCTATTCTCGCTCACCGTTCACGCAGTCTCCTTATCCACCGCCAGATGCCGGTTCCCCAACACGGATTCCGCCACCGCCAGAATCAGCGCGGCCAACAGCACGTACCACCACAAATCGATCGATTCGTGAACCGGTTCCGCGCCGGGTGCGTTCTCGACGGGCGCTTTACCGGTGTTTTCCCAAAGCTGCAACGTTTCCGCCGGAACGATCGTGAAATCGGATTCCCGTCGATCCGGATTCACCGCCGCCAGTTCGTGTCGTCCGCTTGGCCGGCGGATATCGTAGAAACCTTCGTGCGTCAGCGCGAGGGTTTGCGCTTTCGTCGATTCGGAGAGCGACAGCGCCCGCTGTCCATCCGGCCCGATCACTTCCACCGCCCCGCCCTTCTCCCGCGCGGACCGCAGATCCACAAACGAACCGACGGTGTAGTTCGCCGGCGTGTCGTCGAGACCGCCCAGATAGTGCGAAGTCTGCTCGATGAATGGCACGAAAGCCACGTGCAGCGGAAAATCGTTCGCGAGGTTGTCGAGCGCGGACGCGAACACCAACACCCGGCCATCTCCGATCGGCTTATCGATCAACAGCGGCGTGTCGTCCGAAAGCTTCGCCGGCACGCGCGCGCCGCCCGGGTCCACTTTCACGGCCTGAAAAAACTTGACGCCTTCCCACCGCTGGGCGCGCCGGATCGCCGGATGCAAGCTGTCCAGATACGCGGCGCTCTGGAACCGCTGTCCTTCGGGCGAGGCGTAACGTTCGCCGTCAATCGTCAGATCCGCAACCGGCACGCGGCGCAATCCGGCGGATGTTTTCCCGAGCGCGATCAGGACCGACCCGCCCTTCTGAACATAATCCCGCAGCGCTTCATCGAACTTGGCGGGCAGCGATCCGGTGTCGGACAGCACGACGAACGCGTACTTCGCCGGCACAAGATTCGCGGCTTGCTCGGTCGCGACCGGCTCCAACTTGAATGCCGGTTCGATGGAAGATTCGAGCGCCGTGCGGAAATAGATCAGGCTGCGTGTATCGCGAGCGTCATGCACGAACAGCGCCGGTCGCGGATCGGAGCGCTCGGCGGAGAAGTAGAAGCGATCGTCATTGGGAAACGCATCCGCGGAATCGATGCGGACCTCACCCTTGTTTAATCCATAGGTCGCGTCCATCGAGAGGAACTCGACCGAGCCGCGTCCATCGGGCGGTACGGCGACCGGCTTGGTTTCAAGCGTCTTTCCGTTAACGACCAACGACACGCGACGCGTCGCCATCGCGTTTCCATGCCCCGCCACCGTCGCCTGAACGCGAACGCGCTTGGGATCGTACACGTGTCGGGGTGCGTGTACGCTTTCGACGAAAAAGTTGGGCACCGATTGCGTGGCTTCGGCGTGCGGCACCAGCTTGGTGCCTTCTTTCAGCCGGAGATCGGAAAAGCTGGACGGCATGGAGGTCTTTTGCATATCGGAAAAGATATGCATCTCGCGCGGCGGCCCCGGCGTCTGGCCGGCGGTTCGCACGAGTTCCGCGTAGGAGCTTGCGGCATCGCCGGGCTCGATCGAATTTACCGCGCCGCGGAGCGCGCTCCCATCCGAAGTCATCTCCGTCAGAAGCCTGGCTTCGCGGTCGAACGCCACGATCTGCGCGCGATCGGCCGGCTTCATCCCATCGAGCGCGGTGAGCGCATCCCTTTTCGCCCGCGCAAAACGATCGCCTTGCCGCATGCTGAACGAATCGTCCACGCAAATCTCGATCAGCCTTCCACCGCGCGCCGCGACGATGGTGGAGGATTCCAAGAACGGCCGCGCGAACGCAATGGCCAGCAGAATCACGAACAGCGTTCGCAAAGCGAATAGCAGCAAATACTGCAGCCGGCGGTGCTTGATCGAGCTCTGCGTCCGCCTTTCGAAAAACATCAGCGAACTGAACGGCAGCGGCGTGGTCTTGTGCTTCCGCAGCAGGTGCACGTAGATCGGCAGTCCGACCGCCGCAAGCCCCGCCAGAAACCATGGCGCGAACAGGCCCAACTACATCCTCCTCTGGCGCAACGCCAAATATTCGCGCAATCCTTCATCCAGCGGGCGTTCGGTATTCATCAGAAAATAATCGAGGCCCGCGGACTTCGCCTGGTCGCGCATCGCTTCCAGATGCGCCGCGATCTTCTCGCGGTATTCGGTGCGCGCGTACTCGGGAGAGACCTCGATGCTGCTCTTCGTTTCCATATCGAGCAGCAGCACGGAATCGCGAAATTTCGGCTGGATCTCTTGCGGATCGAGCACCTGGAAAAGCACGACCTCGTTGCCGTGGAAGCGCAGCGGCTCGACGGTCTTGATAATTGTCTCCGGTTGTTCGTAGAAATCCGACAGCACGACCACTATGCCGCGCCGGTGCAGAAATTGCTGGAAGTGCGCGAACGGCTTCACGAAATCCGTATGCGTGCCGACCGCCGCCGCTTCGATCGCATGCAGCAGCCGGAACAACTGCCCTTGGCGCGTCGAAGGCGGAATATAATTTTTTACCTCTTCGTCGAAAATAATGAGACCCGCCGCGTCGCGTTGCAGGTTTGCCAAGTAAACCAGCGAAGCCGCGACGAAGCGCGCGTAATCCATTTTGTTGATTTTTCCCGAGGCAAATCCCATGGACGCGCTGGTATCGAGCAGGATTAGAAGCTGCGAATTGGTCTCGCCACGATAACGCTTCAGGTAGGTGCGATCGGTTCGGGCGAAGACGTTCCAATCGACGTGGCGGAGATCGTCGCCTTGCACGTAGGCGCGGTATTCGGCGAACTCCTGGCTGAATCCGAAATCGGGCGAACGGTGCAGCCCGGCGACGAAGCCATCGACCACGGTCTTCGCGACGAGGTCGAGCGAAGATATGCCGGCGAGGGTCGCGGGATCGAGAAAACGCTGCAGCATGGATTAGGCTGGGCTTGGCATCATTCGCCTCGCGGCGCGGGCTTCGCCTCGAGAATCCGCTTCAAAATGTCGTCCTGCGTCAAACGGTCCGACTCCGCATGAAAGTTCAGCAAAATTCTGTGCCGCAAAATGGGGCAATAGAGCGCCCGGATATCCTCATAGCCCACGTGATATCTTCCCTTCATCAACGACCGCGCCTTCGCGGCCAACACCAAAAACTGCGCTGCGCGCACGCTGCCGCCATAGTTCACATACTTCTTGACGAAGTCGGGCGCCGATTCGTCCCGCGAGCGCGTCGCGCGCACCAGATCGATGGCATACTTCGAGACCGATTCCCCGATCGGCACCATCCTCACCAACTGCTGGAATCCCAGAATTTCTTCGGCCGTGGTCACCGGCTCCGCGTTCGCGACATGGGTAGTCGTCGTGAGATCGACAACTTGCAACTCTTCCGCCGCGGATAAGTAATCGAGGATCGTATTAAACAGAAATCGATCCAACTGCGCTTCGGGCAGCGGATACGTGCCTTCCAGCTCGATCGGGTTCTGCGTCGCCAGAACGAAAAACGGCGCCGGGAGCGTATAGTTGTTCCCGCGCACCGTGCAGGCGCGCTCCTGCATCGCTTCGAGCAGCGCCGACTGCGTCTTCGGCGGCGTCCGGTTGATTTCATCCGCAAGCAAAATGTTCGTAAAGATCGGCCCCGGCACGAACGTCCAGGTGCGGCCGCCGGTGGTTGGGTCCTCTTCGATAATATCGGTGCCGGTCATGTCGGACGGCATCAGATCCGGAGTGAACTGGATGCGCTTGAAAATGAGGCCAAGCGTCTGCGCCATGGTGCGCACCAGCAGTGTTTTCGCCGTCCCCGGCAGCCCAGTGATCAGGCAATGGCCGCCCACGAACAGGGCTATCATCACCTGTTCGAGCACTTCCTCCTGGCCGACGATTACGCGGCGCACCTGCTTCACGATCTGCACATCCACCTCGCGAAAGCGGGCGACGCGCGTCTGCAAAATTTCCGGTTCCAGTTGGGGGGCGGCTAGTGTGGTGGACATTTCGTTTTTACTATTTCGCGGTCTCGGCCGTAAGCTCGAGCAAAAGCTTCTGAGCCGGCTTGTAATTCGGCGCGGCTTCGAGCGAAGTCATGACTTCCTCGCGCGCCTGATCGTCTTTCTTCGCCGCGTGATACGCCTTGGCGAGATTGAAGTGATTCCCGGCCTGATCGAGCGGTTTCATGGCGAGCGCGGCCCGGTACTCGCGGATGGCCCCGTCGTCGTTATTCAGCGCGAGCCACAGATCGCCCAGCTTGCGGTGCAGCTCTTCATCCACGGGCGCGATGTAATTCAAGCGATCGAGCACCGCCGCCGCTTCCTTCTTGCGCCCCGATTCCTCGAGCAGCGAAGCCAATTTTTTCAGCGTCGCCGGATTGCGGCCGCCCACGCGCGAGTAGCGTTCCAGCTCGGATGTCGCCGCAGCCTTGTCGCCCTTCGCGAGATAAGCGGTCGAGAGAAATTCGTACACGTTGGCCGCCTCCACGTAATCGGGATACAGGTCGCGAATGGCCTTCGCTTTCTCGATCACTTCATCGTTCCGTCCGGCCTTCGATGCTTCCGCGATCGGCTTCAGCTGCTTCTTCCAGGTATCGAATCCTTCGACGGTCTTTTTGGTTTCGGCTTCGAGCGATGCCAAAAATTCCTTATCGAAAGCCTCGGGCTTCATGCCGAGCTGTTTCTCGATAACTTCCGCGGTCGTTTCGTTCCCGGCGAACCCGTGAATCATATCGAGCAGCTTCTGGTCGCCCCACTTGCGCGCGATGTAATCGCAGATCCGTCCCGCTTGAAAATATGAAACGATCACTTGCGAAGGATATTGCGGATGCACGAAGCCACGATCCAGATCGGCGACGGGCAGCAGCTTCTTATCCTTGATCGCCATGATCGCCTGAGTGTCGAGCCGGTCGCCCCAGTCTTTCGAGATCGCGGTCTCTTCATGCACGGCCATGCCTTCGGTGAACCAGCGCGGCACCCGATGTTTCGTGGCGGTCAGCACGTAGACGTGACTCATTTCATGCCACATCGTGCTCGCCCAGTGAAAGGTCCCCGGAGGCCTTCCGGACGGGCTGTCCATGGCGACAACGTAGCCGAATGTCACGCCCAGCGCGCCCAGCCCCGGCATGCCCATCGTGCGCACGGCGAAGTCTTCGTGATCCGGATAAACCTCCACCTGCACGGGCCGGTCGAGCTTCATTTGATACTTTTTCTCATAGGTCGCGATGGCCCGCTCCATCTCGGCTTCGAAATACGGGCGCAGAACATCCGCTTCTTTTTTGTGCAGGCGCAAAATCGTGCGATCGGTCTTGAACGTGACGAAATTCTTGTAGCTGTCCATCAACCGCAGCGTATTCACCGTGGCCGCATCCCGGTAATCGTTGGCGTAACTCAGTTCCAACTCCTTCCGCGCTTCGCCTTCAATTCCCTGGCGCATCAAGTTGAGGCCGAGCTGCGAATGCGCGCTCCATAAATCCGGCGTGAGATCGATGGCTTTGCGATAGAACTGGATGGCTTCCTCGTACCGGCGGTTGATGAAGAAAAAGTGCCCGGCGGTCTCGTACGCCTGCCCGTAGTGCGGATTCTGTTGCAGGATCTTGTCGATCCACGGAGTCTGCTTCTTGTCCTCGAGCCAGTCGACGGTCGCGAGTATCGACATCGCCTCCAACGCTTTCGGGGAGATTGCCAGCGCCATTTCCGCCTGCTCCGACGCTTTCTTCGGGTTATTATCTTCGAGCGCGAGGCGCGCCATCAGCTCGCGCGCTTCGAAGAGTTTGGGATCGGCTTCGGCCGCGGCTTCGGCGAGCTTCTCGGCCTTGCCTTCGAAATCTTCGGCGGCGACAAGCGCTAGACCGAGCAGCGCGGCCGCATCGTCTTTCTTGATTTCGAGCGCTTCCTGAAATAACTTGGCTGCTTCCTCCGCATTGAAGCGTTCGAGGAAGAGCCGGCCCCAGCGGACGCGGTACTCGGGATTTTTAGGATTCGCCGCGACTAGCGCGCGGAAGGCATTGTTCGCTTCCCGATAATTGCGCGCCTTCCAAAGGGCTTCGGCGCGCTGCAGCGATTGCGCCGGAGCGCAGGCGGCGAGCAAACAGAAAACAGCCAGGCTTCTCAAGATCACTTATCCAACTCCTGCTGCGTTTTCGCCAGATCGATCAACAATGACGCCAACTGCTTCTTATATTGATCTTCCGGCAGAAGCGCCTTCTGATACTTGAGCTGATCGATCTTGCCTTCCAGATCCTCGCGTTTCGCCATCAGCCCTTTCTTCGCTGGATCGCTCGCGGACGCGGCCGCCGACCCCATCCGCAGCACCGGAAACACCGCCGCGTGGTCGCCGGACACTTGAGCATGCTCGGTTGCCAAGCGCTTTTGCTCTTCGAAAAATTTGGCCGTCTTCTGCTGCGCGTAGCGGAAAGCCTCCATCGCGGAAACGGTTTCGTTCTTGTCCGTATCCGCCGCCGGATCGCGCAAAGCTTCCACCCAGTAGCGCGCGAACACCGTCGCATTCTTCTCGTTGCCGGTCTTGGTGGCCGTGACGACGATCCGGTTCTCCTTCTTGAGAGCGTTCAACGACGCTCCGCTCGCGCTGGTCATGTTGACCACAAGTTGGCGCCCCGCGGGAACGCGATTCAGCATGGCCGCGAGCTCCGTTGCCGAGAGATCCGGACCGGGGAGATTCATCTTGTAATCGATGCCGTCGAAGGTTCCGTGACCGATTAGCATGAGCACCACCGCATCCTGGGATTTAGACTCGCGGGCAACCTTTTCGAGAGCGTTCTTTACGTTTGCCTTCGTGGCGGCGGCGCCCTTCAGGGTCTCGGTGGGTCCCGCGGGCTTCACAATCTTGTCGATGTCGTCGGCGAGCATGTTGAAGCGCTGCTCATAGTCCGGCTCGCCACCGAGCCCCGCGACGGTTACGTAGAAGGTGGCGGCGTGCAAGGCGGACGCGGCGAAAAGTAGGAAGATAACCGTGGCGCGGGCACTTGTGCCTGCCGTGTCCACACTCGTGTGGACACTTGTTTGGAAGCGGCGAAAACCTCTCATACCACGCCCCATTTGCGCCGCAGCAGCCATTCTCCAGCCCTCAACCCCAGCGCCATTAAAAACACAATCGGCATATCCCACAGGTCCCGGGTCTCATGCGACGTGATCCCCGCTTCCGAAATCGAAATCTCATCGGCTAGCCGTTTCGCATCCCCAGCCGCGTAGTATCGTCCGCCCGTCTGCTCGGAAAGCCTTTGCAACAGTTCCTTATTCTGCGCTGTATGAAAATGCTCCGCGACCCCGTCCTCTCTTCGGAACATCACCGTGTCTCGTCCCGCGTCGGCCACAATCTCCGCCAGGTACGACCCCGGCTTCTCCGCCGTCCAATCCGCCGAATAGACGCCTTGCTCGAGCGGCTCGGGCGCTAGCGCGACGGTCTCCGAAAGACCGCCCGGCCCAATCACGTGGGCCTCGACCCGCGCATTCGCCATGGGCTGAAAACTCTTGTCGCGAGCTTCGACCCGCAGGTGCACCCTGGTCTCGTCCGACAACACCTGTTGCGGTGTGGACGCCGCGATCTGTCCCGGCGTTTCCGAAACAAGCCACCGCAACAATTGGCGCCAGAACATTTCGTGCGTCTGATCGGCAACGGGCTGAGACATTTGCCAGCGCCATGTTCCCGCCGTCGCCAGCAGCGCCGAGCGCCCTCGCCCGTAATTTTGGACCACCAGCAACGGCGATCTTCCGTGACCGGGAGGCCGCACATCCATCAAGGTCACCGCGCCCGGCTTCGCCTCGCCCACGAACTGGTAATTGGCGATTTCCGGCATCTTCTTCCAGCGCTCGATATTCTTCTCGCGGTTCTCCTCGAACCGGCAAATCACGCTATCCTGCCCGGCCCGGGTCAACTCCGCGGTCGAATAATCGCGACGAAACGTGTTCTGCGTTCCGAGCAGCCGGACCGGGAGCATCTCCGCCATGGCGGATTTCGAATACCCGCCGTCGGCCAACCCGAATCGCCCGGCAAGAAAAAGCACTCCGCCGCCGCGCCGGTTGGCGAACTGCGCGATCAATTCCTGCTGCGCCGGAGTGAAATAGCTCGCCTCCACGCTCCCGATAATCAACCCGTCGTACGCGAAAAGCTCCTCCGCTTTCGCCGGAAATCCATCCTCCAGCTCTTTCGGATTCGAGATCCCCTGCCGGTAGTTCTTGTTCTGCGTCGTGCGCAGAATACTAACCAGCTCCAGGCTGTGATCGTCCTCGACCGCCCTTCGGATGAACTTAAATTCCCAGCGCGGCTCGCCCTCTATATAGAGGATGCGCATTTTACGCGGCGAAACGTTTACCAGCCGCGTCAGCGTGTTATTCGCGGTGTTCTCTTCACCCGGCAATGGATCGATGCTCACCTGTAAATTGCGCGGCCCCGCCGCTCCCGCATTGAACACCACCGATTCGGTTTGGGGCAGCCCCTCGCCCTTCAGCTCAATTTGCTGCGAGGCCAGAATCTTGCCCCCATCGCGCACCGAAAGGCGCGCCTTCTCCCGCGAGTAGCCGTATTGCCGGAACTGAACCTGGGCGCTCAAACGCGAATCGGCCAGCGCGCGCTGCGGCAGCGCTACATCCGTAATCTCGATATCTTTTAAAAGCTTCTCGCGCCCGAACCCGATGGTATGCACCGGAACGCGCTTCTGGCGGATGCGCGAAATGGTGTCGAGATCGATGCCGCCCGAATTGTCCGCGCCATCGGACATGAGCACCAAGGCGCCCAGCGGGAGCGTCGCCCCTTCCGAGATAGCCTCATTTAAGCTGTCGCCGATCCGCGTGGCGTTGGCGCCGGCGGCCAAGGTCGCCAGTTGCGTTTCCGGCTTATCGATCCGCTGAAGATCCTTGTCGAACCGGTACAGCCGCACCTGAAAATTTTTCCCCAGCGCGGAAGCGAGATTGCGCGTCCACAACTCCTTCGCGGCATCCATCCGCGATTTGCCGTTCTCGACGATCGCCATGCTCTTCGAATCGTCGAGCAAGACCGTCACGACATTTTGCTGCGGCCGCAGCGTCGCGATGGTGATTGCCGGGTGCCAAAGCATGAGCAGCAGCAGCGCGACCATCGCCGTTTCGAGCAGCCAAATAGCCACCGGACGCGCGCCGGTGAGCAAACCGCGATTCCGGCGCATGTGCCAGAACAGCGCCGCGCCAGCCGCCAGAATCGCGAGCGCAAGCAGCCACAGCGGCCAGGGCGTCAGAAAAACGAACTGGCCTTTTGAGAAGGTGGCAGGCGAATACTTGAATAAAAATTGGAACATGGATGAAGGCGGAAGCTCCCCGCTTATTCCCGGCGCGACGATCGAGCCTTGGCGGCTTGGTACGCTAACTCCGCCTTGGCCGCATCCCGGTCGCCGGCATAGCTCCTCCCGTGGAACCTCTTTTTCCACAGTGTTTCAAATTGCAACGGGCCTACTTCGATATATCCGGATGGTACTTGAAATACAACCGGATCCGGATCGCCCGGCGTCACGGACACAACTTCTCTTTTTGTCCTGGTCTCTCCCTTTTCCATGTACAAATCCAGCAATGGGAAGCAGCCCAGTTCCGGGGCAACCCAGAGCCTCGCGCCGGCGTTTGCGGACATTGGTTGTTCAACCTCGATCACCTTAAATCCGAGCATCCCGGACACCCGGATTGGCTTCCAGGTACCATCACTTAGTAGGCCGCAACTTCCAAACGGCTCGGGAAATTTCCGAAAATCCGTCTCATCCAGATTCGCCCTAATCTCGATTGAATGCGTGAAGGAATCGATGGTCGTCATACTCCGGCTACTTACATCGACAACCGTCCGCCTAATCCCTCTTTCGCCGTCGTAGGCCTCGGTCTCTTCGCTCCGTACATACGATCCATTCTTGGATCGATAGAAATCTTCTCGAAACTGCGTTGTCCCGCCATCGTCATCGGTGTACGTGGTCACCACGGTAGCGGTGAACTGTGCAAGGGCAGCGGGACCGATAAGGAGTAAGACTGGAATGAGTCGCACGCTAGTGGGTCATCGAATAAATGATATAATTGATCCCGATCCGGTAGGCCTGCGACGTGTATTTCTCTTCGTATTTGGGATTGTCGGCATGCTCCCAGGCGTCGCCGTTGTCCTGATTGAAAGTCATCGCCGCCATTACGCGGCCCTTGTCGTCGTAGATTCCGCGCCAGTGCGGAATCTTCCCGTCCTTTTCGTAAATCTTGCCGCTATAAAGATACTGCAGTCCGGGCACCTGAATGCGCTCATCCAAATCGTACAACACATGAAAAATCGGATCCTTGCTGTCGATCTCGACAATGGGCCGGTCGGGAAAAATGCGGTTCATGCTCGCGGTGAAGACGTCCCACTCGTACGTGCCATGGAAATCGTCCACCATAAGAAACCCGCCTCGCAGCAAATATTCCCTCAGCAATTTGCATTGAGCCTGCGTTAAATCCCAATGCCCCACTTCAACCGCGTAGACCCACGGCCAGTTGAAGATTTCGTTGTTGTCGAGACTGAGATCGATCACCTGCTCGCTCGAGCGCGCGCTGATGCGCGTCAGGCGCCGGACCCCCTGCACGAACTGGCGATCCGCTTTCGGGAAATCGGTCGGCCAGCTTCCGCGGCCTCCCCAAAATCCGGCGTAGCGGCCCGAGGGATACCTCAGCCGCGCAAAGGCCCACTCGGTTTTATCGAAAGCGCCGGGCGGAACCGGAGCCGGATTATCCTCTTCCGAAGGGTATTGCGTGAAGTGAGCCTGGTAGGCGAAAAGAGCGGTAAGACAGGGGAGAAGGACGAATGCCGCAGGCACTGCAAAACGAAGTTGCACGGAAAATTCGAGAATAGCATGGGCGTTTTGGAGACCTCCGCGGCCTCCGCGGGGGCGCGCCCACTAAAACACGAAGCGCGCGCCGAGTTGGCCTTGCCGCGCTCCGCCAAAGCGGTCCGTGCCGGGGATCGCGCTCGGAACTCCCGCCGTATTGCTCGTAAAAGGCAAACCTGCGATCGGGTTAATCGACCCATTCGGCAATTGCACGCCGTAGGTGCTCTCCGCGCTCGATCCGAAGCCCTTGTTGCCGGCCCGGGTAAGATTGAAGCCCTCGATGGAAAAACTCAAGCGCATGCGCTCGCCTAAGTTAAATGTTTTGAGGAGGCGCATGTCCCAATCGAAGAAACCGGGTTGGCGAAACGTGAAACGGCGGACGATCCGGCCGTTGTAGATCGGCACATCGTTCACGGTGTTGCCGTCGTTCTGGGTATCGAAGCCCGTAACGGCGCGATAGGGTAGACCGGTGTGCGCGAAGACGATCGTACTGAGCGTGAAACCCCATGGAAGATCGTAAATGCCGCTGACGTTGCCGTTGTGCCGGATATCGGTCCTCGAATACGCGGCGTCCAGCTTGAGATTGTAGGTGTCGAGCGCCTGCTGGCGGTTGAAGTCGCGTTCGTTCGAATCGTCGTCATGCGTGAACGAATACGTGTAGTTCAGGAGGACTTGCAAGCGCCGCGAAAACCGGCGGGTCACGTTGATGGATAGGCCGTTGTAGCTGGAGTGCGCCGAAGATTCGTTCACGTTGAACTGTCCTATCGTGGGGTCCGGACGCGCAACTGCCGGCTTGATCACGGCAACGGTCGAGTCCGTAAAAATGGGCTGGCCGGTCGTGGCGTTGAAGCCGGAAGCCTGCACCAGGTTGCCCTTGGAATCGAACGTCGGATAGACTGGCAATCCGTTCGGGAGGATCGTCGGCGGGAACAGGTTGCGATCGTAGCGCCGCTGCAATCCCCACGTCGAGTTCCGCGTGTAGCCTATGGTCAACTTGGTACTGGGATCGATCTGTTGCTCGAGCGTCGCGGCGCCCTGGAACGAGCGTGGGTTTTTGTAATTCGCGTCCATTGCATAGACTGCGTTGATCGGAGTTTTGACTCCGGACGGAATCGACGTCAATCCATTCGGCGGCGTCAGGAGCTTCAAGATACTCGGATCGGTGTTGGTATCGAGAACCAGCACGTCGATGCCGTTGTCCGTGAAAGCGCGCTGGATCAGGTAGGCGGGCGTTCGGGCGTCGTACAGTCCCGCCGAAAGGCGGACAACGGTCTTTCCCTGGCCCGCAACGTCGTAGGCGATGCCGAGCCGCGGCTGCCACATTTTGAGATCGTTGGGGATCCGGCTAGTGATTGGATACTTCGGATTCGGATGGTCCGGTTGCGGCTCGATCTGGCCGTCCCAACGCAGACCGGCGGTGATGGTGAGATCGGGACGCAACTTGATTGTGTCCATGGTGTAGATGCCGTGGTCCTGCTGCGTTCCCTTGTAGAGACCTTGCGTCCCGTTCGCGGGCAGCGCCTGCTGATACCGGGCGACTTTAAGCGCCAGGTAATCCGCGAACGTGTTGAACGTGTAAAGACCGCCGGGATTGGTTTCTCGCGACTGCCGCTGCGGATTGAAATTCGAGTCGACTCCAAAACGGAAAGAGTGAATGCCGCGCGTCCAGCTCAAATTGTCGAGAATTTCGTATCGCGTGGCCTCGTAAATGTACGAGCCGTTGGCGTTTCCACCGAGCGTTCCGAAGTCGTTGATGGCGATTTGCGGCAGCGGGCTGTTAGGAGTTTGCGTGCGGTTGTCGTAAGCCCACTGCCCGCGAACTTCGTTCAACAGCGCCGGCGTGAAAACCGTTGTCAGGCCCGCTTTCACGCCTTGGCTGGCGCGATCGAGAATCGTGTTGTTGGTGACGGCCGCGGTAGTGATCCCGCTGACTCCGCCGAAGTTCAAACCGTTTTGCGCGGCATAGGTATATTGCAAATTCACGCTGTTGTTTTGACTCAACTGATAGTCCAGGCGGCCAAACGCCACCAGCGGATTATTCTTTTGCGTGAATTGGCCCTGTTGGCTCAGAATGCTTTGCGGCACCGCGACGTTCCCCATCGGAGTGTTGAACTTTACCGTGTAGGGAATTGAGAGGATATTCTTTTCGACCGCTCCGAAGAAGAACAGCTTGTCCTTCCGGATGGGTCCTCCGAGCGAGCCGCCCAATTGATGCTGCGAGTTGTTCGCGCTATCGTTCCCAAACGCGTCGGGCGACGTGAGCGAGCCGTTCCGGTTGGCGTAAAATCCTTCTCCGTGATACGAATTCGTTCCGGATTTCGTCACCACGTTGATGAAGCCGGAGTTGGTGCGTCCCACTTCGGCCGTCGCGCCGTTGCGCACCACCTGAAATTCGCGAACCGCAAGCTGAGGGAAAAAGTAAGCCGATTCGTTGGGGCCGCCGCCGCGCTGGCCCCCTTGGAGGGAATCGTTGAAATCCACGCCGTCGACCAAATGTTGGAGTTGATGGAACGTTGTCCGTTCACCACGATTCCGAACCGGTCCTGTTCCTGCATGACATTCGGACTCAACTGGACGAATTCCGTGAAGTTGCGGCCTCGGATCGGCAGATCTTCAACGGCTCGCGAATTGATGGTCACGCTGTCCGACGGGTCGGATTGATCGACGATCTGGGCGTCGGTTGAAACCGTCACCTCGGAAGTCAGCGAAGCCACTTGTAAAATGACATTCACCGATTTGGTTTCGCCGACGGTCAGCGTAATTCCCTGGACGCGAGCCGTACCGAACGCGGGAGCCGATGCTTCCACTTGATAAGTCCCGACCTGCAGGGCTCCCACGCGGAACTGGCCTTCGGCGTTGGTGGTTGCGTCGCGGCGAATGCCTGTTTGGGTTTCGAGCACCTTGACCGAGGCGGCTTGGATGGATTGCCCCGAAGGGTCGCTGACGCGGCCTTCGAGAGAAGCTTTCCCCGTTTCGGATTGGGCGAACAATACGCCGCCCGATAAGAACACACAGATCGATATTCGTTTCAAGAAACCGCTCCTTGATTACTGGATGGCGAAACCAATCGCGACGATCGCCGCGCGGATATTGTTGCCGCTGTAGCTGTTGTCAGCCTCCGCGTACCAGGCGACACAAGATTCCCAACCTAACAAACGTTTGCGAATATCTGACGACAAACTGGTTACAAGATCATGACTGAGCGCAGTCCGCCTCACATTGGCGAGCGCCCGATCGGCGCAGGTTCAAATCGGAAACTGCCAATGGATTGCAGCGGCTTGGCTGTGGCGATGCTTCGGATCGTGTAATGATAGCCGGGGAAGAGGAGCATGCGCTTCTGGATCGCGAAGAATGGAAAGCTACCCGTTCGCCGGCAATTTGTCCAGCAGGTCATACTCGGTATCCTGAGCGAGGATTTGCCGGCCGGTCACAAGCTCCCAAGCATCCGCGCGGTTGCTGGGCGGCACCACATTCACCCCAATACTGTAAGCGCGGCCTATCGCGATCTCCTGGACCGAGGATGGCTGGAGCTGCGACGCGGCAGCGGACCTGTTTTACGATCACTGTTTTACTCCTTGGTCGTAGGCCGGGTTCGTATTTCGATGTTGTAAGGTTGAGCTTCCATATTCCAACCATGCTAGGGTTGATTTGCGTGAACGCGGCCGGTGGAGAAGTGAAAATGACCGTCATCAGGCTGATGAAGCCGCATGCATGTAAGCGGGCCGTTATTGTTGAGTTCAGGCACCCCGTTGGATAGCCAATTTTCGCCTCATAGTGTTTGAAGTGTCCACCGACTTGCCGGAATCCATGATTTACTTGATTATCCGGTTGACGCTGCGAAGCACGTCCTCCGGTACCGCCAATCTAAGCTTCTCCGCGGTCCGCAGGTTCACTGTATACAGGAACGGGATCGACTCCCCGACCGGCAATGTGGCTGGGTTCGCGCCCTTTAAGATTCGATCAACGTATCCGGCCGCAAGCTCAGACCAGCGGACGAAAGACGGAGACCAACCCAAGAGCGCCCCGGCCTCAGCGAGCTCGGCGTACGGCGAAAACAATGGAAGATGGTGTTCGATGGCGAGTTGAGCGACTATCGCGGCGGCAGAGCGGAACATACCGTGATTGGTCAAGACAACGGCTTGGGAGCCGCTGCGTTCAGCCTTGGCAAAAGCGCCCGTCAGATCGCCCGGCGTATGCACCTCGATGCCATCAACGCGCAGCCCAAGGGATTCCGCTGTTCGTTGTGTTCGCGCGAGCGCACCGCGGCCCGGGAGGTACGTTGGATTGTTAAATACCGTGATATGAGTCACGCCAGGAACGAGTTCTCGCAGCATTGCGAGCTGCTCGGTTACGCCGCTTGCCACCGGGGTAAATCCCGTCGCGTTAGCGCCGGGCCGCTGCAATGTCTTCGTGAGACCCTCCGCGACGGGATCGAAAGACCAGAACACTATCGGGATCGTACTGGACGCTTTCATCGCGAGAAGCGCCTCCGTGCTGCCGCTGGCTACCAAGACGCGAACTCCGGCCTGCACAAGCTGAGCCGCCTGGGCAGTGATGACATTCGTTAGATCCGCGAAGCCCATGGCACCGACGACATCGCGGAGGCGTTCCTCATATATGACCTCACGGCCCTCAATGTAACCGAGCCGGGTCATGGCATCCTTGAACGACGCCAATACCGCAGGCCTCCCGGGAAGCGGTCCCATAAGTATTCCGATCCGAATAGGCTTGAGTGCGGGCACGTTATCTTTCGCTTGCGGTGGAGCGACGGTCGGGACCATCGCTCGACAGGTCACAATTCGCCAGAAGCCATCGGCTTTGAGCAAGACCATGGTTTGGAGCGCTGCTGAAACCGAAGGAAGGGGCTTGCCATCTCGATCAAGCCTGCCGGTGATTCCGACAGTGCCGTCAACAATCGCCACAGCGGGTGTGATGAATCGCATGGTGCGAATCGTCCTGGTCGATGTGCTGGCCCGGTTAACGCCCGCGTGATTTTCCCTCTCACTCTTCTCAATTTCCGTGCGGCCTTGGCCGATTTTGCCGGACGGAAACACCACGTCGCCATCCGCAAGGTACAAGTTGGCAAGGGCGGCTGAATCATGGCTGTTCCACGCACGCGCGTACGAGGACCAGAGAGCCTTGACAGCTTTTTCATCTCCATCCGTGGTCCCTGTCTGCGCCGACGAAACGAAGGGGATAACGTAGAGAACTAGCTTTAGCACTGCAAGAGCGTGATTGAGGTAAGTCTTCATGTTTGCCTCCCAAGCGCACCCGGCTAATCGAGCGTGTTGTCACATCACGCGCACGCTCGGAACAGAGGATTGCATTTTACCGCTCGTCCATCTCGCGGATCAATAGCGAACAAAACGTACGCCATCTTCGCTGCGGTCGGTCACAGGGACAACTTCAATTCTAGTTGCACCAAATGCAAGTAAGCCCGTAAGGAGCGGAGCCTGCTTAAAGTGGACCCAATTGTCAAGACCATTTTTTGGCTTCTATTTGCTAGTGTCCGACGAGTCTGAGTTTGTGTTTGGGACGGCGTCGGTATCGAAACCGTCCCCTGCCATTCCGGCTCTTGAATCGGC
>JBPCKZ010000033.1:0-9652 GCA_051003795.1 Bryobacteraceae bacterium | reverse complement strand
CGGCTGCCGCGATCAGGTCCTTTCTGCCCAACAGCAGGCCGGCGTTCTGAGGTCCGCGCATTCCTTTGCCGCCGGAAAACGTAACCAGGTCGAAGCCCATCCGCGTATAGTTCCAGAGGTTCGCAATCGGCGGTACATCCGCGGCGGCATCGTTGAAGCAGGGTATCCCGTGCTTGCGCGCCATTCGAATCCAGTCTTCGCGGCCGATGCCGCCGTGTTCCGATGCGTTGTAGAACATCGCCATTACCGTCTTTTCGTTGAAGGCGGCGTCATACTGCTGCATCGACTCCACCTCGATAAAGCGGATGCCGCAGCATCGGATCGCTTGGTCGTACCCGTAGCGGTGCCCCTTCTGAATGATGACCTCGTCTTTCATGCGCGGCACCTCCGTCGGAATATCGAGAATCCCCGACTTGTTGGCGAGAGTGACGCACGCCGCGGTGCCGAGCGTCAAGGCGGAAGCCGCTCCCGCCGATACCAACGCGGCCTCGCAATGCAGCTTTTTGGCGAGGTATTCGCCAGCCGCCGTCTGCAGTTCGACCAGCCGCACCGGATACTTGGCGGCTTGCGCCACGGCTGCCTGTACGGAGGGCGGCATGATCGAGGCCGACAGCGCCGTATAGGTGCCGGCGGCGTTGATGATTTTGGTGACGCCCAGTTTGTCGTAGTAGTCTTCTCCCTCGGCCGGGGAGGAAGGCGGGGTGGGGGCGCCTTGCGCGAGCCGGGATCCGCCGGCAAATCCGCCAACCGCCAGGAGGTTCCCGAGCACGGTGAAAAACTTCCTGCGTCCGTTTGTTGGTGTAAGCATGACGCTACCCTTTATACCGCTTCCTTTATATACTCTGCTCATGAGCGATGTAACCAGGCGCTTATTTATGGCGGGCTTGGCGGCCGTTGCCAGACCGGGCCGGGGATGGGCACAAGAAAACGTAGTGATTGAGCGGGATCTGCCCGGCAGTCCGCACGCCGGGAAAGTGTTGGCCGCAATTCAGCCGCATGCGGACGATATTCCGATCTTCGCCGGCGGCCTGGTGGCCAAGCTCATTCGCGAAGGCTACACGGGATATCTGATTCGCACCACCATAGACGACGCCGCGGGGCCGGGAGTGGGCGCCGAGAGCGTCATCGCCAATTATCGCGACAATCTGGAAGTCGCGCGCGCGCTCGGCTTGAAGAAAGCCTACGATCTCAACTATCGCAATCACCAGATGGACGGCGTGGAACGGCTGGAGTACCGCGGGCGGTTGATCTTCCTCGTCCGGTTGCTCAAAATCGACACCGTAATTACCTACGACCCCTGGGGCGCGTATGAAGAGAATCCCGATCACTACTTCACGGCGCAAGGCGTCGAAGCGGCGTGCTGGATGGCGGGCGGGGACAAAGATTATCCGGAGCACTTCGACGCCGGACTGAAGCCGCATTCCGTAACGACGAAGTATTATCACGCGCGCGGCCCGCAGTTGGTGAATCGAATAGTGGACATCGGCTCGGTGATCGACGTGAAGATCGCGGCCAATCTGGCCAATAAAGCGCAAGGTCCGGCCGGCGAGACGGGGGCAAAGCTGCGGGCCAGATTGGCCGCCGAAGGCAAACGGCTGCCGATGCTCGGCGATAACGACGCTGCCGCGAATCGCGAATACATCAAACAGGTGGTGCTGAAAAAGGATCGGGAACTCGGCGCCAAATACGGATTGCAGTACGCCGAAGCCTACCACTATATCGGGCCGTCCACGGAGCCGGCGGAACTGGAAGAGCTGATCCGCAAAGATGCGGTGAGCAGATAAACCGCGGCAAAGCTCCCTTGCGGTCGCGGTTCTTCGAAAGTTGGAGACTACCATGAAGATCAACGCCATTCCGAAATTTTTACTCGCCTGGACTCTGCCTTTGGCGGCCCAGACTTTGGATACGGGCATCCTGGGAGCGGTTACCGATCCCGGGGGCGCGGTAATCGCGGGTGCAACCGTCGTCATCGACAATCCGGCCACGGGGCTGTCGCGTACCGTGAAAACGGCGCAGGACGGCAAATATGAGGTGCGCTATCTCGTGCCCGGCCAATACACGGTCGAGGCTCAGGCCCCAGGTTTCCGGACCGAGCGGACCGCCAACGTCATCATTCAGCTCAATCAGCAGGCCCGCATCGATTTCGCCATGCAGATCGGCGAAGTGCAGCAGACGGTCGAGATCGCCAGCTCGTCTCCGCTGCTGCAGACGGAAAACGCCACGCTGGGCGAGGTTATAAGTACGGAGCGCATCGTCAATCTGCCGCTCAACGGGCGCAGTTTCGTGCAACTGGCCACGCTCACGCCGGGAGTCCGCGTGACCGAGCCTTCGCAGTTTACCTCCAGCACCAATGGATCGCGCATTATAGCGAACGGCGCTCGCGATTCGTGGATGCAGGTCAACATCGACGGCATCACCATGGTGAACAACCGCAGCAACTACGTGACGCTCTATCCCATCATCGACGCCCTCCAGGAATTCAAGGTGCAGAGCGGCAATTACACTGCGGAATACGGCGGCAACGCCGGCGCGAACGTAAACCTGCAAGTTCGTTCGGGAACCAACCAGTTCCACGGGACGGCCTATGAATTTCTGCGCAACAATGCGCTGGATGCCCGAAGTTACTTCCGGCCCGCTCCCTTCGCGAAAGATATCCTGCGGCGCAATCAATTCGGGACAGTCGTTTCCGGTCCAATCCGAAAAGAGAAGACTTTTTTTCTGCTCGGCTATGAGGGAATCCGGTCTACCCAGGAGAGCGCCGCCAGCAACATCGTGCTTACCGCCGATCAGAGGTCCGGCAATTTTTCGGCGGCCAACGCCCCGATTATCGATCCGCTGAACGGGAAGCCGTTCCCGGGAAATATGATTCCGTCGAACCGCCTGGATCCGGTTTCGGTGGCAATCGTGAACAAGTACATGCCCCTTCCGAACACGTCCGGGGTGGTGAACTATTCGGGCGTGACGCAAGGCCGGCTTACCACCGATCAGGGGATTGTCCGCGTCGACCAATACTTTAGCCAGAACGATCAGGTGTTCGTGCACTATATCCGTTCGCGCCGCGACTTTCCCAATTACGAATTGAACCCGAATTTTTATTTCAACGGGACTTTTCCGAACAGCAGCCTCTCGGCTCAATACGTTCACACCTTCACGCCTTCTTTGCTGAACGAGGTGCGCTTCGGGTTCAACCTGGCGAATGTGTCGGTTCTAAGCCCCCGCGCCAATACTAACTTTACGATCGCCTCGCTCGGCATCAACGGTCTGAACGTCGGTGGTCCGAGCGGGCGTCCGCTGCGCAAGGACGAACAAGGCTTTCCGGTGCTGAACATCAGCGGCTACCTGGGCCTGGGCGACGACCAGGCGGCCTCTAATCTCGACAATAGCCGCACCTACCAAGTCGTCGACAACCTAAGCTGGATTCACGGCTCGCATTCCTTGAAGTTCGGCGGCGACATCCGCCGGCTTCTAGACGATGCCACGACCAATAATTGGCCGTTCGGCAACATGGCATTCACCGGGGATCTCTCCGGCAATGCCGCGGCGGATTTCATCCTGGGTTACCCGCGCACGACGCTCACGCCCGAGGGCGTTCCGGTTTCGAAAATCCGGCAGTGGCGCTACGGAGCATATGTGCAGGACGATTGGAAAGCGACCTCCAACCTTACCCTGAACCTCGGCCTCCGCTACGATTTCTACGGCCAGCCGCACGAAATCAATGGCGTGACGCGTACTCTTAGATTCGACCTTGGGCCCGATCCCGTGCTCTATCCGGAGCCGGGCAAGGTGGCGGATATTTATAAGAATCAGTACCTGTATTTCAGCCCGCGTTTCGGGTTTGCCTGGCGCTTGCCGCGCAACACCGTGGCTCGCGGCGGCTATGGCATCTTCTACAGCGCGGCGCAGTTTGACAACATGAACATCCTGCAGTTAAACCCGCCGACCGCTGGAAGCTTAACGGTCACCAACCCCACGACGAATCCAGTGGCAACCATTGAGAACCCCGTGCCCGCCTCTTTGTATCCCGGCAATCCGATCTTCAACGTCGTTTCCATTCCGCAGGATCGCAAACGGCACAACGCTTACATGCAAAATTTCAACTTCCAGTTGTCCCATCAATTCACCTCGAGCGATGTCCTGGAGGCCGGCTGGGTGGGCAGCAAAGGTACTCATGTGGACACCAGCCTGAATAATTTCAACCAGCCCGATCCGGGTCCCGGTCCCATCCAGCCGCGGCGTCCCTATCCGCAATACGCACGCATCCGCCTGATTTCGCCGGATACGAACACCGTTTACCATTCTCTGCAAAGCCGCTACGAGCATCGCTTCTCGAAGGGCTTGAGCCTGACGGCGGCTTACACATGGTCCCATCTGATCGACGACGCCGGAGAGACGATTAACGCCGGCGGGTGCCAGTGCCAGAACCCGCGGAATCGCGGTAAAGCCGAACGGGGCAACAGCGTTCTCGATCAGCGCCATCGGATGGTGATTGGCTACCTGTATGAGATTCCTTTCACCAAAGGGCTGAACGGCGTTCCCGGAGCGATTCTGGGCGGATGGCAAACGGGTGGCATTCTGACGTTCTCGAGCGGCTTGCCCTTCAACGTCCTACAGAGTGGGGATAGCGAGAACAACGACGGACTCTGGGAGCGCCCCAATCTTGTACCGGGCCAAGCCGTAACCATGCCGAACAAGACTATCAACCAGTGGTTTAACACCGCCGCATTTTCGCGCGCGGTTCTCATGTACGGCAACTCCCCGCGCGACCCGCTGGTTGGGCCAGGCACGAACACGTGGGATCTTTCGGCGTCGAAGTCCTTCAAAATGCCGCGGCTCGAAACGCATTCCGTTTTATTCCGGGCGGAGTTCTTTAACGCGTTTAACACGCCGCAATTCGCCAACCCGGGCGGAACACTGGGGACCGGCACGTTTGGACGCATCACCAGTACGTCGGTGCCAAACCGGCAGATTCAGTTCGCCTTGAAGTACATCTTCTGAATGACGTTTAAGCCGCTTTTTTTCGCGCCGGATGGCCGGTCGCGGCCGGGGCCGGACCCACTCGCCGGATCAGCACGCTCTTGATTACGACAGGCGTATTCGGCTTGTCGTTGCTATCCCGCGGAACTCGCGCGATCTTCTCGACGACATCCTGCCCTTCCACTACCTGTCCGAAAATTGTATGCTTGCCGTTCAGGTGCTCCGGCGTTCCATCGGTAATGAAGAACTGCACGCCGCCAGTGTGGGGCGCACCGGTATTCGCCATCGCGAGCCGGCCGGGCTTATCGAATTTCAACGACGGATCGAATTCATCGATAATGGTCGGCACGCCGCCGTCGCCCATTCCGGAGCCTGTCGGATCGCCGCCCTGAATCATAAATCCCGGTATCGCGCGATGGAAAGTCAAACCGTTGTAGAAAGGCCGCCTCACCCGCGCATGGGTTTTCGGGTCGGTCCATTCCCTGGTTCCGCGCGCCAGGCTCACGAAGTTCCGCACGGTGACCGGAGCCTCTTTCTCGAAGAGCTTAACCACGATCCGGCCCATGGAAGTGTTCAAAATGGCGTATTCGCCCGGCTCGCCGGGAAGCGGGATAGCTGGGGCGGCCGGAGCCTTGTGGGCCGGCGCCTGGGCCATAAGCATGGACGCCATGAGGGTGGAAGCTGCGAATCGAATCATGAAATTGGACGGAAAAACGCATTATACTGGATGCGAGCAAGCGACGGAAATCGCCATGAAAAAGTATCTGCTTCTCCCTTGTCTTACGTTACTGGTCGGCGCGGCCGTAAACATAACCGGCAAGTGGTCCGGGACCATCGCCGTGCAGGATGAAGGCAGCGGCACAACCATTACAACACCCGTTCAGGTGCAATTTGAGCAGCAAGCGAGCGCGCTCTCCGGCAAGATCGGAAGGGTCGAGGAGAATGACGTCATCCCCATCCGCAACGCTAAATTGGAAGGGAACACCGTTTACTTCGAAGCCGCCAGCCCCGACACGGAAGGCGCGATGAGATTCGTTCTGACTTTGTCGGGAGACCGCATGGAAGGCGACATGCGCGGTTCGATAGAGAGCGCCGACATCACTGGAAGGGTAAAACTCAAGCGCGAGAAATAGCGCTTCCCGCTTTTCACGCTACATCTTCACGCTACATCTTCACGCTACAATGGAAGCACCCTCCCCGGCGCGTTCACTCTAACTATGTCGGAAGTCCCTTTCGTTCATCTACACTGCCACACCGATTATTCACTTTTAGACGGCGCTTGCGAAATCGGGCAGCTCATGGATCTCGCGGTCGAACAAAAAATGCCTTCGATCGCGATGACCGATCATGGCAATCTTTTCGGCGCGGTGCAGTTCTACAACACCGCGAAATCGAAAGGTGTCCACCCCGTGATTGGCTGCGAAGTTTACGTTTCGCAAAAGGGCCACAAGACGCGCTCCGACACGGACCGCTACAACCACTTGGTGCTGCTCTGCGAGAACCAGGAAGGGTATCGCAATCTCATCAACCTGGTCTCGACGGGATTCCTCGAAGGGTTTTATTACAAACCGCGAATCGATAAGGATTTGCTCGCCAGCCATTCGAAAGGGCTGATCGCTCTTTCGGCGTGCCTGCGCGGGGACATCAACGAAACGCTGCTGGCGGATCGCTATGACGAAGGCCGCAAGCTGGCGCACGCGTATCGCGACATCTTCGGGAAAGAGAATTTTTTTCTGGAAGTGCAGGACCACGGCCTCGATCAGGACAAGGTCGTCACGCCCGCGCTGAACCGGCTCTCGATCGAGACGGGCATCCCGCTGGTCGCGACCAACGATTCGCATTATCTTCGCAAGGACGACGCCCGCGCGCACGAAATTCTGATGTGCATCCAGACCGGGAAGACGATGAGCGACGCCAATCGCATGCGCTTCGACAATCCCGAGTTCTACCTGAAATCGCGGGTGGAAATGATGCGGATGTTCGGCGAACTCGAAGAGGCCGTCGACCGGCCTTTCGAGATCGCGCAGCGCTGCCAGGTGAAGCTCGAAAGAGTCAAAGAGCCGTTCCCGAAATTCGACGTCCCCCAGGAACACACGACGGACAGCTACTTCGAGTACGTCGCACGCGAGGGATTCGAAAAACGGCGTCCACGCCTCGAAGCGATGCAGAACGCAGGCAAGCTGAAGCACGGCATGGCGGAATATGCTGACCGGCTTGAATTCGAAATCCGCATGATCCAGCAGATGAAGTTCTCAGGCTATTTTTTGATCGTCTGGGATTTCATCCGGTTCGCGCGCGAGCAATCGATTCCGGTCGGCCCCGGCCGCGGATCGGCGGCGGGAAGCCTGGTGAGTTACGCGATGGAGATCACCGATATCGATCCGCTGCAGTACGGGCTGTTGTTCGAGCGCTTCTTGAATCCCGAGCGCATCAGCATGCCCGATATCGATATAGATTTCTGCATGAACCGGCGCGGCGAAGTGATCCAATACGTCACGCGGAAGTACGGGCGCGAGCAAGTGGCGCAGATTATCACGTTCAACACGCTCGCCACGCGCGCGGCGATTAAGGATGTTGGACGCGCGCTCGACATCAGCTTCGCGGACGTCGAGCGCGTGACGAAGCTGGTGCCGAACGTGCTGAATATCGGGCTTGCCGACGCGATGAAAATGGAGCCCTCGCTCGACGAGGCGGGCAAGAACGATGCGCGCATGGCGGAGGTGCTGCGGGTGGCGCTGAAGCTCGAAGGTCTCGCCCGCAACGCATCGGTGCATGCCGCGGGCGTCGTAATCTCGCCCGAGCCGCTGCGGAACCTGGTGCCGCTCTACCGCACCAACCGCGAGGAAATCGTCACGCAGTACGACATGAACGGCCTCGAGAAATTGTCGCTGCTTAAGATGGATTTCCTGGGGCTCACGACGCTCACGCTGATCGACGACGCGCTGAAGTTGATCGCGAGCAGGCACGGCGTGAAGATCGTGCTCGAAGATCTCCCGCTCGACGATGCCAAGAGCTACGAGATCTTCTGCAAAGCGTTTACGAGCGGCATTTTTCAGTTCGAATCGCCGGGCATGCGCGACATTCTGAGGCGTTATCAGCCGAGCCGGATTGAGGATTTGACGGCGCTCAACGCGCTGTACCGGCCCGGCCCGATTCAAGGCGGCATGCTCGACGATTTCATCGAGCGAAAGCATGGGCGCAAGGCCATTCTGTACGATTTACCCGAGCTGAAAGAAGTTCTGGAAGAGACCTACGGCGTAATTCTGTATCAGGAGCAGGTGATGCAGATTTCGAGCCTCGTGGCGGGCTATTCGCTCGGCGAGGCCGACATCCTGCGGCGCGCGATGGGCAAGAAGAAGGCCGAAGAGATGGCCGCCCAACGGCAACGCTTCGTCGAAGGCGCGCGCGCGAAGGGACTTCCGCCGAAGAAGGTAGAAAAGATTTTCGACCTGATGGAGCAGTTCGCGGGCTACGGCTTCAACAAGTCGCATTCCGCGGCTTACGCTTATCTGGCGTTCGTCACGGCTTATCTGAAGGCGCATTATCCGGTCGATTTCATGGCCGCGCTGCTGACGTCGGAAACCGGCAATGTCGCGAAGGTCGTGAAGTATATCAACGAGTGCCGGGACATGAAGATTCCCGTGTTGCCGCCCGATGTCAACGCCAGCGACTGGAATTTTACGCCGGATGGAGAGGCGATCCGTTTCGGCTTGGGCGCGGTGAAGAACGTGGGACAAGCGGCGATCGAGGCGATACGGAAGCCGCGCGAGCAGGTCGGCAAGTTTCATTCGATTTATCAGTTCTGCGAGAAGGTGGAGCCTGCCGCGATTAACCGGCGAATGATTGAGAGCCTGGTTCGCGCCGGCGCAATGGACGCGCTCGAAGGCACGCGGGCGCAGTTGATGCTGGCCGTCGAAGGCGCCATGGAATCGGGCGCGCGGTGCTGGCGCGACAAGTTGAGCGGGCAGGAAGGCCTGTTCGGCGGAATGTTCGCGAGCGAGGAGGAGCAGGCGGAGAAGCCGCTTCCTAAAGCGAACGATTGGCCGCTCAAGGAAAAGCTGCTGGGCGAAAAAGAGATGCTCGGGTTTTACGTGACGGGGCATCCGCTCGATGCGTACGAGGATAAGATCGCCGAACTGGCGACGCACGACAGCGGGACCCTCGAAGGGTTGAGCAAGGGCAACGAGGTCGCGATGTGCGGCGTGATCACGGCAATACAGAAGAAGCGGAATCGCGAAGGCAAGCCGTGGGCGGCGATGTCTCTTGAAGATCGTGGCGGCTGCACGGAACTGCTGGTGTTCACGACGCAGTATGAGCGGCTGTGCCCGATGCTGGTGGAAGATCGGGCCGTGCTGGTGCGCGGAATGGCGCTGCCGGAGGAGAGCGCCGCGACCAAGATTTCCGCGCAGGAGATTATTCCGCTCGATGTCGCGCGGGTGCCGCTGCCGTCGTTGATTTCGATTCGAGTCGGCGTGGGGCGCAACGGAAACGACAAGGCGTCGCAATTGAGCAAGCTATTTCGAGAGAAACCGGGAGAGACGCAGGTGCGGTTCCGCCTGGAGGCGTCGCGGGATTTCTCGGTGGTCTTGGACGTGCCCTTGAAGGTGCGGCCGGACCGGGAATTTCGCGCGGCCGTGGAGCGGATTTGCGGAAACGAGGCGATTGAAGTGCTGGGCGG
>JBPCKZ010000032.1:0-14327 GCA_051003795.1 Bryobacteraceae bacterium | reverse complement strand
TCGGCTGGACGTTATCGGCATCCAAGCGGGCCGCCATCGGCTCAATGCTCTTGCGCTCACCGGGCAAGAGCAACCCCTTGCAGTAGTTCTTCAAGGGGGCGTGCCGGTCTTCGTGCCCCGCGGCGTTTGCCAGGCCCGACCGAGATGCCGCGAAGCGTCTCTCTTGTGGGCCTGGCGCGGAGAGGCGTGATCCCACAAAACAATTCTACATCAGAATGTTCTGTTTATGACCTAGTAGTACTAGTCCAGGGCTGCATACGTATACAGGTCGCGCATGCGGAAGGAGCGGTACTCGGGAGCTGCCACGCCCAAAATGTAGACGCTCTGCCCGGACGGAGCGACCTCAATAGCCCGGCTTGAGGAATCCTGCAACACTCCCAAATCGAAATGATAGTCGCCGTTGGGCAGTTTCTGGGCCGACCCCAGCGCGGAAGAAAACTGGCCCAAATCGGCATTTAGGATGAACGTCGCCAAACGATTCTCCTCATCGAGCTGAAGCAGTTGTCCGCGGCTGTGCGCGCCCGGATCGTTCGTGAAACGGACGTTCCCGTTATCGAAAAGGAGAACCGCGCTATTGTCCGCAAGAAAATGAGGATCGTGCTGATGTGAAAACCAGGGATCGGGGTCCGTGGAGATGGGCTGGAAATCGCCGTCTTTTCCGAGGCGCCAAATCACGTCCCCGCCGCCCTCGCCGTTGGCGTAATCGATCTTGATTACCCAGTCTTGACTGCGGGCCGACAAGAGAAGATTCCCGTCCGGTGTTTGTTGCACCGCGTTACCGTGAAGCCAGTCGTTCGCCGCTGAGGCCAGGAACAACGGAGGGCAGCCTCCAAAAGGGCAGTAATCGTTCAGGGTTGCCATCCGCGTTGTGTCCAGGTAGTCGAAAGAATCCCATACCCACGTTACCTGCAAATTCCTATCCAGGACCACAATCGTCGACCCAATAATGTCGACTGGGCCGGGTCCCTGAACGTCGGTGAGGATCTGTTCACTCGACGCCAACACCAGAATCTTGCCATCCGGCAGGCGCCGCGCTTCATGGTGGAAGGCGCCAATGGCCCGCTTGCCCAGGGCGGCAAGTTGCTCGTTGATTCTCGCCGCGTTCGTCTCGAGAACCGTCCGGCCGGTTAGATCGAACTCGCGAAGGATCTGATGAGCCTGGTCCCCGTTGGGGTTTTCGATAATACTCCAGAAGTAGCCCCCGTTATCGGGGCGCGTCAGGACGAACGGTCCAACCACGCTGAAATCGAGATTGCCGGGATAATACCAGATCACGTTGCCATTCAGGTCCGTCGCCATGGGGTTAGAAGCCGTCGTCGCCTGCAACAGAACACCATCCGGGACGTTTGCCGGGGGCGCTTGCAGCACGGTCCGGGAGACGAAATCCATGCCCGCGTCGGGAGTTGTCGCCGTCAGCACGGGTCCGTCCCGGAACGCCGAGCCTGTATCGATCGTGTGATGGACCGAGTACTGCGTCTGGGCTTGCATGCCCGCGAGATAGAAATTCATGCTCAGGCCCGCCTCGCAAGCGCGATACGGCGTGTTCCGCACTACTCCGCCCGAGCTCGTGAATTGCACCCTCATGCGAGCGCCGTCCGCGCAGGCGGGCGCGCTGTAGAGAAAAACCAACGGGTGCGTCGTTGGCGTGATGACCGGCTGCCCGCCGCTTTGCACCAGAGACTGCATTTCAAAGTACGCGCTAGCTCTCGCCATGTCTCCGGTATCCGTATTCCGGACATCGGCTTCGATCTCATACACGCCTTCGCGATCGCTGGCTGTCCAGTCCAGGTTGTTGTCCGGCCCGTAATCCTTGATCATGCGGAAATCCTGCCCGATTGCGCGAGCCCGGAAGCGATACCACAGGTTCCCGGATGCCGCGTCCGAAACCATTGCAGTCCAGGTAATTACCGTGCCTACCGGCTCCGGGGATGGCGCCGACGGATTCAGCGTCAGGGACATCGCCGGCGCCATCGCCGGCAGAGCGCCCGCCGCGAGCAGCGCGAGGATCGGACTGAGCATCGCATCAATTCGTCTATTTGGCGGACGCATCTTCAAGCACGAAGCTTATCATCAGGGTCACCGTGTAGGCCGCGATCCGGCCATTCTCGACGTCCATCTGCTCCTCTTTCACCCAGGCGCTTCGGACATTGCCCAGAGTCTGCGTGGCACGCGCGATCCCACGCTGGATTGCATCCTCGAAACTCTCGATCGAAGTTGAAGTGATCTCGACGACTCGGGCGACAGACATAAGTTTTGTTATTTCGATTCCGTTTTCGATTCGTTGAAGATAATATTCTTGCATACGGGACGGAAAATACCGCTTCAGATTCGCCCTGTAACGTCGCGCGGGTCCGGAACGCCTTCTTCTCGGATAGGACACTACCAGCTTTTTTTGATCCCACCTTCGTAATGCGACAATCGGATCGGAGTAACACGTCACCCACCATGTTGGAAGGCACTGAGGTACGGACCGCGCCCATACCGCCCCTGACGGCTCCCCCGAGAAAGCGGAGGAGCTTCGCGTGGATTTGGCTGTTGATCCTCGCCGCTTTGGGCTATGGCGGCTTTCGCTACTACCAAGCCTCGCAACAAAAGCAGCAGGCCGCCGATAAAGCGCAGGCCGCGAGAATGGCTCCGCGATCCGTTCCGGTGGTCGCGGTTCCTTCCCGCCTGGGCGACGTGCCAATTTACTTGCGTGGGCTCGGTTCCGTTACGCCTTTCAACACGGTGGCGGTCAAGAGCCGGGTGGATGGGCAGTTGATGTCGATCCATTATCAGGAAGGCCAGTTCGTTAAAAAAGGCGATTTGCTGGCCGAAATCGATCCCCGGCCATTTCAGGTGCAACTCGATCAGGCACAAGGCGCGCTCGCGCGTGACACGGCGCAGTTGAACGACGCCAAAGCGAATCTTGCGCGGTATCAAGCGTTGTGGCAGGAAAAAGTGATCGCGAAACAGCAGTTGGACACGCAGGCCGCGTCCGTGGGCCAGTTCGAAGGCACGCTCGAGGCCGACCGCGCGGCCATCGATAATATGAAGCTGCAGTTGAGCTTCACCAAGATTACGGCGCCATTGACCGGTCGCGTCGGCTTGCGATTGGTCGATGTCGGCAACATGGTGCATGCCAGCGACCCGAACGGGCTGGTGGTGATAGACCAGTTGCAGCCTATCGCCGCGTTGTTCACCATTCCCGCCGACAATCTTCCGCCGGTTCTGGCGCATCTGCGGTCCGGACGGAAAATGCCCGTGGAGGCGTACGACCGGGACGACAAGAATAAGCTGGCGACGGGAACGCTGCTGACGGTGGACAATCAGATCGATCCTTCGACGGGCACTTCGCGGCTCAAAGCCGTGTTTCCAAACTCCGACAGCGCGCTTTTCCCAAACCAATTCGTGAACTGCCGAATGCTGCTCGATACCAAGACGGGCGTGGTGATCGTACCGGTTCCGGCGGTGCAGCGCGGACCCCAGGGGTCGTACGTTTACGTGGTGACTCCGGACAAGAGCGCGGCGGTGCGCCTGGTCACGGTGGGCATCACGGAGGGGAATAACGTCTCGATCGACAAGGGTCTCGCGCCGAACGAAATGGTGATCGTCGACGGCCAGGACAAATTGCAGGACGGAAGCAAGGTGGATGTGCGGACGCAGAACGGAGGGCCGGCCGCCGGCGCATCGCGGCGGAGAGTTAAGAAGTGAATCCTTCGCGGCCGTTTATTCTCCGCCCGGTCGCGACGTCCTTGCTGATGACCGGCATCGTGCTGGCCGGCTACGTCGCATACCGCCAATTGCCCGTTTCGGCGCTGCCGCAGGTGGATTACCCCACCATTCAGGTGCTCACTTTCTACCCCGGCGCCAGTCCGGAGGTGATGGCATCGTCGGTGACGGCGCCGCTCGAGCGCCAGTTCGGGCAAGTGCCCGGCCTCAAGCAGATGACCTCGACGAGCTCGTTCGGCTGCTCCGTCATTATCCTGCAATTTTCACTTGAACTTAGCATCGATATCGCCGAGCAGCAGGTGCAGGCTTCGATCAACGCCGGCGCTACATATCTGCCGCGCGACCTGCCGAATCCACCGGTTTATAGCAAAAGCAATCCGGCCGACGCGCCCATCTTGACGCTGGCTTTAACTTCCACCTCGATACCACTCACCAAGGTGGAAGACTACGCCGACACAACTCTCGCCCAGAAGATTTCGCAATTGCCGGGAGTGGGTTTGGTCAGCATCAGCGGCGGTCAACGTCCGGCCGTGCGGATTCAGGCGAATCCGACGGCGCTCGCCGCATACGGACTGAGCCTCGAAGATCTGCGGCTGTCCCTTTCCCAGGCGAACGTCAATCAGGCCAAGGGCAACATCGAGAGCGCGCGCCAAATGTTCACGCTCCAAACCAACGACCAGTTGATGTCGAGCAAGGACTACGCGCCCATTATCGTCGCTTATAAAAACGGCGCGCCGGTGCGGTTGACCGACGTCGCAACCATCATCGACGGCACCGAGAACGTGCGGCAGGCGGCGTGGATGAATTTGACTCCGGCCGTGATCCTGAACATCCAAAGGCAGCCGGGCGCCAACATCATCAGCGTGGTCGACGGCGTCAATCAACTGCTGCCGCAGCTCAAGGCGTCGCTGCCGGAATCGATCAAAGTGAGGGTGCTGACCGACCGGACCAGCACGATCCGCGCATCCGTCCGGGACGTGCAGTTCTCGCTCATGCTGACCATCGCGCTCGTGATCATGGTGATTTTCCTGTTCCTCCGAACCGTCGCCGCCACCGTGATTCCGAGCATCGCGGTGCCGCTTTCGATCGTGGGAACGTTCGGCGTGATGTATCTGCTGGGATACAGCCTCAACAATCTGTCTCTAATGGCACTGACCATTTCGACGGGCTTTGTCGTGGACGACGCGATCGTGATGATCGAAAATATTTCGCGCTACATCGAGGAGGGCGATACGCCGCTGCAGGCCGCGCTGAAAGGCTCGGAACAGATCGGCTTTACGATCGTTTCATTAACGGTTTCGCTGATTGCCGTGCTGATCCCGCTGCTGTTCATGGGAGATATAGTCGGCCGCCTGTTCCGCGAATTCGCCGTCACGCTGGCGGTGACCATCCTGGTCTCGGCTTTCGTCTCGCTCACCCTCACGCCGATGATGTGCGCCCTGATTTTGCGCCACAAGCCCGCGTCCCAACAGGGCCGCCTCTATCGCTGGTCGGAAGAGTTTTACGAATGGGTGATTGCGCGTTACGCCACGACGCTGCGTTGGGTGCTGCGCCACCAGCCGCTCACGCTGTTGGTGATGGTGGCGACGATGGCGGCCACATTTTATCTATATCTGATCGTGCCGAAAGGATTTTTCCCGGTGCAGGACACGGGCGTTCTCCTAGGCATCTCCGAATCGCGGGAGACCATTTCGTTCCCCGCCATGGCCAGCCGCCAGCAGGATCTCTCGAAGGTGATTTTGCAGGATCCGGACGTCGAGAGCCTGTCGTCGTTCATCGGGATCGATGGCACGAATCCGACAATCAATAGCGGACGGATTCAGATCAATCTCAAGCCGCTCGATGAGCGCGGCACGAGCGCCACCGGGATCATCCGCCGCCTAACGTCGAAGCTCGCAAGCGTGGAAGGCATTACCCTCTATCTTCAGCCGGTGCAGGATCTGACCGTCGAAGATCGCGTGGCGCGCACGCAATACCAATACAGCATGGAAGACGCGGACGCGAACGAGCTAAACATTTGGGCGCCGCGCCTGCTCGAAAAACTGCAGCACAATCCTTTGCTTCGCGATGTCGCGACCGACCAGCAAACGGGCGGCTTGCAGGCGACGCTGATCGTCGACCGCGACACCGCTTCGCGCTTCGGGATCACGCCCCAGACGATCGACGACACGCTTTACGATGCATTCGGGCAGCGGCAAGTCTCGACGATCTTCACGCAGCTCAATCAATATCACGTGGTACTTGAAGTGGAGCCGAAGTTTCAACGCAACCCCGAATCGCTGAAAGAAATTTACGTGCGCTCGGCCAGCGGCGCCGAGGTTCCATTGAGCACATTCACGACGGTGCAGACGTCCAGCACACCGCTCGCAGTGAACCACCAGGGGCAGTTTCCGGTGGTGACGCTCTCCTTTAATCTCGCGCCCGGAGTAGCGCTGGGGCAAGCGGTTAAAGTCATTCGGGACGCGGAGGCGGAGATTGCGTTCCCGGCGAGCATCCAAGCCGCTTTCCAAGGCACGGCGCAGGCATTTCAGAACTCGCTTGCGAATGAGCCGGTGTTGATTCTGGCGGCGCTGGTAACCGTCTACATCGTTCTCGGCGTTTTGTACGAGAGCTATATTCATCCGGTTACGATTCTTTCGACGCTGCCTTCGGCTGGGGTGGGCGCCATCCTCGCGCTGATGCTGACGGGGACGGACCTCAGCGTCATTGCCCTGATAGGAATTATTCTGCTGATCGGCATTGTGAAGAAAAATGCGATCATGATGATCGATTTCGCGCTGGACGCGGAACGGAACGAAGGGAAGAGTCCGCACGAATCGATCTATCAGGCGTGCCTGCTGCGATTCCGGCCGATCATGATGACCACCATGGCCGCTCTCCTGGGCGGCGTGCCGCTGGCGTTGGGAACGGGAACGGGATCGGAGCTGCGGCGGCCGCTCGGTATTACGATCGTGGGCGGATTGATTGTGAGCCAGATTCTGACCTTGTATACGACCCCGGTGGTCTATTTGTTCTTCGACCGCCTGGCGCGAAGATTGCAATCGTTCCGCGCGGAGGGACCGGTACCGGCCCGGGTTCCGGCGGATTAGCGTATGGATGATTTCGTGGCGCGGGCACTCGTGCCTGCCGTGTCCACACCCGTGTGGACACTTGTTTTCGGAGATGAAAAACCCCTGTGTCCCCATGAGTGGGGACACGGCACGCATGAGTGCGTGCGCCACAAGGCGGCATGAGCCTCTCCGCGCCATTCATTAGGCGGCCCGTCGCCACTTCCCTGCTCACGGCCGGACTCGCCATCGCGGGCGGAATCGCCTACACGCTCCTCCCCGTCGCGCCGCTGCCCCAAGTCGATTTCCCCACCATCTCCGTATCCGCCGGACTTCCCGGGGCCAGCCCGGAAACCATGGCTTCGGCTGTGGCGACGCCCCTCGAACGCCAGTTCGGAAAGATCGCCGGCGTCACCGAAATGACGTCGTCGAGCGGCATGGGCAGCACTTCGATCACGCTGCAATTCGACCTGAGCCGGGACATCGATGGCGCGGCGCGCGACGTGCAAGCGGCCATCAACGCGGCTCGCGGCCAATTGCCGGCTAACCTGCCCAGCAATCCGCGATATCGCAAGGTGAATCCGGCCGATTCACCCATTATGATTTTGGCGGTCACTTCGGATCGCTACAACCTGAGCCAGATTTACGACGCGGCGGATTCGATTCTCGCGCAAAAGCTTTCGCAGGTGCCGGGCGTCGGACAGGCGCAGGTGGGCGGCAGCGCCAGGCCCGCTGTTCGGGTTTCGCTGAATCCGTTTGTGTTGAACAGTTACGGCGTCGGCACGGACGCGGTTCGGAACGCCCTTGGGGCGGCCAACGCCAACGCGCCGAAAGGATTTCTACACGATGGGAACGAGACCTGGGAACTCGACGCCACCGATCAGCTTAAGACCGCCGCTCCTTACCGCAATCTGATTGTCGCTTACCACAACGGCGCCGCCGTTCGCCTGAAAGACGTGGCGGACGTGGAAGACGGCATGGAAGACCGCCGCAACGCGGGGTTCGCCAACGGCAAGCCGGCCGTGCTGTTGATTCTTTTCCGCCAGCCCGCGGCGAATATGATCGATGCGGTCGATCGCGTGAAAGCCCTGTTGCCCAGGTTGCAAGCTTCGATTCCGCCCTCGATGAAGATCTCCATCGTGCTCGACCGGACGACCACCATTCGGGCCGGAATCCACGACGTTCAGATGACCATGCTTGCCTCGATCGGGCTCGTGATCCTGGTCGTGTTCCTGTTTCTCCGCAATGGCTGGGCCACGCTCATTCCGAGCGTCGCCGTGCCGTTATCCTTGCTCGGCACTTTCGGGGTCATGTATCTGGTCGGATACAGTCTCGACAACCTTTCGCTCATGGCCCTGACGATCTCGACGGGATTCGTGGTCGACGACGCAATCGTGGTGATCGAGAATATCGCGCGCTATCTGGAACAAGGCCTCGCGCCTTTTCAGGCGGCGCTTCGGGGTGCCAAGGAGATTGGCTTTACCGTACTTTCGATGAGTACGTCTCTGGTCGCCGTTTTTATCCCGATCCTGCTGATGGGCGGCGTGGTGGGCCGGCTATTTCGAGAATTCGCGGTCACGTTGGCGGTCGCCATCGCGGTGTCTCTGGTAGTCTCTTTGACGACGACGCCCATGATGTGCGCGCGGTTTTTGCGGTCCGAGCACGACCGCGCGCACGGCCGGTTTTACAACGCCGGGGAACGCGTGTTCGATTTTGTGCTGAGCCTCTACCGCCGAACTCTGACGCGCGTTCTTGAGCATCCTCAGATCACCCTGGCAGTCACGCTTCTGACGATATGCCTGAACGTTTACCTCTACATAATCGTGCCCAAGGGCTTTTTTCCGCAGCAGGACACGGGACGGTTGATGGGAGCCGTGCAAGCCGCTCAGGATATTTCGTTTCCGGCGATGGAGCAGAAGCTGGTTCAGTTCCTGAACATCGTTCAGGCCGATCCCGCCGTGCAGAACGTCGTGGGATTCACGGGCGGCGGTAGCGCCAATACCGGGCGCATGTTCATCGAGTTGAAGCCCCTCGAACAGCGGGGCGTCAGTTCGGATCAGGTGATCAACCGGCTTCGCGGGAAGCTTGGCAGAATTCCCGGCGCAACCCTGTTCCTGCAGGCAGCGCAGGATGTTCGCGTGGGTGGCCGCGGCAGCAGTTCCCAATATCAGTACACCCTTCGGGCCGAGAAGATCGAAGATTTGAATCAATGGTCCGGACGGCTGCTGGAGAAACTTCGCACGCTGCCCGAAATCAAGGACGCCAACACCGACCAGCAGAACAAAGGGCTGCAAATGTCGCTGGTGATCGACCGCGACACGGCCTCGCGCCTGGGGCTTTCTTCGCAGGCGATTGACGAGACCCTTTACGATTCTTTCGGGCAGCGGCAGGTTTCGACGATTTATATGCCGCTCAATCAGTATCACGTCGTGATGGAGATCGACCCGAAATATCAGTTGAGTCCCGACGCGCTGAAATCGATTTATGTACGTTCGTCGACGGGCGCCGAAGTTCCGCTAAGCCAGTTCGCGCATTTCGATCAGACAAACACGACGCTCGCGGTGAATCATCAGGGCCAATTCCCGGCGATTACTTTATCGTTCAATCTGGCACTGGGAGTCGCGCTGGGCGAAGCCGTGGATGCGATTCAAGAAGCCGAAAGCGAGATTGGGATGCCGCCGAGCGTAACCGGGAGCTTCGCGGGAACGGCGCAGGTGTTCCAATCGTCGCTCGCTAATCAGCCGATTCTGATACTCGCGGCGTTGATCACGGTTTACATCGTCCTGGGGATTCTTTATGAGAGCTTCATTCACCCGATCACGATTTTGTCGACGCTGCCTTCTGCGGGCGTGGGCGCGCTGCTCGCGCTGCTGCTGTGCCATGTGGAGTTGAGCGTGATCGCGCTGATCGGGATTGTGCTGCTGATCGGGATCGTGAAAAAGAACGCGATCATGATGATCGATTTTGCGTTGGCGGCCGAGCGGCAGGAAGGAAAAAATTCGCGGGATGCCATCTATGAGGCGTGTTTATTGCGATTCCGCCCGATCATGATGACCACAATGGCGGCCATGCTGGGCGGACTGCCGCTGGCTCTGGGGACGGGAACCGGATCGGAGCTGCGGCGGCCACTGGGAATCACGATTGTCGGCGGATTGCTGGTGAGCCAGATGCTGACGCTCTACACGACCCCGGTAGTTTATTTATATCTGGACCGGTTCCGGCTTTGGTCGAAGAAATTGCTGGGGCGCAGAGCCCCGCGCGCCCTGCCGGAAGCTCCGGCGGGCTCGGTTCCGTCCTAGTACCCGAAAAACTTTGCATTCATTGCCTCGCCGCGCCGGCGACTCAATAATCAAAGCATGCAGACGAGTACCGAACCGGCGTCCCTCCGCGCCGCAAAGCCGCCGATGGAGATCGATCCCGAAGCGTTTCAACTGAACTTCAACCGCCGTCATTTTCCGGTCCGCCACAACCTTTCCGATCATCCGTTATTTCAATTGCCGCGTTTGATCGAACTGGCTCAAGACACCGCGAGTTCCCGTCCGGAAGATCTTTATTACGATCTGGGAGACGTTCGCGTCGATCAGCGCTGGGACCTTTCCTCGGTTCGCGCGCTTCCGGTGGACGAGAGCATTCGCCGCATTGAGAGCGCCGGCGCCTGGATCATTCTGAAGAAAGCGGAGCGCGATCCGGAGTACCGGGAGCTGCTCGAAAGGTGCATGGCGAATCTGCTCGAGCTGACCGGCCGCGAGTTTCAGAAACAGATGAAATTCCAGACCGCGATCGTGTTCGTGACGTCGCCCCACCGGGTGACCACTTACCACATCGATAGCGAGTGCAACTTTATCTTGCAGATTCGCGGCGATAAGGAGATTTACGTTTTCGATCAGAACGACCGCGACGTTGTACCGGAACAGGAACTCGAGCGGTTCTGGGCCGTGGACACTAACGCCGGGATTTACAAACCGGAATACCAGGACCGTTCCGAGACGTATCGTCTAGGGCCGGGGGGCGGGGTACACGTTCCGGTAAATGCGCCGCATTGGCTGAAGAATGGCGGCAATATTTCCGTCACGTTAAGCGTAAATTTCCGTTTCCACGATTCCGCGCGGGCCAACTTATATCGCGCGAATTACCTGATGAGGAAATTTGGGATGGCTCCCACGCCTCCAGGAGTTTCGCCGGGCCGGGATGCCCTCAAGCGATCGTTGATGGGCGGCATGATGCGCGTCAAGAGCGCGGTGCCCGCGCCCGCATGGGGCTTGTTCGTGAAAAAATTATAGGTTACGGAGGCGGACCCGGCGCGGCCGGTTCGCGCGCGATACAATTCGAGCGTGCATCGACGAACATTTGTAGGACTTGCGGCGGCAGCTCTCGCGGACGCCGCCGCGCAGTCATCGCCGCAACCGGCCTCCATCCCGATAATCGATACGCATATCCATCTCTTCGATCCAACGCGGCCCGGAGGCGTCCCATGGCCGGAGAAGAGCAACGCCGCGTTGTATAAGCCCGCATTGCCCGACCGCTACCGGAAGATCGCGGCGCCATTGGGCATTGTGGGCGCGATCGAAGTGGAAGCCAGCCCCTGGCTCGAAGACAACCAGTGGGTTCTCGATATTGCCGCGAAAGATACGCTCATCGTCGGAACCGTCGGAGACCTGGAGCCCGGAAAGCCGGAGTTCCGCAAGCAGCTCGAACGGTTCCATCGCAATCCGCTGTTTCGCGGCATCCGTTACGGCAACCTGTGGAACAGAAGTCTTCACGCGGAATTATCCAAGCCGGAGTTCGTGGCCGACTTAAAGGCGCTCGCCGGCGCGGGACTGGAACTCGACACCGCGAATCCCGATCCAGCCCTGATTCTCGATGTAGTTCACCTGACGGATCGGGTTCCCAATCTGCGGGTCGTGATCGACCACCTGCCCCAACTGCAACCCCCCGCCGAACCGGCTTTGCGCGCGGCCTACGATGCCGATTTGCGAGAGCTGGGGAAACGCCCCCAGGTTTACTTGAAAGTGTCCGAAGTTCTAAGGCGCGTGGACGGACGCGTTCCCCTGGATCTCGCTTTCTATCGCGCGAGGTTGGATGAACTCTACGGAGTTTTCGGAGAGGACCGGGTGCTATACGGCAGCGATTGGCCGAACAGCGATCTGTGGGGACCGTATGCGCAGGTGCTCAATGTCGTTCGCGAATATTTCGTGGCGAAAGGACATGCCGTGGCCGAAAAATATTTCTGGAAGAATTCAATTGCCGCGTATCGCTGGGTGAAACGCGATGCGAGCCAGCCCTCTCCCGCGCGCTAACCGCCACGGTTGTTTCCAATGAATGCGACGTTGTGATATAAATAACGACGCCTAGGTTAGCTCGTAGTTTAAGTTTTGGGGGGATTAAAAATGAAAAGCCACGCCTGCTCCAGATGGGCCCCGTCGTTTTTCGCGACGGCGCTTCTTCTCGTATTTTCCATCGTCACATTCGCGCAATCGGACCTCGGTTCGATCCAGGGATTCGCCAAGGATCCCTCTGGCGCCATCGTTCCGAATGCCAAGGTCACGGTCAAAAATCAAACCGGTCTCGAACGGCAGGCCGTGACGAACGATTCCGGTTACTACGCCATCACGAACGTTCCACCGGGCCTCTACTCCATTGCGGTCGAAGCGCCGGGCTTCAAAAAATACGAAAGCTCGAACAACAAGCTCGATCCCAGCGCCACGTTGGGAGTCGACGCGCTTTTGACGGTGGGAGCGGCCAGCGAGACGGTCGAAGTTTCAGCGAACACGGTGACACTGCAAACGGAATCGGCATCCGTGCAGAGCCTGATTTCGCGGGAACAGATCGATGGCCTGGAATTGAACGGCCGCAATCCCGTGGGCTTGGCGTCGCTGGTGCCTGGCGCTCGCGGAGGCAATCTCTCGGGCAATTCATTCGCCTTCAGCCAGGGGCCTTCGAATTTTAATGGCTCGCGCAACCCCGACAACCTAATCACATTCGACGGCGCTCCCGCTACGCGAACGCGCTCCAATGGCACTAGCCTTGGCTCGGCGGACGTGGATTCCACGCAGGAAGTTCAAATCCTCACCGCGTCCTACGCCGCCGAATACGGGCGAACGTCCGGCGCACAGATTCGCGTTCTTACGAAGAGCGGTTCCAGCAGTTTTCACGGCGCGGCCTACGATTATCTGCGCAATGACGCCTTCAATGCGAACACCTGGACGCGAAACCACCAGGCGGGATTCAACTTCGTTCCCGCGTTTCGATATAACCAGTACGGTTACAACGTCGGCGGCCCGGTCTACATCCCAGGGAAGTTCAATAAAGACAAGAACAAATATTTCTGGTATTTCGGGCAGGAATGGGTAAAAAACCGCTTCACGGATACGACGAGCTGGACCGTTCCCTCGAATTTAATGCGGCAGGGCAATTTCAGCGAGCTGTTGAATCCCGCGAACGTTTACTACGGCAAGACCGTGATCATAAACGATCCCAAAACCGGCCAGCCCTTTCCCGGAAACGTGATCCCCCAAAGCCAGCTCAGCCCGAACGGTCTCGGCATTTTGAAGGCTTATCCGGTTCCGAATCAAGCCACGCCCATCAACGGGAAGCAGTTCTTCTACGTCGCGGCGCCGCACCCGCAGGATCAGCGCAAGGACACGCTCTCCGTCGATATCAATGTGACCGATAATCAGCGCTTGCAGTTTCGCCGCAACAACTACTCGTTCTTCGAGTACCAGCCGCTCGATGGTACGCCGCTCGAGACGCCGAAGTTTTTCAACCGGCCCAACCAGACCAACTCGCTCGATTACGTTTGGACCATCGGCCCACACGTCATCAATGAGACGCTAGCCACTGTCAGTCTGGACGACGTCTACATCCCGGTCGACACAGCGCACTTCCTGGACCGCACCACCGTGGGGATTAATTATCCCTATATTTTCCCGAATGGGAAGTTGATTCCAACCCGCATACCGACGGCGAAGGTGCAAAGCTTCAACGATCTCACCGGCGGCCCATACCCCTCGCACTCCTCGGGTCCGATCTATACGATATCGGACAGCTTGACCTGGGTAAAGAATAATCACACTTTCAAGTTTGGCATGTACTACGAGCGCTCCGGGGAGAACGATAACGACGAGATCAACGTAGCTTCGTGCCCCACTTGCACGAACAACCAAAACGGCCAATTCTTGTTTACCGATAACCGATCCAATAATCCGGCCACTAGCGGCAACGCGGTCGCAAACGCCGCGCTCGGTCTGTTCGATACGTATTCGGAACTGGGCCAGCGCGCCTATACCGTCTTCCGCGGCAGCAGTTATGAACCCTACGCGCAGGATTCATGGAAGGTCAACGAGAAATTGACCGTCAACTTGGGTCTCCGCTACACGGTCATAATCCCCTACAGCGCGTTGTGGCGCAACCAAGCCGTTTTCGACCGGTGTTGTACGACCCGAGCAAGGCCGTCAAAATCGACCCGAAGACGGGCGCGGTGATTCCTGGTTCGGGAGACCTGTACAACGGCCTGGTAATTCCTGGTACCGGCTTTCCCTCCTCCGCGAAAGGCCGCTTCCCCGAATCGAC
>JBPCKZ010000031.1:0-5237 GCA_051003795.1 Bryobacteraceae bacterium | reverse complement strand
CCATACGGCGCGGCATGCGGCAAACCACGGTCAGGTAAGCGATAAGCCCTGTCAACTGTGGCCCGAAATGGGCCTGTGCCTCCGGAGGCAGGTCCGCCTGAGTCGCTTGGCCGCATTCCGGACAAACCACCCGCTGACACTGGTACTCGGTGATATGGGCCTCGATCCGTGGCAATTCGGTCACTTGATGCCGTCGGGGCGCGCCTTGCTTCGACATCTTCCGGGATAACCGGCTGTAGCAATGGCCGCACTGTGCCGGGAATAACTCAATTACCTGATCGACACTACTCGCCGGCGCCAGCCCGCGCCAGTGGCCGCAATGACCGGGCTGGCCGCCCGGCTTGCGCCGGCCCTTCTTTCTTCGGCTACCCCTTTGTCGTTGCTCACCCGCTAATCCGTCTGAGGAGGGAGGCTTGGATGATGTTGTGGAGTTTTGCCGCCGCAAGGCCAGCTTTCGTTCTAGATCGGCGATCCGCTTTTCGGCATCGGCGATTTGTTGTTGCGCTTGGTCCAGCTTCCCGTCGCGGTCGATCAATTCCTGCCGCAGTCGCTCATTCTCGCGACTTAGCCGCTCGTATTCACGCTCAAGCCGACGCGCGTCTGAGAGCGACGACTTCACTGGCCGTGCCAGGCGATGTTGGCGTTGCGATGCCTCAAACCATCTACACTGCCAAGTCTTTGAGCAAAAATCCAGGGACAAATGCAGATTCTGCAAGATTTCCGCGACGCGATTTTTGCAGAGCACCTGAACTGTTACCTTCCAAGAGTAGACGGTTCTCGGGAGAACTGTTCAATATCGTGAAGATGTTTCAGAAAGGGTCCTTTGTGACACGACACGATTAGATATTTCAGCGCCTCCGGAGCCAACTCCATCGCCTCGGCTTTGGGCTGCCTCGCCTGGTAGTGCCTGAATAGTGCGTTGAGTCCTGGGTCTAATCACTCGCCTCGGAAGATGAGCCTGCCGATCAGTAGAGCTAATCCGAATCCGAGGCACAATCCTGAGGCGAGGAGTTCCATAACATCAGATCGGTGCAGGGTTGCGACGCGCGGGTTGCCCATGGCATTGATGAGCGGCGGCACCCCGGACAGCAACACGAACAAACCGACAACAATTCTTGCCTTGCGCCTTCGTGCGGCCTTCTGGCCCAGCGTCAACTCAGCGTCGTTCGGCATCCCGCCAGCATCACTAGTGTCCGGCTAAAGTTTTGTCCGAAGAGTATAAGCGTTTCAGAATCAGATATAGACTGCGTTTAACGCGGGAACGATTTGAAGTGCAAAACGGCGGAATTGATGCCTATGAAGCCATTTGCCGGGGGCGGAACAATGGTGGATGAATGTCGGTCGCACCGTTTTCGCGCAATTGATCGAGCACCTACCCAGCAAGGAATTTCGGAAGTGTGTGGCTCGCTACAGCGGGGACTCTCATCCCAGAGGGTTCTCTTGTTGGGACCAGTTCCTCGCAATGTCCTTCGCTCAGTTGACCTATCGCGAAAGCCTGCGCGATATCGAGGCGTGTCTTCGTTCCATGAGTCGGAAGCTTTACCACATGGGTTTGCGAGGCAAGGTGGCGCGCTCCACATTGAGCGATGCCAACGAGGTCCACGACTGGCGCATATATGCCGACTTCGCCCAAGTTCTGATCAGTATCGCGCGACCGCTCTACGCCCGCGATCCAATCGGTGTCGACCTGGCGCAAAGCCGTTATGCGCTGGATTCCACGACCATCGATCTGTGCCTGGCACTGTTTCCGTGGGCTAAATTCCGGAAGCGCAAGGCTGCCGTCAAGATGCACACAGTTGGATCTGCATGGTAATAACCCCACGTTTATCAGCATTACCGATGGCAAAGTGCATGAATGCTTGCCGGCGGCACGCGCGGGGCGACCGTGATTCCAGGCAAAGCTTCCGAAAGCATGCTCTAACGGGCGGTCGCGCGCGAGGGAAAGCTGCAGATGCCGCCCGGAAACAAGACGCTATCGAAGGAGCAGGTTCCGCTCATTCGCGAATGGATCGACGCCGGGCGCGCCGCTTTCCGACGCCCCCGCGGCGCCCGAACCGTCCTGGTGGGCATTCAAGAAGCCGGTGCGGCCATCCGGGAAGTCGATCGATGAACTCATTCGGCCCGAAACCGCCGCGTCCGATCGCCGAACGCTCATCCGGCGCGCGACCTTCGACCTGATCGGTCTTCCTCCCGGTCCGGAGGAAGTTTCGGGCTTCATTAACGACCCCGATCCGCGCGCTTATGAAAAGCTGATCGATCGTTTGCTCGCCTCGCCCCATTACGGAGAGCGGTGGGGCCGTCTCTGGCTCGACGTGGCGCGTTATGCCGACACCGGCGGCTATGAAACGGACGTGCTTTTTCCCAACGCCTGGCGCTATCGCGACTATCGAGGCGCGCGTGCAAAGCGAAAGGCCGGACATGGGGCACTGCCGTGGCAGGAGAGGCAGTTGTCCGCGAAAACCTTACGTACGCGATCTTCGAGCCGCTGAGCGAAAGCGGCGGGAGGCGCGAAACAAAATACGAGCACGAACACGGCACGGCTGGACACGGCTGAACCGATTATATTTGAAAACGTCGCGACAGTGGCAAGATGGTGGGCATGGCGGACGACAAAGCCTCTCCGGTGGCGCGCATGGCGCACATGCGCCACCTGGTCGAGCAACTGCAGTCCCTCGAAACGCGCCTGCGCGCGGGCGGCGGTCCGGCCAAAATCGAAAAGCAGCACCGCGCCGGGAAGCTCACCGCCCGCGAGCGCATCGCCCGCCTGCTCGACCCCGGTTCGCGGTTCCTCGAAATCGGGCTGCTGATTGCCTACGACCGGTATGACGGCCAAGCCCCGGCCGCGGGCATCGTGACCGGTCTCGGCGTCATCGAAGGACGCCCCGCCGTTCTTGTCGCGAACGATGCGACGGTGAAGGCGGGATCGTGGTGGCCCGAGACCATCACCAAGATTTTGCGCGCCCAGGAAATCGCCATGCGCAATCGCGCGCCCATCGTATATCTGGTCGATTCGGCCGGCGTGAACCTTCCTTATCAGGACGGAATCTTCCCCGGCCAGTATGGCGCGGGCCGCATCTTTTTCTATAATTCGCTGATGCGGCGCAAGCTCCGCGTGCCGCAGATCGCGGCCGTGATGGGTCCTTGCATTGCGGGCGGCGCGTATCTTCCCGCGCTCAGCGATATCATTATCATGGTCGAAAAGACCAGCTTTATGGGCCTCGGCGGCCCGAATCTGGTCAAAGGAGCGACCGGCCAGGTGATCGACCGGGAGGCGCTCGGCGGCGCGCGCATGCACGCGGCGTCGAGCGGCGTGGCGCACTATACCGCCAAAGACGACGAAGATTGCCTGGAGACGATCCGCGCGCGTTTCCGCCAGTTGCCCTTGCCGCCCGAAGCGGGTCCAGGCCGCCCTCCCGCGAAATCGCCCGCGAAATCGCCGGAGGACATGTACTCCGTGCTTCCCGCCGATCACCGCTTGCCCTATGAGGTTCTCGAACTGCTGCTGCGCATTTTCGACGGCGGAGATTTCGTCGAATTTCAGCCCGAGCACGCGCCTGAAATGCTGTGCGCCAATGCGCGGCTTTCGGGATGGCCGGTCGCGATTATCGCGAATCGCCGGGGCTTTCTCAGAGGCGGCGACGGACCGCGCATTGGCGGCATCGTCTATACCGAATCGGCGCGCAAAGTGGCGTATTTCGTCGAACTCGCCGAACGCGCGGGTACTCCCCTGGTGTACGTCCAGGACGTTTCGGGATTCATGGTGGGACTGGAATCGGAGACCGCCGGGATTATCCGCGCCGGGGCGGAGATGGTGGAAGCCATGTCGTGCGCGACCGTGCCGAAGATCGTTTTGACCATCAATCACGCCAGCGGGGCGGGCTATTATGCGATGGCCGGCCAGGGTTTCGATCCGAACTTCACGTTCAGTTGGCCGACCGCGCGCATTGGCGTAATGGAAGGCGACTCCGCCGTGGTCGCGTTGTTTTCGGTCGAGCTGGAAAAATTAAAAGCCGACGGCGCGGAAATGCCCGGCGAGCTGAAGGAGTCGATCGACCGCACGCGCGCCGATTACGACCGATGGCTCGATGCGAAGTACGCCGCCGCGCGCGGGCACGTGGACGCGGTGATCGATCCCAAGGAAACGCGCGAGATCTTGACTATGGCGTTGAAGGTAGCGATGAACCGGCCGCGCGCGGAGCCGCTGGCGTTGGAGACGTTGTGAGTATCCGTATCGCCAACGGGCAGGGCTTTTGGGGCGATTGGCTCGAAGCTCCGGTGCGGTTGATCGAGCAGGGTCCCATCGATTACCTGATCCTCGATTACCTGGCGGAAGTTACGATGTCGATCCTGCAGAAGCAGAAGCAGGCGGATCCGTCTCTCGGCTACGCGCGCGACTTTCCCCCGCTGATCGGCAGGCTTGCCCGGCAGATAAAAGAGAAGCGCGTCAAGGTTATCGCGAATGCCGGCGGCGTGAATCCGGTCGCGTGCGCCCAAGCGGTTTTGGCGGCGGCGCCCGAGTTGAAGGTCGCCGTCGTGCTCGGGGACGACGTCTTCTCCCGCATCGACGAATTCCTCGCTAAGGGTTACGAAATGCGCGACATGGATACGGGCGAGCCGCTTTCGACGATTCGCGACCGCATTCTAAGCGCCAACGCCTATATCGGCGCGTTTCCCCTGGCGGAAGCGCTTGCGACCGGGGCGGATGTAGCGATCGCGGGCCGCTCGACCGATACGGCGCTCGCGCTCGCGCCGATGATCCAGCGTTTCGGCTGGCGCGCGGACGATTACGACAAGCTCGCGGCCGGAACCATCGCCGGGCATATCGTCGAATGCGGAGCGCAATGCACTGGCGGCAACTGTCAGGTGGATTGGGAGAATATCCCGGATCTCGCGAACGTGGGATATCCGATAATCGAGGCGGATCCGGACGGCACGTTCGTCGTGACCAAGCACGAAGGAACGGGCGGCCGCGTGAATACGGATACAGTAAAGGAGCAACTGCTGTACGAACTGGGCGATCCGCGAAATTATATCACGCCCGATTGCGTGGCCGACTTCACTTCCATTCAGTTGCAGGACGCCGGCCCGGATCGCGTGCGTGTATCGGGTATTCGCGGCGGCGCGCGTCCGCCCACGCTGAAACTTTCGATTAGCTATGCGAACGGGTGGAAGGCGATTGGAACGCTGGTGTATAGCTGGCCTCAGTCGCTCGAAAAGGCGCGCGCGGCGGACGCGAT
>JBPCKZ010000030.1:0-3242 GCA_051003795.1 Bryobacteraceae bacterium | reverse complement strand
TGCTCAGCAACATGTCGGACGTGCGGGCGGCTTTCGGCACCGGGGATCAGGCGACTATCCGCGATACGGCGGGTGAGATCTGGTCGAAAATCTCGCGGTCCAATGGCGTGTTTCTGGTGACCGATCCGAAGGGCGCGGTGATTGCGTCTTTAGGAGGAGGGCCGGGAAAGCGATTGGGGCGGGACGTTTCGGCGGTACGCGATTCCGCGCGGAATTTCCCGGCGCAGACGGCCGGCTTCGCTCTGCAAGACGGTCGTCTCTATCAGATGGTGGTTACGCCGGTCTACGTTCAGACCGCGCGCGGGCCGGGGTTATTGAACGTGCTGGTGGCTGGCTATCCGGTGGATGCCGGCGTGGTCGACGATCTCAAATCGCGCACCGGCGGCAGCGATTTCGTCTTTGTCGCGGATGGCAGGCCATTGGCCTCCACCATGCCGGTTCACACCAGTCTTCAGCTCGCGAAGCTCCATTCCGGAGCCGCGGAACCGCAACGCGCCGCGGTGGATGGACGCGAATATGCGGTGATCGAGAGCGCGATGCGCGATCTTCGCGGCCAGCCCATCGGAAATCTGCTCATCGTGCGGTCGTTCGAGGGAGTGCGGCGGAAAATTGCGGCGCTCGAAACGAATCTGATCGTGACTTGGATCGCGGCGATTCTTGCGGGCTTGGGCCTGAGCTATCTGCTGGCGCGTCGGCTGCTCGAGCCCGTGAAACTCTTGGATCAAGCCGCTACCAGAATTGCGCGTCAGGACTACGAAACACGCGTCCCGGAAGGCGGCGCCGATGAGTTGGGACGCTTGGCGCGCACCTTCAACACCATGTGCAAATCGATCCAGCAGGCGCGGGAAGACCTGATCCGTCACGAGCGTATCTCCACGATCGGCAGGCTTTCCAGTTCCATCGTTCACGATTTGCGGAACCCGCTGGCGGCCATTTATGGCGGAGCGGAGATGCTCATTGACGGCAAGCTGAACGATGCCCAGGTCCAGCGGCTTGCCCGGAACATTTACCACTCCTCGCGCGCCATGAAAGACATGCTGCAGGACCTGGTCGACGTCTCCCGCGGCCGCATTCAGGCCATCGAGACATGCCGTCTGCGCGAGGTGATCGAGGCCGCGATGGCGGTTCACGCCGCCGCCGCCGAGGATCAGGGTGTCGAAATCCGACTCGGCGTCTGCCCGGATCTGGAGCTTCCGCTCGAAAGAGCCCGGATGGAGCGCGTGTTCCTAAACTTGATCAGCAACGCGCTCGAAGCCATGCCGGAGGGTGGAACGTTGGAGCTTGCCGCCGAGCGCGACGCGAAAGGTATTCTCGTGAGGATTGAGGATAGCGGACCGGGCATTGCGGCCGATATCCTGCCGAGGCTTTTCGAACCGTTCGTCAGCTCCGGGAAGCGGAACGGCTTGGGACTGGGGCTCGCGCTATCGCGGCAAACCGTGCTGGACCACGGCGGCGAGCTATGGGCCGAAAACGCGAATGGAAAAGGCGCGATTTTTTGGGTCCGTCTGCCTGCAACCAATTCCGCCTGAGACGCGTAGAACTCCTGATGTGGACGGTCGGAATTGTGGCGCGGGCACTCGTGCCTGCCGTGTCCACGCTCGTGTGGACACTTGTTTTCCGGCGGCAAGAACCCTGTGACGACACGAGTGTCGGCACGGCAGGCACGAGTGCCCGCGCCACAATTCCGGCTGCACTTTTGTACCTCTCGATGCTCACGGTTTGCTCGTTCGCGCAAGATCGAACACTCCGCATTCCGCGCATCTCGCGCGCTCCCACGCTCGAAGATTTCGCCGCGGGCGCCTCGCTCAAGGAGATGGTCCGCATCACCGGTTTCCGCCAACGCCAACCGGACGACGGGGCGCCGGTCAGCCGCAAAACCACCGCCTATCTTGGCTACGACGACAAAAACATCTACGCCGTTTTCGTATGCCGGGAGCAAGCCGGAAAAGTGCGCGCGCGTCTCAACAAGCGGGAAGACATCTTCAACGACGACGTCGTTGGAATTTTCCTGGATACGTTTCGCGACCGGCAACACACCTTCGAATTCCTCGTCAACCCGCTCGGTATTCAGGCCGACGGAATCGAAACCGAAGGGCAGGGCGACGACTTCAGCTTCGACACGCTCTGGTATAGCGACGGGCGCATCACCCCCGAAGGCTACACCGTCGTGATGTCGATTCCCTTCCGCAGCCTTCGCTTCAAGAACAGGGACGTGCAGACCTGGGGCATCGCGTTGGCGAGGCTCATCCCCGACAATAATGAAACGTCGTTCTGGCCCTTCATCACGCAAAAAGTGGAAGGCTTCTCGCAGCAGCTTGCCACGCTGCACGGTCTCGAAGACATATCGCCGGGCCGCAACTTGCAATTCATTCCCTACGGATTGTTGAGCCACTCGCGCTTTCTTGATACGCCGGATGGAGCCATACCCGGTTTCCGGAAACAGACGGATTTTCGCGGCGGACTCGATTCGAAGATCGTTCTTCGCGACGCGCTTACGCTCGATATCGCGCTGAATCCCGATTTCAGCCAGGTGGAATCCGACGATCCGCAAGTAACCGTCAACCAACGTTTCGAGGTGTTTTTCCCCGAGAAGCGCCCGTTCTTTATCGAGAACGCCGGATATTTTCAGACTCCCGAGAACCTCTTCTTCTCGCGCCGCATTGCCGATCCCGAGTATGGCGCGCGCCTTACGGGAAAGATCGGACGCTGGGCTTTGGGCTTTCTCGGCATCGACGATCGGGCGCCCGGCCAATCCGTTAACGCGCAGGACCCGGCGTATGGCGAGCGCGCCGCCATCGGCGTGGTTCGCGTGCAGCGCGAGTTCGGCCAGCAATCCACGTTCGGTCTGCTCGCCACCAGCCGCGATTTCGGGTCTAGTTCCAACCGCGTAATTTCGTTCGACACGCGCTTGAAGCTCAATCCCAACTGGGTGTTCACCGCCCAGGCGGTCCATTCGGAAAGCCGCGATTTCGATACCGGCCACGCGGTCGGATCGCTGTATTACGCGGAGATCGCCGAGAACGGTTTGCACTCGAACTACTCGGGACGTTATCGCGACCGCAGCCCCAACTTCCGGTCCGATCTCGGATTCATTCCTCGCGTGGACATCCGGCAGTTCGAGCAAAATTATCAATATCGCTGGCGCCCGAAGGGCAGGATCGTCGCTTCGCACGGCCCGTTTCTTTCGGGACTCGGAAATTGGGACCATCAAGGCCGCGCCGAGGACTGGAACGTCAATCCCG
>JBPCKZ010000029.1:0-24334 GCA_051003795.1 Bryobacteraceae bacterium | reverse complement strand
CCAGGCTCAAACCTTCTCTTGCTTGCATGCTGACGATCAACTCCCAGCATCCCGGATCGCCCCTCCAGGCTCATCTTGTGTGAGAAACGCAGTTTCCCTCCAGGCTCATCTTGCATGAGACAAGACTGGACCGAGAAGGCTAAACCGCGCCGTGTTATACTCGGATTACGCAGCCATGAAGAAATTGACATTTGAGTTTACCGTCGAGGAGCTTGGGGTTTTAACCTCGATGGCATCCGATCAGTTGTTCCGCAAACAATTCATAGATCCGAAGATGCCGGGGTTTACCCAAAATCGCGAGGAATTGGATCTCTGCAAGAGCCTGGTCGGGCGCCTTCGTTCGGCCGTCGATGTGGAACGCGGAAAGATCGAGCCGCCCCCGCAGGCGCAGAAGAAAAGAGCGAGTGCGCGTTAATAGCGCGCTGCTTCCCAGTTTCTTCACTATTCTACCGGTAAGTCTACTTCGCAATGAAACGCGTTTGGCGTCACGATAGCCAACGTTAGTCTGCCCGTTCCCACGACATCGAGCGGTACTGTCGCGTTGATCTGATACAACCCTGGAAAGCCTGGCGCTAATCCCGAAAAGACGACCGTCGCGGGCCGCCCCGCCACGAAGACATTCACCGGCGAGTTAGTCGAACTTACCGGATTCGATCCGCCCGCCGTTCCATCCTGCACTGCGGGCGTAACCGCCCCCAATCCCGTCAAGAAGATCAAAACTGTTTCGCCGCGCCGCGTAGGGCTCATGTCATTCACCAGGGAGAAGTCCGAATGCAATACAGCCCCCAGCCCGGTACCCGATTGATCCGACGAAAATACGCCCGGAGCGGTCGTGGCAAGCGGAACGTCCACGGAATTCGATATCATCCCGTTGCCGTTTACTACAATTGTGGCCTTCGCCCCCATGGTCGCGTACGGAACCAGCAGGTTGATCTGGTTGGGACCCACGTAGTGAAGAGGGGCGGGGGAACCGTTCACGGTTACTCCTACTCCACCCAAGGTGCGCGGATAGGGAGGCTTGCCGGCGGCGGGCGTCTGCGGCCCGATGTTCTGACTGTACAAAGTGATAAACTCACCGGGCGAAATCGGATTGCCCGCCGGTGCGAAACTCGCGCCGTTCACGACACCTTGCGGATTCAGAAACAAACCCGTGCCGGAGAGATTCGGCATGCGAATTCCGAAATTCAATTCGTAAGAACTCGCATCCGCCGCGTTCACGCCCGCTGTCAAGAACAGATCGCCCGCGCTTCCCAGAGCCACCTGCGTCAGCTCCGATGAGCCAATCCCGCCGGGCATCAACATATAGCCATTCACCAGGGTTACGTCGATCGCGCCTCCCGATCCGGCCTGATGCAACCGCCGCGCGAGCGTCGTTTTATTGAAAGTCGGAAGCGCATTGAGCGATCCGGCATACCCGGCCGTGGTGCCGTCGCTTGCGACGCGCAGCCCCGCGGTCCAAAACAGCCCCGACCAGCTTGCATTCGTCGCGCCGCCTTTTAAGGCGCGAATTCCGACGAGCAAATCCTGCGAGCCGGCCGTCGTGGAGCCGCCCAATATCACGTTACCGCTACGCGAAACATACAGATTTTTCGAACCGGTCAGCAACGCCGCGCTATTGCCGAAAGCCGCCACCCCGCTGCCATCTCCCATCAGCGCATAAGTGCCTCCGGTAGGCGTTTGCGTTGCTGGAATGCCGCTGTTGACGTTCGCGGCGTGGCCGAACACCTTAATATTGGTGAAGCCCCCCGCGCCATTCGCCTGAAGCGTGATGAAGCCGTTCTTTACATTCGCCGATGTAGCGCCGGGAAACTCCAGGCTCACGAAATTGTAAGCGCCGTTCAGCACGATGTTACTCTGGGGCGCGACCGGCGCCGGAATTGCCACGAAAAAATTGAACGTGTTGTCGGGTGCTTCCGTGGTCGACCCGATTAGCGCCTCGGCTCCCCATCGTGCGTTTATTGTAAGCGTGTTCCGCAGCGGATCCGTGAGCGAAACCGTACCGCTGGGTGCGACGCTGTAGGTTCCACTCCCGGTCGCGGCGGTAGCCGGTCCGGTGCCCAGCGTCTGTTGGGCGGAAATGCTGTACTGCCCCGCCGCATTGAAGGTGATAGCCCCGAGCAGACTGCGCGCGTCGGTCGCGTTGCCGCCCGCGTCGCCTACGATGGCCAATTCGCGAAAAAAATATTTTCCCGTAAGTGCCTTATTATCCAACATCTGTCCCCACGTATGAGGTGATGCGCAGAGAGCAAAAAGGCAAAACAAACCCAATTTGGGGAAAGTCATGGCGTCAAATTCTACCGTGTGTTCTATCCTATCTTCTGTCATGTGGATCGGCGTAAACGCGTCCGTCCTACACTGCCAAACCCGGATGCCGGATGAGATACTGGATTAAAGTTGTTCTAGAATTCCGCCGAACATGGATTAGCTGTGGATTAGCTGCCACGGAGTAGCAACTCCATGCTTGGCCGGGTGTTTGGTTTTGTTGAAAGGTGAATCGGAATGAATAGAATGTATCCCAGCGCCATGCTGGCGGTAGGCATAATCCTGATCCCGTCCGGGTATTTCGCCGTGCGAGGGCAGCAGTTGAGTCCGCGCTCCATCCGGGACACACAGCAGTTCACGGTTGAGCATCCCGAATGCGCATTTTTCGGCGGCAATCGCGAACAGTTCGTGAAGGCGGCGTTGGCTTCCACCGATGCCACGCTTTCTAATCTTACCCAGCAGGTTTCCGCTTCCATCCCCGCTCCGGGCGGCAGCCGCACCCGCAGCTTTCAGCAAACACACCAGCTAGGCTCGATCGATTCGTACATTTACGCGGACATGCAGGCCAACAATGTTCAGCCTGCCGACAAGACAACCGATTACGAATTCATTCGCCGGGCGACGCTCGATTTGACCGGACGCATTCCCACGCCGGATCGTGTCCTCTCGTTCGTCTCCGATTCATCCGCCGGCAAGCGCGCCAAACTGATCGATGAGCTACTCGCCAAACCGGAGTGGGTGGATAAATGGACCATGTATTTCGGCGACCTCTATAAGAACAACGCGCAAAACCTTCAGCTGGTGCGCCGAAGCGAAGGCCGGAACGCCTTTTATAAATGGATCCACGATTCGCTCGCCGCGAATAAGCCTTACAACAAGATGACCACCGAGCTGATTGCGGCTCAGGGCGATAACAATTTCGACCAGAACCAGGGCAACGCCGGTTGGCTTATCGGCGGCTACGTTACCGGAGGTCCGCAACAGGATATTTTCGATCAACAGGCGGCGGATGTCGCTGAGACGTTTCTGGGCATCACCCACATGAACTGCGTTCTGTGCCATAACGGGCGGGGACATCTCGATACTTTGAGCCTCTGGGGTAAGAATACTACCCGTTATCGAGCTTGGCAGTTTGCTTCGTTCATGTCGCGAACGTACGTGAAGCGAACTACGATCACGGACCCGTCGAATCCCACTGCGCTGAATAAGTATTACTACTGGGGTTTGGATGGGACTACATTCAAATCCGACTACGCCCTGAATACGACTACCGGCAACCGTCCGTCGCGGCAGCCGCTCGGGACGGAGAAGGTGGTTGCGCCGGTATACTTCATGACCGGCGCGGCGCCCGCCAAGGGTGAAGATTACCGCGTGGCGCTGGCGCGATTCGTTACCAGCGACCTCCAGTTCGCGCGCGCGACCGTCAACTATATGTGGGCTCAGTTTTTCGGCAAGGGGATTGTCGATCCGCCCAATCAGTTCGACTTGGCACGGCTCGATCCCGACAATCCTCCAGCCGATCCCTGGACTTTGCAGCCGTCGAATCCGAAGCTCTTGAATGCCCTTGCAATTCAATTTATCGACAGCGGTTACGACCTGAAGGCCCTGATGCGCCAGATTACCAATTCGGAGACTTATCAACTCTCGGCGCGCTACAACGGCGAGTGGAGTACGCAATACGAAAAGTTTTTCGCCCGCAAGTTTGTCCGCCGCCTTTGGGCTGAAGAAGTTCACGACGCGGTGGTGCAGGCGACCGGCTTGATGCCCTCCTACACGGTACCGGGCTTCACGAACGATTCGACGAATTATGGAGTGACCTCGCCCGGATTTGGCAAGATCTCCTTCGCGATGCAGGCTCCCGACGTAATCGGGATGCCGGACGGCGGAGCGGTCAGCAATTTCCTCGATGCTTTCTTCCGGGGCAATCGCGACGACGACGTTCGTAGGCAGGACGGCGCCATTCTCCAAGCCCTCAACTTGATGAACGACCCGTTTGTCGAGAACCGCATCCACGCGACCGGCGCGACGGTCGCGAATGGGCTTCTCGCGACCAATCTGAAGCTGCCCGACGATCAGTTGGTGAACACGCTGTTTCTCACCGTGCTTTCCCGTCCGCCGTCGGCCGATGAGAAGACCACGGCGCTTGCGAAATTAGCGGCCGGGAGCCGCACCGGCAGCGCCGAAGATCTCCTCTGGAGCCTCTTCAACAAGGTCGATTTCGTCTTCAACTACTAAAGGGAGCCGCACATGGACGGACAAGAAAAATTCAACCAGATCGTCGCCAAGTACCCGCCTCCGAGTCAGCTTTTCTTTGAGCGGCCGCATCTCTCCCGCCGGCGCTTCTTCGAGATCGTAGGCGCCGGAATTACCGGCTCCTATCTGGTTTCGCGCGCGCCCGCGGCGGAGATCGCCCAAAGTTCTTCCGTGGTGACGCAGAATAAGGCTCGCAACGTCATTTTCATCCTTCTCGCCGGCGCGCCCAGCCACACGGACACCTTCGATCTCAAAATGATCAATGGGGTTACGCCTACTACCTTCAACCCAACGACGATAAACGGACTTCTTTGGCCAACGGGATTGCTGCCCAAACTTGGCCAGCAGTTGCCGCATATCGCGATTGTGAGATCGATGCGCTCGCATGCCCTGGTTCATTCATTGGCGCAAACCTGGACCCAGATCGGGCGCAATCCCGCGGCAGTCTTGGGCAATATTTCGCCCAATATCGGCAGCGTCGTCGCGATCGAAAAGGATCCGGAGCGGACCGCGGGCCAAGTATTTCCGACGTTTCTCGCGCTGAATTCGAGCAATGGGGCTGGGCCGGGCTATTTTTCCTCCGACTATGCGCCGTTTCGCGTGAACCCCGCGCCTAGCGGCATCCGGAACACGACAAACCCCGACGGTCAGGCGCGGCTTGAAGACCGGTGGAGCGTCCTGCATCATCTGGACGATTCCCTGCGCGTGAATTCGCCGCTCGGCAAGCCGCTCGAAGACTACGATCATCTTTACGCCGCCGCCAAGGACCTGATGTACAACCCGGTGGTGAACAAGTCTTTCCAATACTCGACGGCGGACAGCATGCGTTACGGCAGCACCGGCTTCGGAAACGCTTGCCTGGTGGCGAAACAAGTACTCGAGGCCAATGAAGGAACGCGCTTCATTCAGATCACGCAGGGCGGCTGGGACATGCATAGCAACATATACGATCCGAAGCAGTTGCCTCTGATGGGCAAGCTTCTCGACGACGGCCTTTCGGCCCTACTGACCGACCTTCAGGCAAACGGCCAGTTAAACCACACGATGATCGTGATGGTGGGAGAGTTCGGAAGAACGGTAGGACCGCTCTCGCCCGCCGGTGGTCGCGACCATTATCTCCAGCAGTTCGCGATGTTTGCCGGTGCCGGCGTGAAAGGCGGTCGTGCGATCGGGTCTACGGACGCAACCGGCTCCGCCACGGTCGATCCGGGGTGGTCTCGGGCCCGGGATATCAATCCCGAGGACATCGAGGCCACGATTTACTCGGCGATGGGCATCAATTGGACGACGGTTCGCAAAGACGACCCGCTCAACCGCGGGTTCTACTACGTTCCGAACTCCGAGCAGGACCTGTATGGCCCGATCAACGAACTCTGGGGCTAACAGCCGACAACCCGCGATCTGAGTTGCTTAGAGTGTTGTTTCCGCCGTGCAGAAACTGGCAAAATGTCATCAAGGTGCCGCGGTTTTGATGATGGATCGCAAACCTGGTTTGGACAAGCCATGGCTATGTGATCTAATGTCGATATTGTTCGTTAAGCTGGTCCACCAGTGCCTAATCTTCCGATCACCAGAGCTGCCATCCCCCGTGCCCTCTACGCGGTGCTGTTTATATACGCGGGCATCGCGGGCACGTACGAAGTCGCAAATTCGTTCTCGACGATCATTGGCAATTTCAATCTCCGCGACCAAGTACAAGCGCCTTTTCAACTCTATGGAAACCTAATTGAAAGCGCGGAAACCGCCGCCGGTCATGCCGGTATTGCAAAGGGCGACACCGTGCTTGCTATTAATCAGTTACCCTTTACCGGCCAATCCCTCTGGCAGCGCATTCGCTGGTACGCTCGACCAGGCGACACAATTACGCTTCGGGTCCGAAAACAGAACGGGACCACGCTGACTGCAACAATTCCTCTCGAGGGATATCCAAAAGGCTGGTCAGTGGAGGATCCGATGGTCCCGACCACGGCGCCGGAAGCGATTTTTGCCCTGCTGGTGATCCTCGTAATTCCGCTTTTCTGTCTGGCGCTGGGCGTTTGGGTCGCATTTGCCCGACCCTTCGATCCCAATGCCTGGTTCATCCTGATTCTTCTCTCCTTTCCGCAAGCGTTTAATCCCGGGGCATTTCGCTGGTGGATTCCGGCCTGGTTGCCGCTTCGGTTGTTCTGGCACCTTTTCCTTTACTTCATAGTCCCGGTCGCTTTGTTTCTTCTCGGTTTGCTCTTTCCGGAACGATCGCGTTTCGATAAAGGACTTCCCTGGCTGAAGTGGCTTGTTATCGCATTGACAGGCGTAATCGTGGCTGCGGGCTTTGTTTCGGAATACAACGTTTGGTACAACCTTTCTCTGCTTCCGCGAGTCGATACCATCGATCGATTCGTGAACCCGGTTTTTATATGGTCCACCATCCTCTACGTTGGCCTGTATTGGATCTTGTTGTTCGATCAGCTACGAGCTACCACCTCGCCGGACGCACGGCGCCGCCTTCAAGTGTTGCTTGCAGGGTCCATTGTGGGCCTTGGCAACATTCTTGTCGTTTTCGGATTATTGCCTTACTTAGCAATCGCGGATCCCAATGACAATCGATGGCTCCTGTTCTTGGTGATCGTACTAATGCTCTTCTTTCCGCTAACGCTCGCCTATGTCGTGATCGTCCAGCGCGCCATGGATGTCCGCATTCTGTTGCGCATAGGCAGCAAGTACTTGCTTGCGAGTACTACAGTGAAGGTCTTCCGGTTTGCCGGGATCGCCGCTCTTATCTGGTTCATCGCGATTCCTTTTTTCACTCGTCACCACGATCCCCTGAACACCGTCTTCTGGGGCGCGGTGCTCCTGCTTTTCGGCTTTTTGTTCCTCAAGAAGAGGTCGCCTACCGACCTTCTGCAACAGTGGATCGACCGCAAGTTCTTCCGGGAAGCGTACGACGCTGAAGTCATGTTGAGCCAGCTTGCAAAAACCGCGCAAACGATTTCGGATCCCACAGCCCTGATCCAGACGGTTTCGCGCCGGATCTCGGATGTCCTGCATATCGAACAATTGGCGGTGCTCCTGCGTCGCAACGGCAATTTCGAGCCTGCGTACGGGATCGGACCGGCATTTGCTACGCCGTTGCCGACGCTCGATCAGGTACGCTCATCGACGCCGATCTTCAATAGCGCGAATGACGGCCTCGCCCCCGACCCGCAATCGCCGGAATTATTGCTTCCGATGCCCGGACGCACGCAGATGTTGGGTGTGATGGCGCTCGGTCCAAAGCGCTCGGAAGAGCCGTACACGCCCTCCGATCTACGTCTGCTCGAATCGGTCAGCGTATAGACCGGCCTCGGACTAGAACTCAGCGAAGCAGCTGCGTCGCTGGCGACTGCGGCGGTGGAACGCGCACTCGTCGCACGTGAAATGGATGTCGCACGCGAAGTTCAGGAGCGACTGTTTCCCCAGCGCCTACCGGCGATCAAAGGCGTCGATATTGCCGGATCTTGCCGCACTGTGTTTGGCGTTGGCGGCGATTACTATGACGCATTCGAAATCGACGGGGGCTGTCTCGGGCTGGCGATCGGCGATGTTTCGGGCAAAGGCATCTCGGCTGCGCTCCTGATGGCAAGTTTACGCGCTTGCCTTCGCACCCTGACTCGCACGACTTCGGGCGAACTCCCCTCTCTGATGTCGAACCTGAACCGCCTGATTTATGAAGCCTCGGCCATCAATCGTTATGCCACCTTTTTCTTCGGGATTTTCGATCCGGCAGCGAGCAGATTCCGTTACGTCAATGCCGGCCACAATCCACCCGTGCTGCTCCGTAAATCGGGAACCGGCAGCTACGAATCGCTTCGCCTCGATTGCGGCGGACCGGTGATCGGGCTCTTTTCGGAAGCATCCCATGAGCAAGGCTCTCTCCTGGTTCATCCCGGTGATCTGTTGCTTGCTTACACGGACGGTATCAGTGAAGCTATGAACTCCGCTGATGAAGAATGGGGCGAAGAATCTATGATTTTGGCCGCCCAACAAGCTTTAGAGGGAACCGCTGAAGAGATTGTCAAGGCGATCTTCGCCGGAGCCAATATTTTTGCCGGAGGTGCATCGCAGCACGACGACATGACCGTTCTAGTGGTGAAACGTTCGTGCATGTTGAATGCTGAAGGAGATGTTCTCAAAACGTTCCCTCTGGCCATAGGCATAGCTTAGCTAGGCTAAGGCCGCTTACCAGACCCGGCAGGCGTTATCGCGCACCATCGGCTGGCCCGCCTTGCATCCGAACGCTTTCTGGAACTCGGGCATATTCGACACGACGCCGTTCACCCGGTACTCGGCAAGCGAGTGCGGGTTCGTCTGCGCCTGCAGCCGCATGATCTCGGGGGTATAGTTATCGCACCAGATCTGGCCCCATCCCAGGAAAAAGCGCTGCCCCGGCGTGAAGCCGTCGATCTTGCCCGGCTCCTGCCCCTCCGCCAGACGGCTCATCAGCGCCATGTAGGCGATCCTTAGGCCGCCGTTGTCGGCGGTGTTCTCGCCCAGTGTCAGCTTCCCGTTCAGCTTCACGTCGTCCACGGCGGTGAAGCTCGAGTACTCCTTCACCAGGCAGTCGGCGCGGCTCTCAAATGCGTCGGCGTCCTTTGGCGTCCACCAGTCGTTCAGGTTGCCTTTGGGATCGAACTGGCGCCCCTGATCGTCGAAGCCGTGCGTCAACTCGTGCCCGATCACCGCGCCGATCGCCCCGAAATTCACGGCGTCGTCGGCCTTCAGGTTGTAAAAGGGCGGCTGCAAAATACCCGCCGGGAAGTTGATGTTGTTCATTTGCGGATCGTAGTACGCATTAACGGTCGGCGGTGTCATGCCCCACTCCAACCGATCGACGGGCTGCCCGATCTTGGCCAACTGCCGGTGAAACTCAAACGCGCTGGCCCGCTCCGAATTGCCCAGCGCCTCGCCGCGCACGATCTTTACCGCCGAATAGTCGCGCCACTTATCCGGATAGCCGATTTTGTTCGTGATGGCGTGCAGCTTTTCCATCGCCTTCACTTTGGTTTCGGGCGTCATCCAGTCGAGCTTCTGAATATCCTCGCCGAGAGCCTGTTCGAGCGCCTTGACCATCTTCAGCGTGCGCTCCTTGCCCTCTGCGCCGAACGTTCTGGCTACATATTCCTGCCCTAGCGCTTCGCCCAGTTCGTTATCGGTAAGCGCCACGCAGCGTTTCCAGCGCGGTTGCAGCTCTTTCGCGCCCGTCAATGTTTTGCGGAAGAACTCGAAGTTCGCGTCGACAAATGCCGTTGGCAACAGCGGCGCTTGCGAACTCACGAGCTGCCACGTCAAGTAGGTTTTTAAGTCGTCGAGCTTGGTGTCTTTCAGAATCGAGTTCAGCGATTTGAAGAACTCCGGTTCCGTCACATTCAGGCTCTGGATCGGGGGCGTATGAGTTCCTTCCAGATACCGCGGCCAGCCGAACGCGGGATCGAGCGATACCAGTTCCGCCCGGTCGATCCGGTGATAGACCTTCACCGGGTCCCGGCGGGACACCAGGTCGAGCGCTCCCTTCGCCAGCGCCGTCTCGATCGACATGACCGCTTTCGATTTCGCCGCGGCCGCTTCCGATTTGTTCCCCAGCAGTTCGAAGATCTTCTGGACGTGTTCCACGTACTTCCGCCGTGTTTCGACCGACTTTGGATCTGCCTTAAGGTAGTAGTCGCGGTCCGGCAGTCCCATTCCGCCCTGATCCGCCTGCGCGATTACCTCGTTCGAGTTCTTGAAATCCTGGCCCGAGCCGAAACTGAACAGCGCGTTGACGCCGAGCGCGTGCAGGCGCGCTATTTCCTCCGCTATCGACGCTTCGTTCGATAAACCCGCGATGCGGTCGAGCTCCGGCTTCAGCGGCTCCGTGCCCTTGCGATTAATCGCGGCCTCGTCCATGCACGAAGCGTAATGGTCGCCGATCTTTTGCTCGACGGCAGTGCGGTTCGGATTCTCGACGGCGGCCTTTTCAAGAATATCGCGCAGGATCGCCCGGTTGCGTTCCTGTAGCTCGCTGAAGCGGCCCCAGGAGGATTGGTCCGGCGGAATGGGGTTATTCTTCAGCCACGTGCCGCAGGAATACTTGTAGAAGTTATCGCAGGGCTTCACCGCCGGATCGAGCGCGGAAAGATCGAAGCTGGGCGTGGTCTTTAGATCTTGCGCGCCGAGCGCGCAACAAAACAGCACGGCGAGCGGGTAGAGGCGAGACATATCCTCGATTGTAATATCGCGCCGGGAAGCGGCCTCCCGGCTTAATCGTCCCCGTCCGGCAGCGCGAGTTTGGTCCCGCGGTGCAGCGCGTAGAGCGTTCCATTCTCAATCAGAAGGCAGCCCGTCCGGCCGATGTTGTCATATACCCGCGAGAGGCCGATATCGATCATGATCACCCGGCCACCCAGCCGCGAGTTGATGGCGGCGCCCGCATAGCTGTGTCCAACGATCTCGCGCTTCGCATCGAACTTCTGGAGTACCCGATCCAAACCCGCGGACGTTGCTTGCTCGCCGCCCTTGGCCAGTCCGCTGTAAAAAAGCGGGCCATCTTCATCGGTAACGATCCCGCCTTGCAGCTTTTGCGGGTCGTCCAACTCCTCCCTGACTTCGCGATTGATCTCATCGAGCGAGTAGGCGGCGAACTTTGGGGCGAGGCCGGCATGCACGAACAGGTTGTCGTCGATCCGGATCGCCGTATCGTGGGTGCGCAGCCAGTTTCCGTAAACTCCGTCGGGCGCGAATGCCGCGCGCTCCTCGAAAAATCCCAACGGATGTTGCGCGTACCACTCATCCCGCGTCTCTTCCCGCAGCCTGGGAACGCCTTTTCCCTCCACTGCCAGGGCGATCGCGTCCCGGTATTGCGCATGATATCGGTCGCGCAATTTCTCCGAATTCCGGTCGCGGAAAGCGGCATATTCACCCGGAGCGACAAAGCGAAGATCGCCGTAAATGTTCATGGCCTCGTGATTTCCCAAAAGACAATGGACAAAGCCCCCAGCCGCCTGAGCCTGCTTCTCCAGCTTCATCAGCAAGTCCATGACTGGCCGGGATTCGCCGCCCCGATCCACCACGTCGCCGGTCTGCACCAGGTGCGTTTTGCCGCCGATCCAGTTATTTTCGCCATCAATCAGTTTCGCCTCGCGCAGCACTTCCACGAACTGGTCGTAATCGCCATGAATGTCACCGACGGCGACGATGCGCGCCACTCCGGTCCAGACGGATTTCGAACTCGCTGCCGTATTCGCGGCGGAACTCTTCGCGGCGGTTGTAGCCGATGCGAGTTCGGCCGGCGGGCTGGTCGGGGATGGCGTTCCCGGCGGATGGGCCTGTTTCCACGCTTGGGCCATCTCGACGGCTTGCGCCATCTGTTTCTTGTCGAGCTTTTCGGTGGTCAGTTGGATTAGATCCGCGGCCCGGGGTTCGCCGGCGGCCTTGGCAAGCAGGAAATACGCATGTGATTGTACCCGGTCGAGCTTGACCCCTTGTCCGTTGTAATAGAGGATCGCCAGGTTGCAGAGAGCGGGCGCGTACCCCTGCCCGGCCGCCTTCCGGTACCACTTCTCCGCCTCGGCATAGTCGACCTTGACGCCTTGACCGATGTCGTACATCGCGCCCAAGTTGAACTGGGCGCTGGCGATGCCCTGATCCGCCGCTTTGCGGTACCACTTCTCCGCTTCGGCGTAATTCTTGAAAGTGCCTTCCTCATCGAAAAAGGATCCGACGGACTCGGCGGCCTTCGGGTCGCCCTTCTGGGCCGCTTTCAGGAACCACCGCATGGCTTCGGAGTTGTCCTTGGGGACCCCTTCCCCGTTGCTATAAAGTATCCCGAGGTTGTATTCCGCGGCGGTGTAGCCCTGATCCGCGGCTTTGCGGTACCACTGGGCGGCTTGACTAAAGTCCTGAGGAACGCCTTGCCCCTTGGCGTAGAGCAGTCCAAGGTTGTATTGGGCTTCCTTGGCCCCCTTTTGGGCGAGCGGTTGCCATGCTTTCAGGGCCGTTGCGAAATCGCCTTTTCGATAGGCGGCGAGACCGGTTTCAAAATCGGCGCAGAAAGAAACTAAACACGATAATACAAGGACGGAGACCAGACGCACGGCAAACCTCATCGAAAACGGGTAAGCAATTCGCTAACCAGCGCCACGGCGGGCACTGTCGAGCGGCAGGATGCGTTTATGACTTGATGGCGTCGGGGATCATGAAACGGCGCGGGGTTCCCGGGCCGCCGGGAAAAAGCAGCGCAACCAAAACGGCGAAGAGAAGTAAGAACATGATCAGGAAGTCTGGGTCCATGGTAGTTTGACGCTCGAATGAAAATGCCGCCGGCCAAGTTGCGGCTCAGAGGCACAATTGAACAGATTTAGTTTGAATACTTCACTATAGCACCCGGTTACACGACGAACCCGGCCGAAGCTCCGACCCACTCCAGGTCGCGGTTCTGATCCACCCCCATCATCTTTCCCCGGCCCATTCGAATGATGGTGGTAACCGGCCGAAGCTTGTCCAGCCAGATGTACATGATACGCACCTCCGCCTTGGTTAGACCGAACGGCGTCGCAATTACCGGCTCGAAATGCATGCGCTCCTGCAGGATGTATTCGGAGCGTAGACTGTGCGGCACGTTTTCTATATCGGCGGAAGTGGGGCCGATCGTTACCCCTAAACCCGCAAAAGAATAAAGAGGCTTCAAAACGTAGTTCTCGAGGTCTCCGGGAATGTCTTTCACTTGATCCAGGAACCACGTCTTGGGAACGCTCGGGTGCCGCAGCGCATACAGCCAGGGAATCGAGAACTTGCTAATCCGAAAAAACCAGTTTGGATGTCCCGCCCACTCGACGTCCAAATCGTCGCGGAAGTCGAATTCGGGCTGAATGCGCTTCCGAATCAGCTCGTCGGCTATGGCGCGATTATAGATTCGATGGATGGGCACGCGCCGGCCATCGAGATCGTAATACAGGCGGTTCCCCTGTTTGCGGACCTCCCGAATATCCACGGTGCGAATGCCGCAAATCCGTTCGCTGAGCAGGAAATCGGGCAACGTTTTTTGTTCCCCGGGATCGATTTCCAGCAGAACCACGTTTTCGGGATTCTGCCCGCCCACGATCGCCTCTCGAACCAGATCGACGTAACTCGACCCATTCAGACCGTCGAGCAAACTACTCAGATGTGAATCGAGACCGTACGCATCTATGTAGACTTGCGCCAGAACAGGCTGGTACAGATAGAGCGAAGGGAAGCCCTGGATTTCGACCAGTTTAGGCTGCAAACTGCCATCGGGCTGCCGGACCACGCCAAAATCCGCCTGAACGAATAGGGGATGCGCGGAATCGCGCGGTGCGCGGAATTCCGGGGGGATGGCCCGGTTGGCGGCTGCCAAATACTCCGCGTTTCCGACCAGTTGTTCCAACAGTTCCCGGCCGCTCCGTGCCATTTGGTCGATCAGATCGCGCGGGAAGAAACACGGGGTTTCGCAACTGCGGAATTTGACGTGCGTGCCGGAGCGCTCATCGAGCAACCGCAGGAACTCTCGATATTTTGCGGGCGTGTAATGCGCGTTAAAATCCCGCCTGAGTTCCGGAATCATCAAACGTCCAGCAAAAACTCGCCTTGCCGCATGATCTGGCGGTCGTCGATCCAGATATCGAACTCGCGTCCGACCACGTCGATGTGCGTGCCGGAGTGCCACGCAGCCCCGGTGTGCATGCCGTAGGGGTTACCGAAAGCCATGTGAATGCCGGGAATCTTTTCGTCCTGCAGGATGTTCCCGATTACATCTTTGAGCGCGATGTTCGTGCCGATGGCGAATTCGCCAACCATGTCGCTGTTTTCGTCGGTGTGGGTGTAGCGCCAGAATTCGTCTTCGAGTTTCGAGTTCGCACTGAACGCTTCGGTGAGGCGGTTCTCCTTCACGCGGATGGTAAGCGGCTCTTCCCGCAGCTTTCCGTACTTGGCGCAAAGGTAATCGCCGACCACGCCATCGATCACGAACGTGCCGTTCACTTCCCCCGGCGTCGTAAACGTCTCGCCGCCGGGCAGGTTGCCCCACTTGTTCGGGCTGATGATGCCGCTGGTTTTCACCCACTTATAATTCGGATTCATCGCGGCGGTGATGTCGGTTCCGAATGCGGTGGTGGCGCGAATGGAGCGCGCGGCGCTGGCGATTTCCCACACGCGCGTGCTGATGACGTCCACCTTGAGGAAGTCGGCGCGCATGCCCTGCATCATGATTTCCTTGCTGATATTGACCATGTGGGCGTGGCGGATTTTGCGGCGGTTCACCACGTCGGTCATCTGCATCCGCGTTTTCAGCTCATTGAGCTGGGCTTGAACCGCGAAAATGCTGACCTGGCTGGTTTCCAGATCGTCCAGGATGATTGGGGGGTGCGTCTCGAGCGGGCGTTCGGCGTAATCTTCCAGAACGAACGCGTGGTATTCGACGCCAAGCAGATCGAGCTCATGGACCAGGGAAGAAGCGATTTCGGAGCTGGCGATGTCTGTTATGACCGTGACCTTCTCGTGCGGCTGGATTCGCAGGCAGACGTTGACGGCGTTGCGAGCGCCGGGCGAGAGCTCGGGATCGAAAGGGATGTGATGCAGAAGTGTATTCACGCAGCTAAGTGGTCGCTCCCATGACCGGAATGTCATGCTCGGAGACGCCCATTTCGGTTTCGGAAATGATGTAATCCACCACTTTTTTGAGATCGCCCGTTTCCTGGAACACGCGGAGCTGGCGGTCGGCGCCGGAACCCATTTTGAGCATCTCGTGAATATACAAGAGCTCGTTGCGCGAGCCGAGTTCGTCCACCACGTCGTCCACCAGGTCGAGATATTCGAGCATCAGCTCGCGCAGCGGCACTTCGGTTCTCTTGCCGAAATCGATCAGCTTGCCATCTAGCCCATAACGCAGCGCGCGCCACTTGTTTTCCATGATGAGCGCGCGGCGGTAGAGCCGGAAGCCGGTATTGGCGGCGTGCAGCTTGTACAACTTCGCCACCGTCGCTTGAATCAAAGCGGCGATGGCGATGGTTTCATCGACGCGCATCGGAACGTCGCAGACGCGGAATTCGAGCGTCGTGAAATGGGGATGCGGGCGGATGTCCCACCAGATTTTCTTGGCGTTATCGATGCACTTGGTCTGAACGAGAAGATTGATGAAACTCTCGTATTCGCCGTAGCTCGGAAAATAATCGGGAACGTTGGTGCGCGGAAACTTGTCGAAGACCTTGCAGCGATAGCTCTTAAGCCCCGTATCCATGCCCAGCCAAAACGGCGAGTTGGTGGATAGCGCCAGGATGTGCGGCAGAAAATAGCGCGCCGCGTTCATCAGATGAATGGCGACCTCGCGATCTTCCACGCCCACATGCACATGCAGGCCGAAGATCAGATTGGCGCGCGCCACCATTTTCAAGTCTTCGACGATGGTGTGGTACCGCTCGTCGGGATATATTTCCTGGTTCCGCCAGTCGGCGAACGGATGGGTGCCCGCCGCGGCAAGCCTCAGCCCGTTTTCGTGCGCGAGGCCGATGATGCCGCGACGGATCTCCATCACGTCGCGCCGCGCTTCGGAAATGTTCTTGCAGATTCCCGTGCCGACCTCGACGACCGACTGATGCATTTCCGCTTTCACGCGCTCATGCAGCAATTTTTTGCCCTTTTCGAGAATCTCAGCCGAAATGTGGGACCGCAGATCGCGGCTTTCCGGATCGACTACCTGATACTCTTCCTCGATTCCGATCGTGAAGCTAGGTTGGGCCATGTTGTCAGCCTCTCAAAAATGCCGACCAGCGCATTTCCTTAGCCGGATCTTCGGCGCTTTGGGCCTTGGCAATGGCCATCTTCGCGACAGCATCGACAATCCATTCGAAATTTTGCGGTCCGACCGAATCGTAATCCGCGTCGGGCGCGGGATTAAGGAAATCGATGGCGTACGGGATGCCGTCCTGGACCGCGAATTCGACGGTATTCAGGTCGTAGCCGAGAGCCCGGCAGAGCGTGAGCGCGTCGTCGATAACCCGGGCGCGGAGCTTGGCGTCAACGGGCGGCGCGTCCTTGACGTAGCGTTCCGCGTGCGGGCGGCGCGGATCGTATTGCATCACATGGACCTTTTGCTGCCCGACGACATAGCAGCGGAAGTAATCTTCGAACTCGATACCCTGCTGGAGAGTCATGCAGAGATCGCCCGTATCGTTGTAAGCGGTGAAAAATTCATCGGGTGAATGCACCTTATAAACGCTCTTCCAACCGCCGCCGCTGAACGGTTTCAGGAACGCGGGAAACCTTATGTACTCGAAGACTTCGTCCCAGTTCAAAGGATAAGTCAGATTGCGCATGGAGAGATCCGTCGTGCCGGGCGGATGCCGTTTGTGCGGCAGGACGACAGTGCGCGGTACCGCCACGCCGATTTTCGACGCGAGCGCGTAATTGAAAAATTTATCGTCGGCGCCCCACCAGAACGGGTTATTTACGACAATAGTCCCGGTCAGGACAGTGTTCTTGAGGTAAGCGCTGTAAAACGGAATATCGTGCGAGATGCGGTCGACGATAACGCGATAGCCGCTGGGCTCGGCCATTTTGACCGCGCCGATATGGATGTGCTCGGCGGTAACGCCGGGGCTTTGGATGGAGTTGATGCGATCCACGAGCGCGCCGGGAAAAGTCTTTTCCATGCCGTAGATAATTCCGATTTTTTTCATGGATCGCCCACTAAAAGTATTTCACAGCCATGCGCTGCCACCACTGCCAATCGTGGCCGGTATTATCGCCCCAAACATCCAGCCAGTGCGGGATTCCCTTGGATCCCATGATGCCCGCCAGACGGTAATTCTCGCCAAGGCACATGTCATGGTCGCCCGTCGCGAGCACATACCGACGATCCGCGCGGTATTGGTCGAGATACCAGCCGTCATTCGTCTTTTGCAGATAGTCGGGCGGACAGTTAAAGTAGCAATTTTCGTCGTAGTAGCCGTTCAGGAACTGGTGGATATCGTAGGCGCCGCCCATGGCGATGCAATCGGTGAAGACATCGGGATGCCTGAGCGCGATGTTCATCGCATGATAACCGCCGAAGCTGCAGCCGGTGACGGCCATGCGATCCGACCGGCTACGCGCGCGCATCAGCGGCAACACTTCGTTTAAAACGTAGCTCTCATATTGCATGTGGCGCAGCACGCGGTCGCGCGGATGAATGTGGCGGTTATACCAGCTTTCCGAATCCACGCTCCCGACGCAGAACGCTTGCAGCTCGCCTTGCTCATACTTGTTCGCGGTGGCGCCGATCATCCCGCGCGTTTCATATTCGTAGAACGTGCCCATTGAGGTCGGAAACACGAGCATCGGCACGCCCGCATGACCGAAGACCAGCAGTTCCATATCGCGATCGAGACGCTCGCTGTACCACTTGTGATATTCGCGATTCATAGCGGCTATTGGGCGGCACTCAGCTCATAGTGGCGGGGAATGGGCTGGGCCGCCGCTCTTTGCTCGATCATCAGATCGATATCGACATCGTCCAGCGCGGCAATCGCCGCGTCCGTGCTCAGGATATTTTCATCCTGTAACGGAACCTGGATCATGCGCCACCGCACGTTGTGAACGTTGCCGCGCTTCAGGGTCAAAGCGTGCACGCTCGCGGCCTGCTGCATCATGGGCGTCGGCAGGGTCGTCAGGTTGATGCCGCTCGCCAGCTCTTCCTTGGTGAAAGTTCCAGCATCCATTCCGTCGATCTTCAGCGAGTACTTAGCGCCGGGCAGGTTCAAAATTTTCAGCATCTCCTGGTCGAGCGCATCGATGAAATCCGACGAGCGGATCGCCAAAGCGACCGTTGGGTCCTTCATATCGACGGGCATGGGGAGCGCGTGGTCCAACTGTGTCCAGGAGATCGGGTCACCCACTTTGAGATCGCTGAGGTCCGTATTGGAGTGCCGGTCGATCTTGCCCTGGCCGCGCGCGTCGATCTCGACGGAGGTTACGATCGACGGCGCATTCCAGGCCTTGAGCAAGGCTTCGGCCATGATGAGATGACCGGCTGGGCCGGGGTGAACGCGATCGGGAAGAATCTTTTGCGCCAGTTCGGGATCGGCCTGCTTGGCTTTCAGAAGCATTCTGACGACCGGCGCGTTCAGGTCGGCCTCGGCAAGGCGGTCGCGCTGTGCCAGCGACGAAATGAAGTGGGCGTAGCGCACTAAAACGGCGTTATAACCGCCGTCGAACTTGGGAGGCCGGGTATAGTCGTCAAAAGGCGAAGGCTCAATGACGGTGATGCGGATGTCGGGCAGGGCGCTCCTGACCGTGTCGACGATGTGCGCGTAGCCGGCGGAGAACGTGTCGAATAACTTTGTATCGAACGCGCGATAACCGCCGTCGTTCATGCCGAGCATGATGGTCATGACGGTCGGCCGGTAGGCCAGGACGTCGCGTTGCAAGCGGAGATCGACGGGGCCGCCGCCGCCGCCGCTGACGCGATCGCCGCCCCACCCGGAATGAATGAACCCGACGCGCAATTCCGGGAATCGTGTCAGAACATAAGTTTCGGTGAATGTGGTGTAGAGGCGCTGGTCCGTGATGGAATCGCCGTAGAAGACCACGCGATCGCCGTTTTTCAGATAAAAGCCGTCTTCACCGGAACAGAGCGCGGTTACGCTCAATGCGAAGAGCAAAAAACGGCGGAATGTCATAGGAATAGTGTAAACTCGAAATGTGTGTTATAACGGATGTGGGAACTGAATGGGATGATGACTTTAAAGGTTTCGACAATCGGAAATTCGGTGGGCGTGGTACTGCCCAAAGAGGCTCTTGCCAATTTGAAGGTGCGGAAGGGCGATATGCTATTTCTGACCGAGTCTCCGGAAGGTCTTCTCATCACCCGCTACGATCCGGAGTTCGAGAAGCAGATGCAACTCGCCACCGGAATCATGGACGAGTATAAAGACGCGTTGCATCAACTCGCCAAGTGATTCCGGAGCCGGTCTGGGTCGCTTGGGCGACGGTGCTCGCCATCCACCAACAACAACTGAAAGAGCACGGGGGGTCGTCGGGGCTTCGCGACCGGAATCTGCTCGAATCGGCGCTGGCGCGGCCGCGGCAGATATTTAATTACGAAGACGATCCTCCTCTTTCGCGGCTCGCGGCGGCGTATGCGGGCGGCATCGTGCGCAACCACCCGTTTGTCGATGGCAATAAGCGGACCGCCTTCGTCGTGATGGCTGTTTTCCTGGCGCGCAATGGTTGCCGCTTCAAGGCTCCGCAAGTGGACGTGGCGCTCACCATGCTGGCACTCGCGGCGGGATCGCTCGAGGAGGAGCAATTGGAGGAGTGGATCGCGCGGAGTATCGTCTCAGGGGCTTTGATAAAGTAATTATCCGATGATTCTGAAGCTCAAGCGAACCCCGGGGATTTACCTGGTCGGGTTCATGGGCAGCGGGAAAACTACGGTGGGACGGCTCCTGGCCGAGCGCATCGGCTGGAAATTTTTCGACGTGGATGAAGACATCGAGGCGAGCGAGCGGATTTCGATCGCGCAAATTTTCGAAACGCGCGGCGAGCCGGAATTCCGCAGAATCGAAACGGCCGCAATCCGCGCGCGGGTGCGCCGCATTGAATGCGGCATGCCCGCGGTTTTAGCGCTGGGGGGAGGGGCGTTTGTGCAGCCGGACAATTATGCGCTGTTGAGCGACAACGGCGTGAGCGTGTGGCTCGATTGCCCGTTCGAGACGATCCGGCGCCGGATCGCGAATAATATTTCGCGTCCATTGGCGCGCGATCCCATCGCGCTCGAGAAGCTTTATAGAGACCGGTGGGAACAGTATCGCCTGGCGGATTTCCATATCGAGGCAACCGCCGATGATCCGGCGGAGACCGTCGAGTCCGTGCTTGGCCTGGCGCTGTTTCAGTGAGCGAAGCCCAATTGCGCCGTCACGCGCTCGCGATTTTTCGGGCGGCCCTGAAAGCGGCCGACCCGGCCGATGCGGTGCGCCGCCACCTCCAATTGGTTAACGGCACTTTGATCGCGGGGCGCGCGCGGTATCCGCTCGGGCGTTTTGAAAACATCTTTGTCGTGGGAGCGGGGAAGGCGGGCGCGGCCATGGCTTATGCGGTCGAGCGGGTTCTTGGCGCGCGCATGCGGTCTGGCCTCATTAACGTTAAGTATGGACACGTGAGCAAGCTGCGCCGCATCGAGTTGAACGAATGCGGCCATCCCGTTCCGGACTCGAACGGGGAGAACGGCGCGCGGCGGATCGCGGAAATCGCATCCGCGGCGGGCGAGCGCGATTTGCTGATCTGCTTGATCTCGGGCGGCGCTTCCGCTCTATTGCCGCTTCCAGCGGAGCCGGTCACGCTGAGGGAAAAACAGCAAGCCACGCAATTGCTGCTCGATAGCGGAGCGAACATTCACGAGATCAACGCCGTGCGGAAGCACATTTCGCGCATCAAGGGCGGACAGCTATCGCGCCTCGCGTCCCCGGCGACGGTGATCGGGCTGATGCTTTCGGATGTGATCGGCGACGATCCGGATGTAATCGGGTCGGGACCGACCGCTCCCGATGCATCGACCTATCAATCGGCGCGGAACGTTCTGGAGAAGTACGGGATTTGGAATAAGATCGCGGCCAGTGTGCGCGAACGCATCGAAGCGGGCGAGCGAGGCCTGCTTCCCGAAACGCCAAAGCTGGTCGAGCGCACGCAAAACGTTATTGTCGGGAGCAACCGGCAGGCGCTCGAAGCTGCCGTTGCGCACGCGAAAATGCTGGGCTATCGCACGATGCTGCTGTCGAGCTTCGTCGAAGGAGAGACCCGCGATATTGCGCGCATGCACGCCGCAATCGCCAAGGAAATCCGCCATTCCGGCAATCCGATCAAGCCGCCAGCCTGCATCGTCACCGGAGGCGAGACCACGGTCACCATGAGCGGGAATGGAAAAGGCGGACGCAATCAGGAGTTTGTTTTGGCGGCGGCTATCGATATAGCGGGGCTGCCGAATGTTGTAGTTTTAAGCGCGGGCACGGATGGCTCGGATGGGCCGACCGACGCCGCGGGCGCCATTGCCGACGGCCACACCGCTGCGCGCGCGGAAAAACTGGGCATGGCGCCACAACGCGCGCTGGCGGATCACGATTCTTATCTCTTCTTCAAGGCGTTGGACGATTTAATCGTCACCGGGCCGACAAACACGAACGTCATGGACATTCATCTGCTGCTTGCCGGCTGATGTGGCGCACGCAGGAGTGCGCGCCGCATTATGTCCTGCAATATTGCGACGTTGCCGGGGGCCGGTAGGTCACGCTCAAATGCGGGGTTTCCAGCCGCTTGTGATCTTGAACTTTCGACGTCAGACAACTCTCGAGCATTCCGCTCACGATCAACGTTCGCTCGATCGGATAAGGCGCCACGTTGGTCGCGAACATCCGCTCGATCTTGTTTACCAGACACGCGGAGTAGGTTACGTTCGGCACCGGCGTCAGAAAGAACTGCGTCGATTGCACGCCCTTGCCTTTCACACGCGCGGCGAAATTGAAATCGAGCAGCGCTCCATTCAGCATCAAAAGGGTCGCTTTCAGCCCATCGCGATATTCAATGATGTAAGCCGCCGGATTTCGCACGATCTTGGGAAGCTGCCCGGAAGCGACCAAACCTTCCGTCCGCCCGTCCTCGACGGTCATGCCTTGCGGGCTGTCGCTGCGTGAAAGCGCCGAGATCAGCAGCTCTTTCGACCAGCGCGGGTCGTTCCACACCGCTTCGCCTTCGATCATCTGAACGGCTTTCACGCCCGTCTCACCGCCCTTGCGTCGCTCCAACATGCACTGCATGGCTTCGAGCGCGTGGAAGTCCATCGGGTCCGAACCGCCATTACCGACCATCAGGGCGTCTTCGATCTCGCAGTTCAGAGGCAGTTCCATGTCGGGCAGGCGGAAAGTGACGGGAAGCGAAGAACCGCCCAGCATGGGGAAGCGCATGCGCTTCGACGAATCGACCATAGCCCTGGCTTTTTCGAAGCTGTAGGAGAGGTGCTTGTCGTTATATACCGGCGCGACGCGCCCGTCTTTCTCGAACACGTCGGTGCATTGCTTGAAGAATTCGTAGCGCGGGTAAAGGATCTGGCCTTTCTCGTTTAACGGATAATTTCCATGCTCGCCGACGATCAACACGGCATCGACGGCGAGACGGTTGCCGCCGCAACGCAACGCCTCGGCGATTGTTGGATAAACCTTGAAGCCGAATTCCTGAGCGCGTTCGGCGCTAAGGTCGCCCTCGGGCTTTTGGTCGACATAGAGGGAGACGACCTTCATGTCCGGGTGATGCCATTCGCCATTGTGCGGATAGCCGACGAGGAAACGATCGCCGATGTGCTGGCCGTGTGAGAGGTATTTGTAGATGGTGGTGACGATCGCGATGCGCTTCGGCTGGCGTTGGGCGAGGAGGGGAGCGGCCGCAACGGAGCCGATAAATTCGCGCCGGGTTAGGGATGATTTTAGGTTCTCCAAAAGGTGGACTCCTTCGGCGCTTGATACTTGACGCTCAAATGCGGCGTATCGTATCGCTTCTGCCCGATGTACAGACTCTCCACGCCGGCGGCGGTCAGCCCGGTCGTCAGCAGCGTGCGCTCCACGGGATAAGTCGGCTTGCCCGTCAAAAACATCCGCTCCATGTTGTTCACCAGCGGGCTGAAAAAATTCGCCAAGCTCGCGCGGGCGGGCGGCATCGGTAGATACATCTGTGTCGAGAACGGCTGCGGCCGCCCCGGGATGTCCGCCGCGAAGTTGAAATCTTCGATCATCCCGTTCAGCAGCATCATCGTGCATTTCAAGCCATCGGCGTGCTCGTAATGATAGGCCACCGGATCTTTCGCCAACTGCTTCATCTGATCGAGCGTCGGGAAAATATCGTTGAATCCCGCGCGGGCCGGTTTCAGCGTGTGGCTGCGGCACAGCGCCGCTTCCATCAACTTGCGCGACCAGACGCCTTGCTCGTGCGCCTTCCAGAAATTCTCGGCGCGATATGCCTGCAGCCCTTTGACGCCTGTCTCGCCGCCTTTGCGCCGCTCCACCATGCATTGGAGTGTTTCGAGACCGTGGAAATCGTAGCTGTCCACGCCGCCGTAACACGCGCACAGCGCTTCGCGAATCTGCGTTCCCATCGGCATCTCGACGGACGGAATCCGCCACGTGACTGGCAGGCTCGAGCCCGCCATGAACGCGAAGCCCATTTTCTGCGACGTGTCGTAGATTTCTTTCGCGTGGTCCCAACTCCAGGAAAGGTGCTTATCGTTGAACACGGGAACCGAGCGGTTGCTGGACCGGAAGACCTCGAAAATATGCTGGAAGAATTCGTAGCGCGGATACTTGGTTTGGTGTCTTTCGTTGCGCGGATAGTTGCCGTGCTCGCCCACCACAACAATTCCATCCACCGCCAGCTTACCCGTTCCGCGTGTCAACGCGTCGGCGATGGTGGGGTAGATTTTCATTTGAGGATGCCGCGCGGCGCGTTCGCGGCTCAGGTCGTCCGCGCCGATCTGATCCACGTAGAGCGCCACCAGATCCATCGGCGGATAGTGGTGCGTGCCGTTCCACCCGTAGCCCTCGAGGAAGCGATCCACGATGTGCTGGGTGTGCGACAGGTTGCGATAGACGGTGGTAACTGCCGCTAATTGAGGTCGTGGCATATCGTTTCTTGTGGCGCGGGCACTCGTGCCTGCCGTGCCGACACTCGTGTCGTCACAGGGTTTTCCACTCGCAAACCCCGTGTCCACACGAGTGTGGACACGGCAAGCAAGAGCCCGCGCCACAAATGCGATCCGGAGGAATGGCTCCTTTCGGGTGTCGATGCCATTATAATG
>JBPCKZ010000028.1:0-22936 GCA_051003795.1 Bryobacteraceae bacterium | reverse complement strand
GGCCCTCCTTCAAGTCGCTGTATCGAAAATGCTCCGGCGTTGACGATGCCTGCCTCACTCCACGATTCTGCCGCCGGAGCATCTCCGATACAGCACTAAGACTTATCGTTCCCGAATCCCCGACTTGCGCCAGATTCAACTTCTGTCCGCCGATCCGGTTGGTATTTACAGCCGCAATGGTACACCCACGCTGGCGAAACGCACGGCTAGAGAGGCAGAGCTTGCAGAAGACTAGGGGACTATGTCGGAGTCTTACGTTGAGCGTTACGTGAAGCGCGCGAGGCGGACCGATCAGGCTTGTGTGTTCCCTGATGCTGGTGCCTCTCGCACATCAACTTTCTTTGGCGGTTCAGCGGGTGGAGGAATCAATTGCAACCATTTCTCACCCGACGGAGTTTGCACCTTCACCCCTTCCTTTCGCAACTGCTCGACCTCATCCTCCTTCAGCGAGGTGAAGATGATCGTTTGAAACTGGGCGTTGCGCGCAAGCTCCTTGCTGAGGAACTCCACGAATCGGCTGCGGTGTCCAGGGTCGGGATTCTGTTGCAACGGTTCGTCGAGAATAACTATGCCGGGATGTAGCCCGCCGTCGTTCGTCCCGGTCGCAGCCAGAGCCAAGGCATAGGCCGTCGTCAAGCGCGAGTGATCGCTGGCCGAACCGAGCGAACGCAACCGCCGGTGGCCGAGATAGGGCACGTATTGCTCGTCGAATATCAACAGGCTCTCCGTACCTTGCCGGACCTCACTATGCCGGAGTTCAACGAGGTATTTCCGAAGGGCGTCAAGAAACGCCTGCCGCCGTCCGCCCAGATCTGCCGAACCGACCTCTTGGCCAGGCGCAGCGACCGCATCCGCAACCCAGCGATCAATTTCCCTCTGAAGCTCCTCGATTTCCGCGATGCTGTCCCGCGCTCTATCCGTCTCCCGATCGATTGCGGAGAGGTCACCTACAATCCGGGCAACCTGTTCACGTTCCGCGCCAACAGCCGCCGTCACGCTCATCAGCGCCCGCTCGGCCTCCCGTAGCTCGGTATCGAGATTCAGCATCGACGCCCGCGAGGTTCTGAGTCCTGCCTCGAGCGACCGCGAATTGCTCACCATCATGTCGCGATCCCGCTTCAGAGCCTCGATATGTGTGCTGATCGACTCCGCCGACTGGTCGGTTAATGCAAACGTCACGGGATCGAGGTCACGATGGCATGTTGGGCACTCGACATGATCCAGCCTGCCGACTCCGGTCACTTTCAGACGCAAGAGATCGCTTGCTGACTGTATCCTGTGGTCGAGGCTGCCAATCAATTCATCCGTCTGTTCCTTCTGGATTCGTAACGTACTCAGTGACTCATTCAGGGTATGGCGGCCCCGTTTCAGTTCGATTGCCCTCTGGGAAGCTTCCGCCGGAGCCGAGTTGTTATGACGGTCAACCCCATCGCTTGTAAGCGCCTTCCGCAGGCGTTCCGCGCGGTCGGAAAGATCGCTGATCTTCGCGGAAAGATCAACATTCGCGTCATGCTTAAGCGCCTGGCTCAAGTTCCGGCGCGTCCAGCGCTTCACAATATCCTCTAGTGACCCGCCCCCGGTCCAGTCGAGGTGCCAATCGCGCCGCTCTGCCATGTTCGTCACACGCTCGGCGATGTTACGGGCAAGCTCACGGAGCGCGCTTTGCCGCTGTGCACTCTGGCGCTTTGCCACCCGTACCTTGATCGCGCCTATGGAGCCGAGCAGATACTCCACGGCAATTTCCTTAATCTCTAACTGGCCGTAGCGCCCGATCTGCTGCGCCTGAATCTCCGCCCACCCTTCCGTCTGGTCTATATAGAACGAAGGCAGCAGGTTCTCAAAATACACTTCCGACGCTGTCCCCTTGAAGGTCGAGACCTCGACGCGCGGCCACTTGAGCCACTCGAAGAGGAAGTGCTGCAAGCCGCCTGTCTCGTCTTGCATCGTGCCCCGCCTGGCGACAAGCCTGCTCTCCCGGACCCCCCCTTCGGTCTGCTCCATCACGCGAACGTTGTCGGTATCGCCTTTGATCGCCCGGCATAGCCGCAGTCTGCGGCCGTCGTCATGGATCAGCTCTATCTCGCACTCCGAAGACAGGACGTCCGTATAGCTGTCGTCGGGCAGCTTCAGACGCTCAAGGACGGCCTGCGGAAAACAAGTGGCATCATTACTGAATATCCCGAAGATCGGTTCGACGCCGAGGCACCATGCGACCGTTTTCGCGGCGAGGGATTTCCCGAAGGCGTTGTCCGCGGAGATAATTTGCAGCCCGCCCGAGAACTCCAGAGTGCCGGCAAACGGCCCAGCCGCCGATTGCCCCCTCACGGCGATGAATGAGAGGCGAATCACGCGCCCTCCAGCATGCGGACGGTCACGCGGACGTGGGCCAGTTCCTCTAAGGTCCGCCGCTCCGCTACGAAAAGGTCGGCGTTCACCGCCGCCGCGTAGATATTGGCCAAAAGCTCTGCATTGCTGCCAGCGGCAAGATGCGTCCCCATCCATTCGAGGGCACCGCGGGCGACCAGAAACGCCACCACGGCGTCATACATCCGATCCCCCAGGAACCCCCGCCGAAGATCGTGGGCCGCGAATGATGTCTCGTCGTCGTTGGCCGCGCTCCAGGACCTGATAACCGACATAAGCCGGGGCCGGATCGCGATGAACTGTAGGAGCTTCAGCTTTGTGGCGTGAATGCGCCGCCTAATTGGCGGCGCTTCCTTGGCGTGGAGTTCAAATGCGGCTGCGATTACGAAGGTTCGGTAATCGAGATCATATATGCTGAAGGGACCAGGCGCTCTGTTCGCAGCCGCGGCTGGGCCTGACTCGATTGCAGCAGAGCCGACAGGGTTTCGATTGCTGCCTGCTCAGGCATGCACCGGTGCCTCCCAGCCGATGGGGCATTCGCCGATCAGTCGCGCGACCTCGCCGGAGCTGATTGCGCCGAGCAGCGTGGTGCCGAAAGCCGCCTCGAAGTCCGGCGCCAACACACCAGTCGCGATTTCCCCTGCCCGACCCAATTCCGCCCACGGCTTGTCCGCGGCAATCATCAACTGCGCCACCTTTTGCAGGATGCGGCGTCGATGATCCTCCAGTGCTTTGTGCAGCGTCGGCAGGGTTCCATCGAGCTTCTGCTCGAACGCAAGCGCCATGCGCCAATCGGACGGAAGCGTCTCCTTTAGACTTGCGATGCCTGGTGCCTGATGGGCCGGGCAGATCTTGCCCAGCGAATTCATCTTGGCGTCGAAATCAGAGGGATTCTCTATTGCGACAAGCTCGGCTGCACTCTGCACCTCCTTCAGAAACTTCGTTTGGCGCGACCGAAGGATGGTGCTTTCGTCGACGGGATAAAGTGTTGCGAGTTGCTTCGGCCCCCACACGACAACAGACGCGCCTTCATCCACGTATCTGCAAGTGCTGGCCCTTCGGTATTTCTTAACTGCGGTGCCGATGGGTCCGATAATCCGATGACTCTCGAACCAATTGACTATCAGCCTGATGTGCTTGACGGTCGTCCCATCCGGCAGAATTGTCGCGATCTCCTTGTTCTCGATCTGCACGATCTTCCCATCGTCCATATCCAGTTCAAAGAGCTTGCGTAGATCGCCTCTAAATTTGTCGACGATGTCCGCTGTGAGGTCCTTCGCGGCCTTGAACTTGTCGTATTCCGGCCCGTAGCAGCAATACGCATGTTCTGCGTCGTGCGAGAGCCCATCGAGCCCCCCGTCGCCGTGTGGCTTCCTGGGGACATCCTGAAAACTGAGAATCGCATTCCCCAGCCGTACGCACACTTCGGCCTGAAAGTCGTCACCCGTGAGTTGGGATAGGGCGCGGGCGTATTCGTGGCTCAGGGACAGGTTGGTGTCTGGCAATAAGTTAACGTCAAATGTTCCGAAACAGAGAGTGTATCAGAGCGCGGAAAATGAAGGGAGTTCATCGCAAAGCTGCGTGACAAAGATTGGCTGCGGTTTCGGTCTGACCCCGCAAAGACATCCATGGGGAATTGAAAGCCCGACGTACGCGGGTGGATTAATCCCCATAAACGCGCTTGGATTCGCCGAATCATGTGGACGTATAGTCGGCAATTCGTCCAAGTGGCGCTCTTGACCTGGCCATTGGCCACTAGGTCATCGGAATACGTTAGCGAATTTCTGAAATGGCGTACTTAGTGAATCGTTCGCGTCTTGCGGTTCATGTAATCCATCAACAGATATTGCCCTAAGTTATACGGCGTCGTAAAGTACGCCTTTCCGCGGCAGATCTCCGTCACCTTCTGCACGAATTGGATCAGCCCGTAGTCGCTAGCGAGCATGAAGGTGTTGATTAAAATCCCCTGCTTCTTGCAGCGGTTCACCTCTTCCAATGTCTTGCTGATCACCAGCGGATCGAGGCCAAACGCGTTGCGATACATCCGCCCATCGTCCAGCGTAAGCGCGGACGGCTTGCCGTCGGTGATCATTACGATCTGCCGCATGTCCTTCCGCTCCCGCGCGAGCAGCCGTTGCGCCAGAATCAACCCGTCGCGCGTGTTCGTGTAATAAGGCCCCACTTGTACACGCGCCAACTGGCTGATTGCCAGCTCCTCGGCGGAATCGTGAAACAAAACGCAGCGCAGGCTATCGCCCGGATATTGCGTCTTGATCAGGTGCGCGAGGGCGAGCGCCACTTTCTTCGCCGGCGTGAAACGATCCTCGCCATAGAGAATCATGCTATGGCTGCAATCGAGCATCAGCACCGTCGCGCAGGAGCTTTGGTATTCGCACTGATGCACGTGAAGGTCGGAATATTCCAGATTGAGCGGAACCTGCGCGCCTTCCCGGCGAATGGCGGAAAAGAGCGTCTCGCCGACATCCAAATTCAGCGTGTCGCCAAACTCATATTGCCGGGACGATCCGGACGTCTCGACTCCCGTCGCAAGATCGCGCGTATCATGGCGTCCAAAGCTCGATTTTCCCAACGATCCCAGCAGGTCTTTTAACGTCTTGAAGCCGAGAAAATCGAGAGATTTGTCCGTTACCTCGAACTTCGCTTGGGCGTCGGGCCCCATGCCGCCTTTGCCCGTTTGCGGCTGCGACGGATCGTCTTCCATCGAGATATGCCCTTCGTCCATAAGCTTTTGAACGAGTTGGTGCAGCAACTGGTCCATCTGTTCCTGGGAGAGGTTTTGCAGGCGCTCCATCATTTGCCGCAGCTGCTCCTCGGGAAATAGCTCGCCGCTCTCAAGCGCCCGCTGGATGGCCTGCTTCAGCTCTTCCAGATTGTGCTCGTTGTACTCCGAAAACGGCATGTACTGAGAGTTGAAGCCGCTTTGCAGCAGGTAATCCGAAAGGGCCTTGAGGAGGTCTTCGGTATCGATGCCGAAATCTTCACCGGTGTAGCGGGAGTACTTGATCCACTTCATGGGACCTCAATTGTATTGACGGCGGCGGCGCTCGCGGGCGTCGCGCGGATCGGGTTCTTCGACCTCGCGGCTCTTGTTTTCCCGCTCGCGTTTCTTTTCTTCGGAACCGAAGCCGCGCTCTTCGCTGCGGCTGATGCGCCGGTGCGCGTAGAGTCCTTCGAGGATAAACTCGGCCGCCGAAGCGCGTGCGGCGTCCGGCTCATTCTCGCTCAGGCCGAGCGCGCAAACCTTCTCCATCAGTCCCTGAATTGGCGCAAGCTCGCGGACCATGGTGGCGGAATCGGCCGTTTCGTCGAGTTTCAGGTTTCCACCCATATCGAACCATTTGATAACCGGCGCCACGTTCACGCCTTCGAAATACTTGTCGTAAATCTTGCCGACGGCCTGCCGGATCAGCTCGCGCGCCACCGCATCGCCGCCCTTGAGTTCGCCTTCATACTCGAGCTCGAGCTTGCCCGTCATCGAGGGCAGCGCGGCGTAGATATCGAGCACGCGCGGAACAACCACCGATTCGCGATTTCGCAGCGCGCGCCGCTCCGCGTTCGAAACGACGTTTTCGAGCACGGAAATCGGCAGCCTCTGCGACACGCCCGAGCGTTTATCGATGCGCTTGTCTTCGCGGGCGCTGAACGCCAACTGCTCGACGATCTCGCCGATGTAAGCTGGCACGCGCGTATCAAACGGCGATTCGCGCTTTAACCACGCTTCCTGATTCGTAATCTCGATGCCGTGCTCGATCGTCGCCGGATAATGCGTGCGAATCTCGCTTCCGATGCGGTCTTTCAATGGGGTGATAATCTTGCCGCGCGCGGTGTAATCTTCGGGGTTCGCGGTAAAGACGAGCAGCAGGTCGAGCGGCAAACGCACGGGGTAGCCCTTAATCTGGACATCGCCCTCCTGCATGATGTTGAACAGGCCCACCTGAATTTTTCCGGCGAGATCCGGCAGCTCATTGATGGCGAAGATCCCGCGATTGGCGCGCGGGACCAATCCGTAATGCACGGTCAGCTCGTCCGAAATATCCTGCCCCCGGCGCGCCGCCTTGATGGGGTCGATATCGCCGATCATGTCGGCGATGGTGACATCCGGCGTCGCCAGCTTTTCGACGTAACGGTCGTCCGAGGGGAGATACGCGATCGGCGTTTGATCGCCTTCCGCGGCAATTAAATTGCGGCAGCGGCGGCATATCGGCGAGTACGGGTTGTCGTGAATTTCGCAGCCGGCGACGTAAGGGATTTGAGGATCGAGCAGCGTCGTGAGCATTCGCACGAGGCGCGTTTTGGCTTGGCCCCGCAATCCAAGAAGGATGAAGTTGTGTCTCGAAAGGACCGCGTTCACCATCTGCGGAACGACGCTGTCTTCGTACCCGACGATGCCGGGAAACAGGGTTTCGCCGCGTTGAATTTTACAGATGAGGTTGGCGCGCAGCTCGTCTTTCACGCTTCTGGCGCGAAGACGTTGTTCCGAGAAGCTGCTACCGCGCAGTGCTCCCAACGTGCGGGGCAAATCCAAATCGGTTTTGGTCATGGATGAACATCCAGAGGCTTTGATTGCAGTTTATCAGACGCTCAATGCCACAAGCTGGGAATCGGCACCGCATGTAGATTCCTTCCGAACGGCACCGTTTCAACGCCGGTGTATAAAACGATTCCGCGGAGAAACCGCGGACCCGCCGCTTCCGCCAGCGCCCGAAGCCCTCTAAAGTCGGAGCCGCCAACCGACGCGGTGGCTTTGACTTCCACGCCGACGATCGCGCCCGCCTCGTTTTCCAGAATGATGTCGACCTCTTCGCCAGTGTGCGTGCGGAAATGAAAAATTTCGACTCGAGTCTTGCTCCAGGAAATTTGCTTCAGCAATTCCATAATCACGAAATTTTCAAGTAGGGGTCCGGCCATGGCGCCGTCGATTGCCAAACGCGATCGATCGAGGCCCAGAAGGTAGGTCATCAATCCGGTGTCGTTCAGATATAGCTTGGGGGCTTTGACGAGCCGCTTGCCTAGATTAACGGACCAAGGGGCCAACAGACGCACGAGAAAAGTCGTTTCGAGCAGCGTGAAATAGCGCTTTAGCGTGGTCTGGGGAATCGCGACGACGCGCGAGAGATCCGCGAAATTGAGCAATCCGCAAGCGCGCGAAGCGAGGAGCGCGAGCAGCCGGGGCAGCATGGTCAGATCCTCGATTTCGGAAATATCGCGGATATCGCGTTGCAGAATAGTTGTGATGTAAGATTCGAACCAGGCGCGGCGGCGCGCTTCGCTTTCGCGCTGCTGAACGACAGGGTAGCCGCCGCGCAGAACGCGCGCGAATATCGCGCGACGGCCTTCGTCGTGGCGAACCGGTGGACGCCTGGTTTTCAAGAAGAGCGAATCGACGAAGCTTTCTTTCACTCCAGACATCTCGCCTTGCGAGAGCGGCCAAAGCGTGAATATCTGCATCCGGCCAGCCAACGAATCGGCCACCTTGGGCAAAAGCATAATATCGGCGGAGCCGGTTAGCAGAAAAGCTCCGGGCTTTCGCGAACGGTCGACGGCGGCTTTGATGGCGAGGAAGAGATCCGGGGCTCGTTGCACCTCGTCGAGAACAACGGGCCCGTCGAGACCGGCCACGAATCCGGAGGGATCGTCGCGCGCCGCCGAAAGGACCGGAGCGTCGTCAAGAGTCAAATATTGAGTGCGTTTTCCGTCCAGGAACAACTCGCGAGCAAGAGTGCTTTTCCCCGTTTGACGCGCTCCGTTCAGGAAAACAACGGGGGTGTCGCGGAATGCGATTTCAATTTCGGGGGCCAAGTTGCGCGGAAACATTCCTCCAGTATAAGCCGTTGGTGGACGAATATCATCCACGACGTGGACGAATATCATCCACGCAACGGCTGAGACGCTAGATCGACGCGGGCTTGGGCGCGCTGCATTTCGGCTAGCGCGTTAGCGGGATCGAGATCTACGGGAGGATCTTCCAACACGTCGAAAGCGCGTTTCAACTCCTCCCTGGCGCGCGCGAGATCGATCTCTTCTTTCTTTTCGGCCGAATCCGCCAGCACCCTGACCCTATCGGTCAAAATCTCCACGAAGCCGCCGTAAACCGACAAGTGGTGAGTGGCTTGACCCGTTGTATAACTCAAGATCCCGTTCGCCAGTTCGGAAATCAGCGGGGCGTGCCCGGGCAGCACGCCCATGTAGCCGTCGAGCCCGGGTATCTGGGCCTCGCTTACAGGCTCGTTGACAACCAAGCGCTCGGGCGTCGCAATCTCAAGTGTGAAAGTCTCGCCGGCGTCGGCCATCGCTACGCGGCCGCCTTGAGGCTTCCAGCTTTCTCCATCACATCCTCGATCGTGCCTTGAAGCCAGAACGCCTGCTCCGGAAGTTCGTCGTGCCTGCCCGCGACGATCTCTTTGAACCCGCGGATGGTGTCCGCGAGCTTCACGTATTTGCCGGGGAGACCGGTGAACTGCTCGGCCACGTGGAATGGCTGTGACAAAAACCGCTGAATTTTGCGCGCGCGAGAAACCGTGAGTTTGTCTTCATCGGAAAGTTCGTCGATGCCCAAAATCGCGATGATGTCCTGCAGGTCTTTATAGCGCTGAAGGACGCCTTTCACCTGCTGCGCGACGTCGTAATGCTCCTGGCCGATGATGCGGGGATCGAGAATGCGCGAGGTCGATGCCAGCGGATCGACCGCTGGGTAAATACCGAGCTCGGCGATGGCGCGGGAAAGGTTGGTCGTGGCATCCAGGTGCGCGAACGCGGTCGCGGGCGCCGGGTCGGTGTAATCGTCGGCGGGCACGTAGATCGCCTGAACGGAGGTGATCGAGCCTTTCTTGGTCGACGTGATGCGCTCCTGCAGCTCACCCATTTCACTGGCTAGATTAGGCTGATAGCCAACGGCCGAGGGCATGCGTCCCAATAGCGCCGAAACTTCCGAACCGGCCTGCGTGAACCGGAAAATATTGTCGATGAAGAGCAGTACGTCCTGGCCTTCTTCATCGCGAAAATATTCAGCCACGGTGAGACCCGTGAGACCGACGCGCAGACGCGCCCCGGGCGGCTCGGTCATTTGGCCGAAGACTAGAGCGACCTTGGATTTAGTGAAGTCCTTGGGATCGATTACGCCCGATTCCTGCATCTCAAGCCACAGATCGTTGCCTTCGCGGGTTCGCTCGCCGACGCCGGCGAAAACCGAAACGCCGCCGTGCTTCATGGCGATGTTGTTGATGAGCTCTTGAATAATGACGGTTTTGCCGACTCCCGCGCCTCCAAATAAGCCGATCTTTCCGCCGCGCACGTAAGGCTCGATCAGATCGACCACTTTGATACCGGTCTCGAACATTTCGAGCTTCGTCGATTGGTCTTCGAAAGACGGCGCGGGGCGGTGAATTGGATAAAACGTTTTCGCATTCACCGGGCCCATGTTGTCCACCGGCTGTCCGATCACGTTGAGAATGCGGCCGAGCGTTTCCTTGCCCACCGGGACCGTGATGGGAGCGCCAAGGCTTTCGGCCTTCATGCCGCGAACCAGGCCTTCCGTGGCCTCCATGGCGATAGTGCGCACGCGCCCCTCGCCGATATGCTGCTCCACTTCGCAGACGATGCTGATCGGGTTGGGAACGTCGAAGCCCTCGCTGGTGATGCGGAGCGCGGTATGGATCTCGGGAATCGCGTCCTCCGGAAATTCGCAATCGACGGCGGGGCCCGCGATCTGGACTACTTTGCCAATTACTGCTTGTGCCGCTGGTGTCATATATTTTGTTCGATTGGTGCGCGTCGTTTACTCGGAGGCCGACGCGCCGCTGACCACTTCGATAATCTCTTTGGTGATGGCCGCCTGCCGTACGCGATTCATGTTCAACGTCAGCGTGTCGATTACGTCGCCCGCGTTCGATGAGGCCGAATCCATCGCAGTCATGCGCGCGGCGTGCTCGGCCGCCGATGTTTCGAGCATCGCGCGATAAACTTCGACTTCCAGATATCGGGGCAACAGCCTTTCCAGCATGTCAAGCGGCGGCTGCTCGAAAATGTAATCCCGATTTTCCGCTTGTTCCGGCGCCTGCACCGGCAGAAGCCGGCTCATGGAGAGCTTCTGGGACATAACGCTCTTGAAATCGTTGTTCAGCGCGTAGACGGCATCGATCTCGCCGTCGATGAACCGCTGCGTCGTAACGCGCGCGATCGCCGCCGCCTCGGAATACTGAATTTTTCCGAGCACGTTAATGTGTTCGCCCGTAATTGTCCCGTGCCGCTTCCGGTAGTAATCGCGGCCTTTTCGCCCGACAAGAACGAGGTGCATCTCCGCATTGGCGTGATCGGCGAAAAATTTCTGCGAAGCCTTAATCAGATTTGAGTTGAACGCTCCCGCCAGGCCTTTGTCGCTCGTGAAAAACAGCATCTCAATGCGATTTTCCGGACGGTTCGCCAGCATCGGACTGGATGCGGCGCGCTCATCGGAGGCGGCCGCCGCCGCTAAATTACCCAGCACCTCGCGCAACAGCGCGGCATAAGGACGGGCCGCAATCACGCGATCCTGGGCGCGCCGCAGCTTTGCCGCCGAGACCATTTTCATGGCCTTGGTGATCTGCTGCGTGTTCTTAACCGAGCGGATTCGCCGCCGGATGTCGATCAGGCTAGGCATGCGCGACTTTTCCGGCCGCAGCCTTCCGGTCGGCGGTGAAGCGCTCCTTGAACTCCTGCAGCGCGGCCGTCAGGTCCTTCTTTAAGCCGTCGTCGAGCGCTTTTTTCTCCACGATCTGCTGCCGGATCGCCGGATGAGCGTTGTCCATGAAGCGGTACATCTCTTCTTCAAAGGCGCGGCACTGCTCCACCGGGATATCGTCGATTATGCCAGTCGTGCCGGCGTAGATGATCAGGATCTGCTTGTCGATCGGGAGCGGTTCATACTGTCGCTGTTTCAAAATTTCGACCAGATGTTTGCCGCGATTCAACTGCGCTTGGGAAGACTTATCCAAGTCGGAGCCAAACTGTGAAAATGCCGCTAGCTCCCGGTACTGAGCGAGATCGAGGCGCAGAGTTCCGGCGATCGAGCGCATGGCTTTGATCTGCGCGCTTCCGCCCACGCGGCTCACCGAAAGGCCGACGTTGATCGCGGGCCGCACGTTCGAGTTGAACAGATCGGCTTCCAGATAAATCTGGCCGTCGGTGATCGAGATGACGTTCGTCGGAATGTAAGCCGAAACGTCGCCCGCCTGGGTTTCGATGAACGGCAGAGCTGTCAGAGAACCGCCGCCGAGCTTGTCCGATAGCTTGGCGGAGCGTTCGAGCAAGCGGCTATGGAGATAGAAAACATCGCCGGGAAACGCCTCGCGTCCAGGCGGGCGCCGCAGCAGCAGGGAAATCTCGCGATAGGACGCCGCGTGCTTCGAAAGATCGTCGTACACGCAGAGCGCGTGGCGCCCGTTATCGCGGAAGTACTCGCCAATCGCGCAGCCGGCAAACGGCGCCAGATATTGCATGGGCGTGGGGTCCGAAGCGCTGGCCGAAACTACGATCGTATAGGCCATCGCGCCGAAGTCCTCGAGCGTCTTGACCACCTGCGCCACCGTCGAGCGCTTCTGCCCGATCGCGACGTATATGCAGATCACGTCGCCGCCCTTCTGATTGATGATGGTGTCGAGCGCCACGGCCGTTTTTCCGGTCTGCCGGTCGCCGATGATCAGTTCGCGCTGCCCGCGTCCGATCGGAATCATGGCGTCGATAGCTTTGATGCCGGTCTGCAGCGGCTGTTTCACCGGCTGCCGGTCCACCACGCCAGGCGCAATGCGCTCGATTGGATTGAATTGGTCCGAAGCGATCGGACCCTTGCCGTCGATGGGGCGGCCGAGGGCATCGACCACGCGACCGATCAGTGCTTCGCCAACCGGCACCGACATGATGCGCCCGGTGCGCTTCACTTCGTCGCCTTCCCGGATCACCGAATATTCGCCCAGCAACACGGCGCCTACCTGGTCTTCCTCCAGGTTCATCGCGATTCCCGCTACATCGTTTGGAAACTCGATCAGCTCGCCGGCCATCACTTTTTCGAGGCCGTGGATTCGCGCGATACCATCGCCAACCGACATCACCGAGCCTACTTCGGACACATCGATCGCCTTTTCATAATTCTCGATCTCCTCGCGGAGAATCTTCGTTATTTCGTCTGCCCGTATTTGAGCCATAGTTTGATCTTTCACCGGCGGGCCGCGCCGCGCGATTCCGTCGTTAAAGCGCCGAGAGGCGATGCGCCATTACCGCGAGCCGGCCGCGGACGGAGCCGTCGTAAACTGTCGATCCGATCCGCGCCACTACCCCGCCGATCAGATCCGGATCGATTGCAAAGCGCGGCCGGACCTTCTTTCCGGTGAGCTCCGTCAATCGATTCGATAGGGCCGCTTCCCGATCCTGTCCCAGCTTTTCCGCCGACAGGATTTCGGCGCGAACAAAGCCCAGGCGCTCATCGAGAAGCAATTCAAAAGCATCGACAACTTCGGAGATTGCCGCCGAGCGGCGGTGATCGTTCAACACCAGCAGGAAATTCCGTATAATCCGCGGCAAGCCCAACCTATCCGACAAGCTGGCGATGACCGCGCGCTTTTTCACTATCGAAACCGCGGGCGACGCCAAAACGTCGCGCAGGTCCGGCGACGACAAGACAACCGATTCGAAGCCGCGAAGCTGCTGAACGGCTTGTCCTACTTCGACTCCCGAAGTTGGCGCGGTCACCGCGTCGACCAGCGCGTTCGCGTATCGGGTAACTATGGCGGAGGAAGTCATTGGGAGGTTTGCGAGGACCGGCCGGCGTCCTTGCCCAAGTCTTGAATGAAAGCTGCCGCGAGCGAGTCCTGCAGATCCGGATTCATGCGATGGCGGAGCTTTTGTCCGGCTAATTCGAGTGAAAGCTGGGCCGCGTACCGGCGCAGTTCGAGGCGCGCCGTTTTTCCCGCCGCTTCTATTTCCCGCTCTCCCCGTTCCTGAATGCGCGCCAGTTCGGAAGCCGTTTCGCGCTGAATGCGTTCGCCTTCCTGGGCCTGCTCTTCTCGAATACTGGAGCGGATAGATGCGATTTCGCCGTCTAGATTGGCCAATTTGGCGTTAACGGCCGCCACCCTTGCATCCGCTTCGGATTTCAGCTTTTCGGATTCGGCGATACCCTCGCGGATGTCTTCCGATCGCGAATTGAAATAAGGGCCACCCTTTTTCGCCGCCAGATATCCGATTCCTCCAGCCAAAATCAAGAAATTCACCCAGAGCCAGACAGTCATATCCTTTTCCGGTTTCTCCTCGGTCTCGGCCGCGCGCAAAGGCGTGAGTGCCAGAGCCAGAGAGAAGACAATCGTCGCAAAGTATTTCACGCGGCTCTCCTTCCCAGAATGCTTTGCGCGATCTGTTCGGCGATTGCATCGCTTTGCGAGGCCAAGGCCTGCCGCGCGGTGGACACCTCGGCTTCGATCTCGCCCCGTGCCTGCGCCAGACGGGAGTCCGCCTGGCTGCGAGCCTCCTCAACCTGCGCGGAAAGCTTTTCCTGCAAATCTTTCCGAAGCTTCTCCTGCTCCACGTATATTTCCCCGCGCGCCGCGCGAAGAGCATCCTGATACTCGCCGATGCGCCCGTCGGCATCCTTAAGCGATTGATCTGCCGCCTTGCGCGCTCCCTCGGTTGCCTCAAACCGCGCCGCAAGCGTCCTCTCCATCGGCCTGAAGAACGTGAATTTCAGGTAAAAGTGCAGGAGGATCATTAGAAAAAACGTCGGCAAGCCGTTCAACAGTATTCGAGCGAGGTCATGTAAAGTGGCTTCCATGATTTTGTAAGGAGAAGCTGTGAAGTACGATTAAACTCTATAACTTACCATATCGGCAAAGCCCGGTCAAATTCTCCTTGGCCTTTGATCGCCGATCGTCCTTCGCTAGAAGCTGAATCGGACCGCGATTTGCAATTGCCGGGGTGTTCGCGATTGCGTAATCTGCCCGAAAGTTGTGTTCGTCAGATTCCCATTCGCGTCAAAACGGGCCGTCGTGTCGATGGCGCTGAACTGGGTGTGATTGAAGGCGTTGTACGCTTCAAGGCGCAATTGAAGCCTCATGGGCTCGCGAATCGGTAGATTCTTGAACAGCGACAGGTCCCAGTTGCCGATACCGGGATTCCGAAGATAACCATGCGCCGGATCGCCCAAAGTTCCAACAGAGGGCAACTTGAAGCAACTGGTGTCGAAGTACCTGTAAAACGTTCGATCGCCCGGCGAAAGGACCGGATTACACGTGATAATTGGGCGCGCCCCCGACGAGGGCGTACCAGTGATGTCCGCGTTATTCGTGGTCGCGAAACCTACCGTCGCGGGCGACCCGGTGATAAAGGCGTTGATTCCAGAGAACTGCCATCCTCCCAAGGTCCAATACGATACAGGGTTCTTCCAGCGGGGACCGGGAACGTCCCAGATCCAGTTCATGCGAAGGTTATGCGTCCGGTTGTAAGTGGAGGGCCCATAGTTCCAGATACGCGCCGGCACGAATGCCGAGACGGTGTTGCCATCGAAGTCGACCGCATCGAGAAACTTCGAAAAGGTGTAGGAAACGCCGAACTGCAACCCTTTCGCGAAACGGCGGTTCACCGTGGCTTCGAGCGCATGATAGTTCGATGTCGCTCCCCAATTCACGTACGTCACCCCGCCGTATCCGTAATAGGGCCGCCGCAGGAAGTTGGCGGGCAGCGGTGTTTTCGGGTTGGACGGATCGGCGTTCGCCGAATTGAAGTTTGCCCCGAGCGGTACCGGATCCAAATCGAACGCCCAACTGAGGTGGCGTCCCAACGTCGCCACATAGCCGACCTGAACAACCGTTCCATAGCCGATCTTTTGCTGGACGTCGAAGTTGATGTTGTACGACGCGGCGATACCTTGAGGGTCCTGCCGCGCGGAGACGGAAGGAGGCGAAAGCAGACCGGCGCCGGTCGCGAGCGAACCGAGCGTGCTGTAGGGGACCGTGGCCGTGTAAACCAAGGGGAAAGCCGTTTCGCTTGCCGCCTGACCTTCGCCGGTGGCGCCGGCGCTTTGGAAGATGCCGAAGCCGAGCCGAATAGCTGTTCGGCCGTCTCCGAACACATCCCACGCAAAGCCGAATCGCGGGTCGACGGCGATCGGCGGCGTTCCAACAATCGCCCGGGATACGCCAGGACTAGTGTTCAGAACCACTCCGTTTGCGATATTGCCGCTGCCCGGCCCGATCTGTCCGATTGCAACCGCCGGGTAAACGGTTCCAGTTCCCGGATCCACGCCCATGCGCTTCCCGTTCACCAGGGCCGGAGTAATCAGCCTGACGGCTTGCGCCGGATTGTAAGCGGATGGCCGAAACAACCCCGCCGGATGATTGGTGTGGATTGGCGGAGCATATATGAAACGGGCGCCGATCTCGAGCGTTAGCCGGCGGGAAGCCTTCCAGGTATCCTGGACAAACCACTCGAAAGCGGTCTCGATATTGTTTGTCGCGACAATCCGGTTGGCTTGCGAATACGAGCTGAAAACACCCAGTAACGCGTTCGCGAACGTGTCGCCCGTCTCCAGCGGGTTGTTCACATCCGTACTGAAGTTGAGTACGCCGCGATTGGCCGTCGCCACGTTGTGCACGGCGGGACGGTTGAAAAATATTCCGCCCTTCAAAGTGTGTTGAGCGTATGTCTTGGTAAGGTTGTCCGTCACGACGTACGTCGGGTAGCGGCCGCCTTCCGGAATCGATGTGAGGGTAATGTTCGGGGTATTCGGGAGCCCGCCAAAAGTCACGTTGGGCAACAAGCCTAGCGGATTCGCATTCGGAAAGAGCGGAGGCGTCTTGAACCCTGCATTTGTGGCGATCAGTTTCGACAGTTGGCCGGCTGGAACGGTTTCATGCTCGTTACGCCAGTTGTATCCGAGTACAAGCTCGTTCACCATGCTAGCCGAGAGAATCTTCTGGTAGTGACCCGAAACTATGTTTCCCGTGGTGCTAAAAGTTCGAAACTCTTCGGGCCAGTTCGCGTTGGGCGTGGCTAACCCCATCGTGCCCGTTTGGGAATCCTGCTGGCGCGACCATGTCATGTATACGAGATCGTTGGAGGTCGGATTGTAATCGACTTTAAGAGTTTGAAGCCGCTGCGGCTTATCGAGCGTTGGTTGAGCGATGTAATTGTACTGGCCCTTCGTAATGGCCGGATTGAGGAAGTTTGGCTGCGGGAAGAAGTTCAGGATGGCTTGGCCATTCGGATCGATCCTGTTTGCCGGAACCATGTTGCCGGGGAACGGGACGCCTGTGGCCGGGTCTCTAACGGCGATGAGCTTGCCATTGGTATCGAAGCTCTGGGAAAAGTCGCCGCCGCGCTCAAGCGCCGTCGGCATCAGGACCTGAGTAACGGGCACCGCGACTTGCTGCGGCCAGAACTCCTGGCTCCAAAAGAAGAATAGCTTGTTCTTATCTTTGTTCCAGACCTTCGGGACAAAAACCGGGCCGCCAATCGTGTATGAATAAGTGTTGTACCGGTAGCGCGAGATGGGCAGACCTTTCTGATTGTTAAAAAAGTCATTGGCGTTGAACTGCTCGTGACGCTTGAAGTAACTGAAGCTACCGTGGAAATCGCGCGTGCCGGATTTGCCGATCATCTGAAGCCCCGCGCCGCGCATCCGGCCGTATTCCGCCTGATAGTTATTTAGCAGAACTTTGACTTCGGCAACCGCGTCCATGCTGATATTCGCCGTCGAGACCAACCAACGCCGCTGTCCTGCGTGGGAACACCGTCGATCCACGTCCCGACTGCATTCCGGCGCTGGCCGTTCACGGACAAGCCAATTGCAAAGTTACGATCCGGTGCGTCCGGCGCGTTTGTGTCCACCACCCCGGGGAGCAATTGCAGCAAGGTGATCACATTGCGGCCCTTGATCAGAAGGTTGTCGACTTGCGAGGACGTGAGGACGCCCGAATGCTCCGCGCTGGCGATTTCCACGGCCGTGCCTTGCGCTTGCACGGTGACGCTCTCATTGACGCTGCCCACTTGCAAAGAGATCGTGCCTAGCGAATGACGCTCATTCGCCGTCAGGTTAATGCCGGTTCGCTCCTCTCGCCGGAAGCCGCTGGCCGTCACGGTGACCGTATAGACACCCGGGTCGAGAACGTTGAATTCGAAATCGCCGTTTGCGTTTGTCTTGGCGGTGCGCGAGACGCCGGTCGCTTTCGACGTAACGGAGGCTTCCGCCCCGGCCACTGCCAATCCAGAAGGGTCGGTGACGGCGCCGGCGATCGAGCCCGTTGTGGTCTGCGCGTTCAGCCCCGCGAAAACCCCGAAGAACAGTAATGTCGAAAGCGTCTTCATCGTCCGGCGAGGTTTTTAGGCTATACCTTGATAGGGAAAGCTGTCAAACCCCTACGTGCTTTAAAATTGAAGACGGAAGCGATTCCCATGACCACCGCCGTTGAATATACGATACCGATTTCTGCGCTTGGGCCGAGTCTGTCGCCGAGCGGCTGCGCTCGGGCGATCTCGGCGGTCTGGATCTCGAAAATATCGCGGAGGAAATCGAGGATTTGGGGAAAAGCGAGTACCGGGGCGCTATCACTAGCCTGAAGGTCTTGATCGTCCACATTTTAAAGTGGGACTACCAGGGGCGAAAACGCTCGGAAAGCTGGGTTTCGACGATCGGCAACCAGAAGATTTATATCGAAGGGTATCTGGAAATGAGCCCAAGCCTCGAGGGGAAGGTTCGGGCCGCTATTCCGAATGCCTATGACCGGGCCGCGCGCGAGGCCGCCTCTGAAACCTGGTTGCCGCGCGCAACCTTATCCCGCGGAGTGCCCTTACGCCTGGCGGGAAATTCTCGAGCGCGAATTCCGAATGGAACAAGATCCCGCCTGACATTCGGGATACTCTGAGTTTTATGAATCGGAGAACATTCATGACAACCACGGCAGCAGCCTCGCTTTCCTCATCCGGTTCCGGAGCGGACCGGAAAAAACAGTATCTGCAGTTGGAATATTTCTACATGCGCAACGGGCCTCAACCCCAGCGCGCGAACGATTTTTTCGCGAACTACTTTCTCCCTGCCGCGAAACGCCTGGGTCTGGGTCCGCTCGGGTTCTTTAGCCCGGTGATCGGCGAGCGAAGCCCTTACATCCTCATGTTGGCGGGCCACCCATCGCTCGATAGCTTCGGAACCATGTTCGCGCGCTTGAGCGAAGATGGGGAGTTTCAGAAAGGCATGTCGAAGTTCCACCTACCGGGCGATCCGGGTTACACGCGCCGGGAGAACAGTCTCCTAAGGGCTTTCGATGCGATGCCTTCCATTCAGATTCCCGAATCGGATGGCAAGCGGCCCGCCAGAATTTTTGAATTGCGCACTTACGAATCGAACGACCTCAATACGCTCCATCGCAAGATCGAAATGTTCGAAGCGGGCGAGATCGGGATTTTCAAGCGGTTGGGAATGTTACCCGTGTTTTTCGGTGAAGCGATCGCGGGCCGGAATTTGCCAAGTCTCACTTACATGCTTTGCTATGACGATCTGGCCGCTCGCGAAAAACTCTGGAAGGATTTCAGCTCCGATCCCGAATGGGTCAAGATGCGCGCGAAACCCGGCAATACGGATGCCGAGATTGTTTCGAATATCGGCAACGTAATTCTGAGGCCGGCGGCCTTTTCGGAAATCCGATAAGATGGGCTGCGCAAAGGAGCACGAGTTATGATCGGAAAAAGACTTTGCCGTGACCGGATTCGGTTCGCGAGGATTGACTGCCGAGAGACACCCGGAGATTCGCCGGGCGCTGCAGCTCTAAGTAACGCGGAAGGATTCCTGAGCCGTGCCGATCGCGATTTTTCAGGCCATCGGACAAAAGCCGTGGAATTGGTTCACGGAGCCCAAAAAGAATTGAACGAGGCGCTCGCTTCGGACAAACAGTAGCGCCGGATGGGACGGCAGACCCAGCGCCACGAAAGTCGGCTACGGCGTTGCAGTCTTCTCGCGAACTTTGTCCGCGCCCTTCTCGGTTTCGGATGCGGCGCCATGCACGACTTTCTTGGTGCCATGCTTGACGGCATGTCCGGTCCTCTTTGCGGCATGCGCCGTGGCGTGCGCCGCGTCTTCGGTCCCAGCGGCAACCCCTTTACCGGCCGATTTCGCGGCCTTTTTTGTGGATCTGCCGGCGTCCTTCATATCTTCCTTGGCGTCTTGCGCCGATAGCGCGAGCGGCAAGCCCATCGCGACGATTCCCGTTGCCATTATGGCGAATATGCGTTTCATTAATGCCTCCACCGTATGTTAGCAAACCAACTTCCACCTTAAGGATATTTCATCACGGTCTCATGAAATCGTCATCGCTTTGGAATTCTTCCGAAATGGCCGCCAGCTACACTGACGGGATCGAGGGTCACTCATGAAAACAAAATCCACCACTGTTCTTGGAGCCGCGCTGGGCATAATTTCATTGGCGCTTGCTCCGGCTTTCGCGCAATTCGACACCGCGGAAGTATTAGGTGCCGTCCGCGATAGCTCCGGATCGGTCGTCTCGAACGCCACTGTGAATTTAACCAACCAGGACACGGCTATTTCCGCCCGGACCAGTTCCGACGATAACGGTAACTACACGTTTTCAAACGTCAAGATTGGCAGGTACACGGTTACCGCCGAAGCTCCCGGATTCTCGAAAGCGGTTGCGTCGGATATCGCGGTAAATGTGACCGCGCGGCAGCGCGTGGATATCACGCTTCAAGTCGGCGTTGTGACCGAGTCGGTGGAAGTAAGCGGAGCGGCCTCCGCTCTCGAAACGGATTCGAGCGAGCGCGGGCAATTGATAAATACCGCTCAGGTCGTCGAGCTGCCGCTGAATGGGCGAGCGTATTCGGATCTGGCGCTGCTTACGACGGGCGTGGTCCGCTCGCCATCGGCGTTTTCAGGAACGCCCCGCGAAGGCTCGTTCATCGTGAACGGGCTACGTAGCACTTACAACAACTATCTGCTGGACGGCATCGACAACAACGCTTACGGCACCAGCAACCAGGGTTTCGCGAATCAAGTGGCGCAACCCTCGCCCGACGGCGTCGCCGAGTTCAAAGTAATTACGAATAACTACAGCGCGGAATACGGACGGAGCGGCGGCGCCACCATCGACGTCGCCACGCGTAGCGGTACGAACAGTCTTCACGGCACGGCGTACGACTTTCTGCGCAATACCAACCTGAACGCGATCGGATACATTTTCGGCCAACGTCCGGCGACGTTCAAGAAGCCAACATTACAGCAGAATCAGTTCGGCGCCACCGTTGGCGGCCCGATCGTCAAAAACAAAATCTTCTTCTTCGGCGATTACGAAGGGTTCCGAAGCCTCCAGCGTGTTCTGAATTTCGATAGCATTCCGTCCTTGAACGACCGCCTGGGAATTCTGCCTGTCGCGGTAACAAATCCTCAGACGGGAGTAACGTATCCCGCGAACACGCCGATCCCGGCGATCGCCATCACCCCTCTCGCGCGCCAGGTCTTTGCGGATCTACCGGCTCCAACCGGGCCGGGGCGGTCGAACGACTATCAGCAACTGCTCCTAAACCGGAACTACACCGATAAGTTCGACGGCAAGGTCGACGCGCAGCTCAAGAGCAACATGGCCGGGTTCGTGCGGATCAGCCAGCGCAAGGTGAATATATTCAATCAGCCGGACATTGCGGGCCCATCGGGCGGCAACAGCAACGGATTTACGCGCGTGCTCAATCAGCAGGCAGTCGCTTCCTATACCTGGACGGTGACGCCGACTTCGATTCTGGAAGCGCGGTTCGGCATCTCTCGAACGGTTGCCGGCAAGCAGCCTCCATTGATTGGCGGCCCGAGCGTGCTGGCTCTGTATGGGATTACCGGCTTGCCCACCGACCCTTCGCTCACTGGCGGCTTGGTCGCGACAACGCTTTCCGGGTTCAACCAGCTTGGCCGCCAAGCGACTAACCCCCAGTTCCAGAATCCGACGGATTTCGATCCGAAAGTGAATTTCGTTAAAAACCTGGGGCGGCATTCGCTGAAACTCGGCTACGAGTTCGTGGTGCTTCGGACGCAGGTGCTCGATGTGAATCCATTGTACGGCCGCGACGCCTACGCGGGCGGTTTCAGCCGTCCGGCAGGCGCGCCCGCGGACGCGGCCAGCTATTCCGTCGCGGATTTTCTGTTCGGCCTGCGCAGCCAATACGCTCTCGGCACGGATGTGGTCGGCAATTACCGCCAGCACGAGCAGTTTGCCTACGCGCAGGACGATTTCCGGTTCTCGTCGAAGCTCAGTTTGAACATTGGGTTGCGTTGGGAATACGTGACGCCTCGATGGGAACGCGATAACGTGTTGAGCAACTACGATCCCGCGACAAACTCGATTATCCGAGCCAAGAACGGCGGCATTTACGACCGCGCACTGGTGAATCCCGACCGCAAGGACTTCGCGCCGCGGCTCGGCTTTGCCTATAGCGCGACTCCGAAGACGGTTGTGCGCGGCGGCTATGGCATCAGCTACATCCACCAGAACCGGGTGGGCAGCGCGGACCTGCTCGGCATCAACGGCCCGCAAGTCGTGATCGCAACCATCAATCAAAGCAATCCGCTGGACCCGGGGTTTCGGACCACGCAGCAGGGATACCCAGCGGGTCTATCGTCGCCCGCGAATTTCAACCCGGTGCTTTCGAATATCACCTACCTGCCGAGGAATCTGAAGACGCCGTATGTGCAGACTTGGTTCTTCTCGGTCCAGCGCGAATTGGTGAAGGATACTGTGCTCGATGTAGCGTACGTCGGAAACCATTCGGTGGCGCTGCCGGTGATCGGCGATTACAACCAGGCGTTCCCGCAACCCGCGCCGGCTTCGAATCTCTCGCTGCAGGCGCGGCGCCCCGACCAGGCTTTTGGCGCGATTACCTGGTACGACCCGGCCGGGTTCTCGAACTACAACGCCCTCCAAGTCAAATTGGAGCACCGGTTTTCCGCCGGGCTGTATTTTCTGAATTCGTTCACATGGTCGAAGGCGATCGACAACGCCGGGCAATCGCTCGACACCTCGAATGGCAACCAGGCCAGTCCGCAAGACATCCGCAATCTGAAGGCGGAGAAAGGCGTGTCGAATTACGATCAGACGCTGGTAGACATAACCAGCGTGGTGTATCAACTTCCGTACGGACGCGGCAAGCGGTTCGGTTCGAACGCGCCCGGCGTCTTGGATGAGATCTTGGGCGGGTGGGAATTGACGGCCATCAACAGTGCGCTTTCAAGTCCGCCGATCAATCTACGGGCCTGGGTGGGATCGATTCCCGCGGCGTTCCAGGTCGTCGGAAATCTCGCGGATTTTCGCGGCGGAGAGAGTTACCGCCCGAATGTAACCGGTTCGGCGCTCGCCTCTAGCGGGCAGCGGAATACCGACCACTACTTCGATACGGCGAGCGTGCAGCTACCGACGGATCCGAGCCATCCGTTCGGCAATGCCGGGCGCAACAGCGCGCGGGCGACGCCGATTAATCAGATGGATCTCGGGGTTGACAAGAATTTCCGTTTGCCGCGCGAAGGAATGCGGCTGCAGTTCCGGTCGGA
>JBPCKZ010000027.1:0-20355 GCA_051003795.1 Bryobacteraceae bacterium | reverse complement strand
GTCGGGAATTTCTGGAATCCCGGTGGTATTTGGCAATCGGTAGAAGTAATGAGGGTTCCGGCGGTGCGCGTGGAGGACGTGTTTGTCACGGCACGCCGGTCCGACCGTGCGATTCGGGCGCAAGTGCAGGTGGCGAACTATAGTGGGCAAACGGTGAATGCCCGGGTATCGATCGAGGTTGCGCCGGCTGCAAGTGGTCCGGTGCTTGTATCTCAGCGGCAGGATAGGCGCGTGGCGGCGGGCGGCGGATCGTTCACGTTTGAGCCGAAGCTGGAAGCCGTTCGCGACTGGAGTCCCGACGATCCTTACCTTTATCGCGTGACGGTGCGGGTGGAATCTGCGGAAGCCACGGATACGCAATCGGTGCGCGCGGGTTTCCGCGACTTTGTTTTCCGGGATGGCTATTTCCGGCTAAACGGCAAACGCATTTTCCTTAAAGGGACGCATTCGGTCGGGCATTTCCCGATCGGGCAGCACGTACCTCACGATCCCGAGTTGCTGAGACGCGAACTGATTTATGTGAAGTCGATGGGCTTTAACACGGTCCGTTGGCTGGGGCGCACGATGTTTCCGTCCCAACTCGACCTGTGCGATGAGCTCGGGCTCATGGTGTACGAGGAAAGTTACGCGTCGTGGGGTTGGAGGAACCCGCCCGAGATGGAGATGAAGCGGCGCTTCGACTCGGCGGTGCGCGAAATGATCTTAAGGGATCGAAACCATCCGTCGTTAACCATTTGGGGCTTGCTCAACGAGACTGTGGCGAACGCGGTGCACCGGCATGCGGTCGGAATGCTGCCGCTGGTGCGATCGGTGGATTCCACGCGCATGGTGCTGCTGAGCAGCGGTCGATGGGATGGGGAGTGGTCCATCGGGTCGCTCTCGAATCCGGGAAGTACGGAGTGGACGTCCTCCCTGGGCGCGGAAGCTCTAGGGGCGGCGGCCGTGCCTCAGGAACATCCGGGCGGATACACGAAGGGAGCGGGGGACGCGCACATGTATGTGCCACGGCCATGGCGCGAGGAGGACCTCCAGTTCTTCCGCACTGCCGGGTCCGGTATGAAGAACGTCTTCCTTTCGGAGTACGGCAACGGCAGCCAAATCGACCCCATTCGGATTATTCGGCTCATGGATCAGAACGGCGCAAGACACGATTTCGACGACTATAAGCTCTATCGTGGCATGTACGACCAGCTCGAGCGCGACTGGAAGCGGTGGGGACTAGACCAGATCTTCGCGTCGCCATCGGACATGATCACCGCGGGACAGCGCATGCAATCCGAGCAGCGGCTAATTGCATTGAACGCGATCCGATCGAATCCGCATCTGGCCGGATATAGCCTGACTGGGTTGAGCGATCAGGCCATCGAAGGCGAAGGTCTCATGACGACCTTCCGGGAGCTGAAGCCAGGCATTGTGGACGCGATGACTGACGGTTTCGCGCCAGTGCGGTGGTGCTTATTCGCCGAGCCGGTCCATGTATATCGTGGGGAGACGGTGCATTTGGAAGCGGTGCTGGCCGATGAGGACGTCCTGAAGCCAGGTGCATATCCGGCTCGGTTGAAGATGGTGGGCCCCGCGGGTGTGGTTTTCGAGAGGACAACTATGCTGAACATTCCCGATCCGCATGGCTCGCCCGAGCCGCCAATGGTGTTCCCGGTTTTTCAAGAGAATGTGAAGGTCGACGGGCCAGCAGGGCAGTATCAGGTGGAAGTTTCGTTTGATCGAGATGCGGCGGCGGTCGGCCGACAGGTCGTGATTGTGGGCGACGCCGCGAACTTGCCGAAGGTGAATGCGAATGTAAGCGTGTTGGACCACGGCGGATTGACGAGTTGGCTTGCTCAGCATGGAGCGCGCGCGGGACAGTCGAGCGGACGCGAGGTCATTCTTGTCGGCAGCGGCGAGAGCGCGGGAACCGATTTAATGGACCGCGTCAAGGCTGGGAGTGTGGCGGTGTTGCTCGAGCCTGCGGCTCTGCCCGAGGTATTGAAAGGCAAGATAGTGAATTCGGCGCCTCTTTTCTGGGGGCGCGACGATGTCGTCAAGCCGCATCCGATTTTTGAAGGGCTCCCTTCGCAACGTTTAATGGACTTGCGGTTTTATCGCGATGTGATTGCGCGTTCCTCGATAACCGATTTTGATTCCGATGCAGAGAACATCGTGCCGGCGTTTGCCGTTGGCCGTCCAGGCGGGCCTGGGTACTGGGCCGGTTCCAACCTCCTTTCCTATCGCTGGGGCGAAGGCTGGGTTATCATCTCGACGCTGAGATTGCTCGAAAATCTCGGGAAGGATCCTGCGGCGGATCGCATCATGCTGAACCTGGTTTCGTTCGCAACGAAGTGGCTGAACCAATCGAAGCAGACAGTGATGGTTCCGATGCGCGATGGAGTGCGGCTTGCTACGGACGTGTACAGGGTGAAGGGCGGCGGCAGGTCTCCGGTTCTCCTGATGCGAACACCATACAACAAGGCAGCGGTGCAGAGCACGGCGGAGAAGTACGCCTTAGCGGGCTATAACGTTGTGGTGCAGGATACCCGCGGACGGTACGAATCGGAGGGGGCCTTTTATCCGTATAACGGCGAGGGTCAGGACGGGTATGACACGCTCGACTGGATTCAGAAGCAGCCGTGGTCTGAGCCGCGCGTAGGAATGTGGGGCGCATCGTACGTCGGCGCGGTGCAGTGGCAGGCCGTGGCGGAACATGCGCCGGGACTGGCCGTGCTGGCGCCGACGGCGACTTGGAGCAGTTTCTATCGAAATGTGTATCTCGGGGGAGCCGTGCGGCTCGCGCTGATCTCGCAGGCGGCTGCGGGGCTGGAACCTAGGCCAACGGGTGTTGCGGCGAGAGAAATCGATTGGCCGAAGATGCTGTTGCATTTGCCATTAGCCGAGATGGACAAGACCATTGGCTGGCCTATGCCATGGTTGAGGGGCATTCTGACGCATCCGCGGCCGGACGGATTTTGGAAGCGGCTGGATATTACCGATGACGTCGCCCACTCAGATCTGCCAACGCAGCATGTGGTCGGGTACTACGATTTCTTCTGCCGAGAAGTGGTCGCCAATTTCCAGCGCACGCGCACAGCGGCGAAGCAGCTCATCTTAGGGCCTTGGGATCATGGAACGATCGGGAAAACGGAAGTGGGCGATGTGGATTTCGGGGCGAACGCTCGATTCGATCTCGTTTCGGAGAATCTCGCTTGGTTCGACCGATTTCTGAAGCATAAGGGTGGGGATTTCCCTCGTGTGCGTTATTTTTCAATGGGCGACAACACGTGGCGCGAGGCGGCCGCATGGCCTCCGACGAACACCAACCTGACTTCCTTCTATCTGCACTCCGATGCGCATGCAAATACGCGTGCGGGAAGCGGAAGGTTGAGCACGGAAGTGCCGCGTTCAGAACCCGCGGATCTGTTCGAAGCCGATCCGGCCGATCCGGTTCCAGCCGTTCCGGCCATGCATGGGCGCAAGCCGTTCGAGGCGATCTGGGGTCCGGTGGACCAGGGTCCCACGGAAGATCGAAAAGATGTGCTGGTGTATTCGACGGTGCCGCTCCCGCGGGGAATACGATTTGCTGGGCCGCTTAAAGCCGATCTGGCGGTGGGCACCGACACGCCGGACGCCGACTGGGTCGTGAAAATCGTGGATGTGCGTCCGGATGGATTTACGCAGAATTTAGCTGTGGGAATTCAGCGGAGCAGTTTTCGCCAACCGGGGCTGAAACCGGCCGCCCTGGTTACGGGGCAACATTATAGAATTGAGGTGGATCTCGGTCATGCGGCCGCGCGGATTGCTACAGGTCATCGTTTGCGTGTCGAGGTCTTGGGGAGTTGCTTTCCGTTGTACGATCGGAACACGAATACCGGCGAGGGTCCGTTTAGCGCGCGTACTCTGGTGGCGCGGCAGACGGTGGAACATACGGCAGGGGCAGCCTCCCGAGTGTTAATCCCGGTCGTGGAGGATGCGCGGTGAACCTCGATTTCAAACCTGCCGGTCGAATGCTGTTCATCGGACTATCAGCCGTTTTGTGGGCTGGCGAGATCCCGGACAAAAATCATCCTAAGCAGGCGGAATCATCGCTAGGCGAACACAATCGTGTAACCAAACAGGTTTCCGGAATTGTTGCGGAGCCGGGGAGGCGGGATGTTTCCCGACGTAATTTTATCGATGAGCTCGTCTTTGGAAAGATGGAAGGCGACCATGTTCCGCATGCTGGGTTGTCTTCCGATACGGAGTTCTTGCGGCGGATCACTTTAGACCTGACAGGCCGGCTGCCCGAGCCGGATGTGATCCGGAAATTTGTCGCCGATAAAGAATCGGGTAAACGAGATAAGCTCGTTGACGAAATCATGGCCACGCGTTTCGGTCTGCAGATCGAAAAACTGCGCACCCCGTTTATGGATCGCTGGGCGTATTTTTTCGGTGAGCTGTTCCGGAACGGCACAGCGCAGCAGGGCTTGGGGCGAAACATGTTCCATGACTATATTTACGATTCGCTGCTGCTGAACCTACCCTACAACGAGATGGTCAATGAGATGATCACGGCGCGTACGCGATCGAACTGGCGCGACGGGTCATCAAATCTGCTGGTGCGGGATCACGTCGATGGGGTCAAGGACTTCGAGGGTATTAACAACGAGGACTCTTACGATGAGATGGCCATCACCACGACGAAGCTGTTTCTCGGAATTAATATCGAGTGCGTGTCGTGCCACGACGGCAAAGCGCATCTGGAAAAGATCAACGGTGGATTATCGAAGCTGAAGCGCGCGGACCTGTGGCGGCAGGCTAGCTTCTTCAGCAAAACGCGAGTTTTCCGGCCGTATTCAATCGGGCAGGAGTTCGCGGTGCTCGATGACGGCAAAGGATACGACCTGAAATCGAAGAGCGTCGTCCGCATGGAGCGCTATCCGGCGGACGTCAGCCCGCGCTTTATTCTGACCGGCGAGGAGCCGAATCCCGGGGAAAACTGGCGGGTGGCCTACGCGCGCATGTTGACATCGCATCCACAATTCGCCCGCGCGATAGTGAATCTGATTTGGGCCGAACTGATGGGCGTCGGGATCGTCGATCCGCCGCTTGAATTCGATATGGCGCGACAGGACACACAGCCGAGTAATCCGGAGCTGCTGGATGCTCTGGCGAAAGATTTCGTAGCGCACAATTACGATCTGCGCCATTTGATCCGTACCATCGTTACGTCGAGCACGTATCAGCTTTCATCGCGTTTCGATGGGGAATGGAAGGATAGCTATGCCCCGTATTTTGGGCGTCGGTTCATACGTCGGCTGTCGCCGGAGATGATTTGCGACGCCATTCAGCAGGCAGTAGATGTGTTCGATGATATTCCTGTCGTGGGGACAACGATCAAGGTGAACCGCGTTATGCAAACCCGTTCGCCGGAAGATATCGGGGGCGACAAGCTGAAACCGATGCTGCACCTGTTGGTGAGCTTCGGCCAGAATAATCGGGATAAAGGCGCGAAGGAAACTAATGGCTCCACCGTGCAAGCATCTGTGTTGATGAATAGCCAGTTCGTTAAGGACCGGATCAAGCCTACTGAGAAAAACCGGATGGGGAAGTTGATGGCGCATAATCCACCCTTATCGAATGAGGAGATAATCGACGAAATGTTTTTGGCCTTTTTGTCCCGCTGGCCGAAGACGGCGGAAAAGAAGGTCGCCCTCGAGAGTTTAGAGAAATACCATGCGCAGGCGCTGGAAGACCTGGCCTGGGGATTAGTGAATACAGTGGATTTTGTTTTCGATTATTAAGCGACGGACTGAATCAGGTGAAAAATGAATGAGTTTGTGACGTCAATACCTTCCGTGTCGCGCAGGACGTTTTTCCGGGCAGGGATGGCGGCGGTGTCGGGTTTCTATTTGGAACCGATGTTGCGGCCCATTAACGTATATGCGACCGAGAGAACGAAGCTGCGCGGAGCGGCGGAATCTTGCATTTTTATCTTTCTGAACGGCGGAGCAAGCCAGCTTGATACGTTTGACTTGAAGGAAGGACGATGGACTCCGCCGGATTTCGACGTTCGCACGATCAAGCCGGGTATCGCTTTGCCGTACGGCCTCTTTCCGAATCTTTCGGCGCAGGTGGACCACTTAGCGTTCGTGCGGTCGATCGAGGCATGGGAAAGCGCACATGCTAGGGCACAATATTATCTGCAAGTCGGCCATAGCTTCAGTCCGGCGCGGCGGAAAGAGATGCCGTCCGTCGGCGCCGTGATTGCTTACGAAATGCGGACCAGGCGCAGGCAGAGCGATTTTCTGCCCCCGTTTGTAGCGATGAACTTCAGCAACTCGCAGGCCGGGCTGGTGCGCGAAGGATGCCTCGAGAGCAAGTACGGTCCTCTCCCGTTCGACACCCAGCAGGGGAATGAGTTCGTGATCCCAGCCGAGGAGAAAGCGGCGTTCGATCGCCGATGGCAACTATTGCAGCGGCTGAATGCTCCGGCAAAGCCGGAGGTGGAGGCGCCCATTTACGCCGAGTTCGGCGGATACGAGCACAGCGCCTTCGACATGATGGTCTCGCCAAAAATTTCCGAAGCTCTGGCGTTGCCGCAGGAGGACCGCAAACGTTATGGCAGCTCACCGCTGGGGGACGCGTGCATTCTGGCCCGGAATCTGGTGAAGTCTGATGCAGGCACGCGGTTCGTGATGATCTCGCATAATGGCTGGGATTTGCACGCGGGCATGTACGACCCGAAAAATAAAGGCAATCATTACGGCCTGTGTCGCGAGTTGGACAACGCATCTGCGGCACTGCTGACTGACTTGAGCAAAACCCGCGCGCCGGACGGAAGAACACTGCTCGATAAGACTTTTATCGTTGCCATGGGCGAGTTCGGGCGAACAGGCGGCGAGTTGACCGTCAACAAAGGTCGCGATCACAACCGGTTCGCGTCGACGGCGTTTTTTGCCGGCACGGGGGTGAAGGGCGGTCAAATTCTTGGGGCCACGGACCCTAAAGGCCAAAAGGTTGTCGAGAGCGGCTGGAGCGAGAAGCGCTCGATCTATACCGAAGACGTGATTGCGACCATCTACTCTCAGCTGGGAATCGACTGGAATAAGAAGATCGTGAACACGCCTTCCGGCCGCGATTTTGAATACCTCGAAGCAGCGTCCGGAACTGAATTCGTAGGCTTCAAAGAGATTGCTCCTTTGTTCGCCTGATGCTTGGCTGTGCGGTATTGTTGCTGGCTCTCGCCGTGGATCCGCATCTGCTGGAGCATCTCTATGAGCGGGCGCAGCGAGCGATTGCGGCAGGGAACCTCAACGCCGCCATCGATACCCTGAATCGAATCACAAGCGCGAAGCCGGATATTCCCGAAGTCGAGAATTTGTTAGGCGTGGTGTGTTCACGCCAGGGCGACATAGCCACCGCCGAGCAACATTTTCGCAAAGCACTGAGCATTAAACCCCAATATGCGGAAGCGAGAGAGAATCTAGCGTTGTTCCTGGCGCGCCAAGGCCGCGTGCCGGAGGCAATCACAGAGTACGGAAAATTGCTGGAGCAGGAGTCAGCATCGATGGGTATTCGCGCAGCGCTCGGCCGGTTGTATCTGCAGGCCGGCGATTTCGCTCAGGCGCTGCGGACACTGGAAGAGATTCCAGAAGGCCAACGCGATGATCAGAGCTGGAATCTGCTCGGGGCTGCTCGCGCTAAACTGGCTGACGCGGAGGGGGCCGAAGCGGCGTTCCGGAGTGCGCTGGCGCGAAACCCGAAGCAGCACGACGCCTATTACAATCTCGGGCTGCTGCTCGCGAAACGAGCGTCCAATCATGAGGCCATTGCCACATTCCAACGAGGGCTGGCGCTGTTTCCAGACTCCATAAATTTACTGACGACGCTCGGGATCGTATATCAGAGGAAGGGGGAGGTGGCGCTGGCGCAGTCGACGTTTCAGAGACTGGCCGACGCGCACCCGGCGAATGGGCAGGCATTTTTGTTCTTGGGGAGTTCCTACTTGGAATCCGGTGATCACAAGCGGGCCGTAGATTCACTGTTGAATGCTGATACACGCATCGGTCCGAATGCGCGGGTGCAGTATCTGCTTGGGCTCGTTTATTCGTACCTGGGCGATGCCCACGAATCCGCAGCGCGTTTACAGCGGGCGATTACACTCGATCCCAAACTTTGCTTTGGGTATTATCAGCTTGCCAAGCTGGAGCTGGATGGCGGGGATTTAGAGCCAGCTTTGCGGGAGAGCAAGGCTGCGGCTGCTTGCGATGGAGAGTTTGCACAGCCGCATTATCAGATGAGCCAGATTCACGCGCGCATGGGAAAGCCTGCGCAGGCTGAGGCGGAGATGGCGCGGTTCCGCGAGTTGCGGTCCCGTGTAGCAGAAAAGTCATACCAGGTCTTTATTCTGCCGTGAGGCGCCGCTGGCAGATAACAGCGTGGGGCACAATCGTTACGGGCATTCTGCTGTTGAGTGCAGATATTCCGCAGCCCGCCTTCGTGGATATCGCTAAGTCCGCGGGCATCGACGTTGTCGTCCGGTCTGGAACTCCCGACAAGAAATACCTGATGGAGACTGTTACCGGCGGCGTCTGTTTACTGGACTACGACAACGACGGCAAGCTCGATATCTATTTCGTGAATGGGTCGAATATGACTGCGTATCTCGCCAGCCGGCCGGGATATGGCAACCGGCTTTATCATAACAACGGTGACGGTACTTTCACGGACGTGACCGTGAAAGCGGGCGTTGGCGGAGGGATTGGCTGGGGAATGGGTTGTTCAGCAGCCGACTACAACAATGATGGCTTCGAAGACCTCTACGTCACCAATCTCGGTCGCAATATTCTGTATCGCAATAATCGCGACGGAACCTTTACAGATATCGGCAAAGCGTCGCACACGGACCATCTCGGGTGGAGCACCGGATCGACGTGGGGCGATTTCGATGGTGATGGCCGGGTGGATCTCTACGTAGCCAATTATGTCGATTTCGACTTCAAGAACCCGCCTCAACCGGGCAGAGACGATACCTGCAAATACTTGGGTATTGATATTGCTTGCGGTCCGCGCGGGCTGAACGGAGCGCAAGGGGTCCTCTTCCACAACAATGGCGATGGAACATTTAGTGATCAAACAGAGCTCCGCGGGTTGAAGACTGCGGCCTATTACAGCCTGGGTGCGTGCGCAGTGGATTATGACAATGACGGCGACCTCGATATCTTTGTCGCTAACGATTCCACGCCAAACTTCCTGTTTCAGAATCAGGGCGATGGCACGTTCAAAGAGGTCGCGATGCCTGCCGGTGTGGCCTACAACGAAGACGGCAACGCGCAGGCGGGGATGGGTGTCGATTTCGCGGATTACGACAACGACGGGTGGCTCGACGGGATCATTACCGTCTTTGCGCGCGACACAAACACGGTTTTTCACAACGAGAGCCGGCGCAACGGGAAGGTCATGTTCAGCGACGCGACGACGCGCGCGGGGCAGCGCGACAGTTATCCATACATGAGTTGGGGCGTAGGGTTCGTCGATTTCGATAATGACGGGCTGCGGGACATCTATGTGGTGAACGGACACCTTTATCCGCAGATCGACGCGCTGAAGAATGAGATGGGATATAGGCAAAATGATTTGTTCTACCAGGGAATCGGAGGCGGCCGCTTTCAGAATGTTTCGACGCAGTTGCGGCATCCAAAGCATGTCGGGCGCGGAGCAGCTTTCGGCGATCTAAACAACGATGGGCGAATGGACGTGGTGATTTCAAACCTGGATGACCGGCCGAACGTGCTGATGAACCATCAGAAAAACACGAACCACTGGATCGTAATTCGATGCATCGGTACGATCAGCAACCGGGACGCAATTGGCGCACGCGTGGCTGTCACCACGGAATCGGGTACGCAAATCGGTGACGTGAAGAGCGGATGCAGTTATCTCTCTTCAAGTGATCAGCGGGTGCATTTTGGGTTGGGGCGAACGGAACGGATTCAGAGACTTGCGATTCGATGGCCCAGCGGTAAAAAAACCGAGATGACGAACGTCTCAGCAGATCAGATTCTGCAAGTGCACGAGCCAAGCGAGTAGCAAGGCCGACAGCGAAGGCGAACACAATTCCCAGCTGCACCAGAACCCCCCGAAATGGGGTTGTGGTGCAGATAGCTCCAGGGAAACAATTAGAGGCGAAAGTGTTTGGAATAGCGCCCTTTGTTTCCGTGCCGGCTAGAGTGGCGCGAGCTTCTTGACCGAAGCACGGGATGGCGGCAATAAAGAAAAACGCCGCCAGAGAGAGTAGATGGAACTGACGAGTATGTGACACTGTACCGGCTAAGATATCAAAGCCGGAACCGCCTTGCCTTTCCCGTCTCGCGTCACATAGAACGGCCTTTTCTCGATTTCGTAACCCGTATCCGGCCGGATGCCCAGGAGCGTGTAGATGGTCGCGTGCAAATCTTCGATCGTGACGGGGTCTTGAACGATCTTGCAAGGCCGCTCGTCGGCGGTTTTGCCGTAGACCTGCCCTTTCTTCACGCCTCCGCCAAACATGAGCACCGAGCAGGCTTCGGTAAAGTGACGATGCATTCCATAGTGCTTGGGCTCGGTCATCACATCCGGCTGCTTCACCTGCTCCTGGACGCGCGCGCCCGGCTTTCCTTCCACCATCATGTCGCGCCCGAACTCGCTCGCAATCACGATCAGCGTCCGGTCGAGCAGTCCGCGTTCTTCCAGATCGAGAATCAGTTGAGAAACGGGAACGTCCACCGACTTTTTCATATCCGCCGCGCGCGTGTGCCCGTTTTCGTGCGTGTCCCAGTAGCGGAAAGGCACGTACTCGGTGGTCACCTCGATGAAGCGCGCGCCGGATTCCACCAGTCTGCGAGCTAGAAGACAGCCTAGCCCAAAACGGCCGGTGTTGTAGCGCGCGTAGCTCCTTTCAGGTTCGAGCGAAAGATCGAAAGCCTTGGCGGCCGGCGAATTCAGCAGGCGATGCGCTTTCTCCAGGGCGCGCGCCAGGCTCTCGCGTTGATAGTCGCTGCCATGCTCACCCACTGCACTGGCCGCGACCAGCTTCTTGTAATTCTCGTAGCGCGAAAGGAAACGCGAGCGGCCCAGATACTCGGAAGGCTGCGTGCTGGCCGCTGCGTCCAGGGGGTCCGTAATCATGAAAGGACCGTGTTCGCCGCCCAAAAAGCCCGCCGTGTGAAACGCCTTCACCGCATCGCTCTCGCCGCCGATTTCCAGGTTTTGGCCAATGTCGATAAACGCCGGAATATCGGGGTTGCGCGGCCCGAGCGTGCGCGAGATCATGGCCCCCATGTGCGGCGCGGCGACGGATTGCGGCGGAGCGTACCCGGTGTGCCAGTGGTACTGATGGCGCGAGTGCAGGATGAACCCGAGATCGCCAACCCGATGCGAACGGATAAGCGTTCCGCGGTCTAATATCTTTCCGATGTTTTCGAGCCCCTGTGAAAGCTGCACCCCATCAAGCACGGTGGGAACGCTCGGAAACGTGCTCAACACTTCGTTCGATGCCAATCCCGCCTTGTATGGCGTGTACCGCTTGGGATCGAAGGTTTCGGTTTGCGCCATGCCGCCCGCCATCCATAGCAGGATCATGCTATCGGCTTTCGGCGTAAGTTTGGGTTTGTCCTCCGCCAAAAGCTTCGATTCACCCGCCGTCAATGCGGCCAGGGTCGCGGAAGTGGAAGCACGGAGGAAATGCCGTCTCGACAATCCCCGAAATAAATCGTTATTCATTTTGAACCTCAATATATGTACTGCAGCTCGGGATGCATCAACAGGCTCCAAAGCACGTCTTCTAACCCGCTCACCGATGTCTTGCCGTTTGGCGCAAGCTCCCGGCGCGCAAGTTGCGCCTCTTCTGCGCGAGGCTTCCGGCAGAGAGCGCGCATAAATAATTCGTCGATCAACTGATCCGGATCGGTAGTTGGCGGCAAAGCCCGCAGCGGCGGATCGCCGGTGACGGCAACTAGTTGATGACGGTCCGGCTCCGCTGAAAATACGAAGAAGCGCACGGCGGGGCTGATGTCGCTCTTCACGGAAGAGTCGTCCACGGCCACGCGGCCATGCATCCGCGTGAAGCCGAGGCCCTCGATATTGTAGATCAGCGTGGAAGGCACGGCGGGCGTTATCGATTGATCGAAGCGCGCTTCAAACGACGTCAGCGACTTCGCTTGAACCTTGGATAGCGTAGTAAGTTCGCTCAGCTTCTTCGTCGCCTTCGATCCGGTAAGTTCGACATCCGCCCAGCCCGCGACCGTGCGGGATGGATCGTAGCTATCGACATCGGTTAATAGCAGCCAAAGCTTCTTCACGCCTGTCAGGTCGACGTCTAAATCCCGATTGCCCTTGCGCAGAGTCTTGCTGTCGTAAAGGGGCGCCGGCGCGGGCGGAAGTTGTCCCAGAAGACGCCGCGATCCTCTCCGTAACATCTCGCCCAACGTATCGCCATTCACCAACTCCAACCCCTGAAGCGTGGTCGCTTCCGGATTGCGGGTAGTGAATACCTGGTCCCGGATCGGCCGCCCGAGCGCGCGAGAGAGCGGCGTGGATTTCACTTCCCATTCCCGCACGAACGTGGCGCCGCGATCGTCTTGCAGAACGCGCCATTCACCAGTCAGCGAGGAAACGGTATCGACGAACTGTTCGGCGGTGAGACGGCGAGGACGCGGGCCGCGGAACGTGTACTCTTTGCCTTTTTCGTCGAGGCCGGGTATCGAGGGCATCTGGTATGCCCGCGAAGTCATAATCTGCCGGATCAGATGTTTCAGGTCGTAACCGTTGTCGGATAAATCCACCGCCAGCCAGTCGAGCAGGTCGGCGTTCCAGGGCTTGTTGTCCATTTCATCCACGGGATCGATTAGGCCGTAGCCGAAAAATCTTTCCCAAACGCGATTCGCGATAGTCCGGGAGAGCCGGCCATTTTCGGGAGAAGTAAAAAGCTTAGCGGCTGCGGCGCGGCGCTCCGCGGTAGTAGTGGCATTTTCCGGAACAGTCCCGATTTGCGGGAACAAAAATTCGGGGCCGGTAAACTTACCGGTCTTCACATCGCAGCGGACAAGCTCGAGCTGGCTCTGATCAGAAAAAAGCGCAGCCATGCCGTATGACTGCTTCAGCTTGTACCGATTGATGAAGCTATCGTGGCAAGAAGCGCACTTGAGGTTGACCCCCAGGAATACTTGCGCCGTGTTTTGCGACGCCTGCATGAACGGCGTCTGGCTGGCATTGACTGCGCCGCGCCAGTTCACGCCGATCAGAAAGCCTTCGGGACCCTTGTCCTTTTCCGGATTGAGCAGCGCCGCGACCATCTTGTCGTAGGGCATATTGGCGTTGAGCGCCGGCTCAAGCCACGGCGTGATACTCTTGCGCGTGCCGGCGTAATTGACGCCCTGATCGTTGCGCAGCAGATCGTTCCAGAAACTAATCCAGTTCCCGGTATACATCGCCGAGTCCGCCAGCAGGCGGTCGATCAATGCGACGCGTTTGCCGGGATTCGATTCGTTTAGGAACCCGGCCACTTCGGCCGCCGACGGTACCACCCCCCATAAGTCCAGATAGGCGCGCCGGGCGAATAAGTTATCCGAAACAGGTTCGGCAAACGGCAGATTCTTGTTCTGGAAATATACGTCGAGAAATCGATCGACCGGATTCCGGTATTTCGATTCCGGCACGGCTGGCCGGGGCGGCGCGAGCGGAGGATTCCAGCTTTCGGGCGCTTTGGCCGCTGTGTCGGTCCACGGTGCGTTTTGGTCGATCCAATCGGAAAGCGACTTGATTTCGGCGGCGGTCAGCTTCGGACCGGCCAGCGGCATAAGCTGGCCGGTCTTGCCGCTCACGCGCTTGATGAGAAGGCTTTCGGAACTGTTGCCCGGCACCACCGCAGGCCCGGTGATTCCCCCTTTCAGCGTGGCATTACGGGTTGTCAAGGAGAGACCGGCCTGCGGATTCGCGCCGCCATGACAACCCGCGCACCGTTGAGCGAGGATCGGGTGAATTGTGGCGACGAAATCGACGGTTTCGGCAAGGGTGGGAAACGCAAAAAGAATCGCGGCAAGCGCCAAATGGCAGGTGAAACTCATACGCCTAGAACAATTGTCCCGCATTTCTCGGCGATTCGATCTTTATTGCTTGTTCTTCAGCGCTTCGAAAGCGCGAAATTCCCGTTGGGCAAGCTCCCTTCGGCCAGCCCGCTGGTACAGGCGCGCGAGATGGTAATGAGCCTTGGCAAAGCTGGGACGAAGATTCGTTGCCGTTTCGAATTCAACAACGGCTTGCGAATTCCGAGCCTCCTCTTCATACAGCGTTCCCAATTCAAAATGCGCTTCCGCAAAATCGGGTTTCAGCCGTACCGCTTTCAGCAGATATTCCTCCGCGCTTTGGCTTGAAGTTTTGCGAAGGCTGAGGGCGTAATAGTAATTCGCGGCGGCATTCAGAGGGTAAATCCGCACGAATCGGGCGAGACGCTTGGTAACGTCCGAGGCGTATTGCGGAGAGATGTCGTACATCTTGCCCAAGAAATCCAGCGCCTTGGTATCTCTGGGATCGAGATCCACGGCTTGGCATAACGAATCAACCGCGTCGTCATACTGGCCCAAAGAATAATAAGCTACTCCCAGCCCAACGCGGAGCTTTGCCGATTGGGGAAACCGCTCAGTTCCGAACTGAAAAACCTTGATCGCCGGTTCAAAGCCGCGATGCAATGTCAAATCGCTGCCGAGGTCAAAGAGGTTCTTCTCGGAAGGATCCATCCGGGCCGCGATTTCATACTGTCGGGCGGCTTCCTGAACATTGTTTTCGGCTTCTTCCACGTCGGCAAGTAAGTTGTGTAACTCGGCTTTGTCGCCTTGTTTCAGCAACTCGGCGATTAGGCGGCGACTCTGGCCGCTCATTCCCATTTGCAGATAGACCAATGCCAAGTCGTAGCTATTGGCGTAATTGGAAGGATCGATTCTCCGCGCCTTGTCCAAAAAAAAAATCGCCGCCGCGAGTTCCCGGCGCTGGACGAGAAATTCACCAAGAACGTGATTCGCCTGAAAACTTTCCGGATGCGCGCGGACTTGCTCGCGGAGCGGCTTTTCAGTCGCGCCGCCCGCGAGCGCTAATGCTATACACAGGACCGGAAACCAACAAAACACTAGAAATAGAATTTGAGCGCGAACTGCAGCTCGCGCGCGTCGTTGGGAGCGTCGCGGGTCGAGCGTATTCGCGCAAAATTGGTCGTGTCCAAATAGTTCAAGCTGCCGGGCATGGCGAACGTAGGCGTGTTAGTCAGGTTGAACGATTCGGCGCGGAACTCAAAGCGCTTGCTCTCGGTTACCGGAAAGCTCTTGAAGACCGAAAAATCGAGTCGGCGAATCGGAGGCCCGGTGACTTGGGTGTTGCCGCCGCCTAACGGCGAAAAATCCGTTTGGCCGATCTGCGTCACGACCGGCGGATCCCTGAAGGCGGCCGGATTGTAGTACTGCTGCACATTGTGCGGCCCGCTATATGGATTTACGCCCGTATAAAGCGCGAAGCACCCGGTTCCCGCTCCCGTCCCTCGTGTACAGCCGACGGTCTGCGGTTGTCCGGTATCCAGCGTCAAGATAAAGTTCGTACCCCAATTGCCCAGCGCCAAATCGGCAATGCGGTTGGGGCTTGTCATAAATCGCCGTCCTTTGCCGAACGGAAGGTCGTACGAACCGCTAGCGGCAAAAGCGTGCCGGATATCGAAGGGCGCCAAAGCCATATCTTTCTGGATGCCCCAACCGGGTACGCCGGCGGCACGGAATCCGCCCACCGAACCGCCGCTCAGAAGATCGCCCGCATCGGTTCGGGTCTTTGAAAACGTATACGCCACCAGCGCATTCAGCCCATTCGCAAAACGGCGCTGATATTTCGTCTGCAGCGAATGATAGTTCGCGACTCCAACCGTATCCGCGAAAGAAGAGCCGCGCGCGAAATCGGGGAATGGAACGTATTTCTGCGGGTCGGTTCCCGGCGGCAGAAGCACGCTTTGCAAATTGCTCCCGACGAACGTTTCCAAATGACGGCTCAGCGAAGCGACGTACGCCGCCTCCACCGAATCGGCCGATGTCAACTGGTACTGCAAAGTGAAGTTATAACTCTGCACGTAGGGCGTCTGGTAATGAAACTGAATCCCGCGGAGATTCAGGCCCTGGCCGCTCACCCGGGTTGGATCGAGCGGAACACTGGACAGCCCATTCTCAATTGTTGCGATGGTCCCGTTCGCGAACTGCGCGGGCGCAAACGAGTTGGGACTCCGGAAGGTGAACGAATACTGAAAGGGATAGTTGTAACCAAGACTTGGGGAACCGCCGCGGTTTTCAAAAGCGCCGTAATAGATTCCATATCCGCCGCGAACCACTAACTTCGGAGTGAGTTGATAGGCAAACCCGAAGCGCGGCGCGAAATTGTTATTCTGAACCTGGCTTAAGCCGGACCCATAGGCGTCCGAATAAACCAGTTTGATTCCGTCCTGCTGCAGCAGTTGGGTGAAACTGGTCGAGAGCGGAGGCTTGTCCTTGCGGCTCGCGGGAATGATGTACTCCGCTCCGCCGAAGGGCGTTCCAGGAACAAAATTCGCTTGCGCGTTGTACTTCTCGCCGGTCGGACTGAACCAATCCCATCTCACGCCGAGATTGAGGGTCAGCTTGCGCGTGATTTTCCAGTCGTCCTGGAAATACGAGCCGTAATACGAGCGCTTGGCTGCCACGCCACCGAAATTGGAAGCGTCCACGGAATCGGCGCCCCCCACGTTGTTCACGCCGCCCGGAACCGCAGCGCCGGTGGGGGCGAGTAGGAATTGCACGCGTCCCGTACTGCCGTCGCCAAGGTTTGGTATGGAAGTATATTGCCCGTTGAAATCGAAGCCGCCTCGCGAATACGGCGGTGCCTCCCACGGCAATGAGATGGACTGCGCCTCGAATCCGCCCTTGAACGTATGCGACCGGTACACCTTCGTCAAATTTTCAGTGAACTGGATGGTGTTGCTATATCGATCGCTGATCAACCACTCGGACGACCCAAGCTGGCTTAAGCCACCGATGCCCAGATAGGGCAGCCCGCCATTTCCGGGCGTCTGCTGGATGCCCTGAATGCCGAACGTCGCGGGAATATTGCTCGTATCGTTTCCAAAAGCCTGAACGCGCGAGGTATGTTCGCGGTTAAATCCGACCCGCGCTTCGTTCACCAGCGTCGGACCAAACGAGTGCGTGTAGCTCAGCGCCGCTCCTTGAGTATCCACGTGCTGATCGCCGGAAGCGAACCCGCCTCCGTCCGCGAAGCCGGTGAAAGGAGGCGGCGAGAAACTGGGACTCCGCGACCAACTGTAACGCCCGAAGACCTGATCCTTCGATGAGAAGTATTGATCGATGCGGGTATCGAAGGCGTTCACGTCCGTGGAAGCATTCCGGTTCACGTTATAGTTACCGTACAGTAATCCCGATTGGGTGGGCGCGGGTAAGAGGTTGAGCAGCTTGACGGCATTGGGATCGAGCCGGCTCGCGGGGACGATATTCCCCGGAAACAGATCGCGCACGAATTTTCCGCCCCCGATGTCGCGGGTAGTAGCGGGATCGAAAACCGTGCCCAGCGGGAAGGTGCGCCCCAGCGCATCGGTTCTCGTCCCGGCTTGTAACGCAATCAGATCGGAGAAATCGGTGAAGCCGCTGGCCCGCTCGGAAATCGTCGGCACGCTCAACCCGGTTAACGGCACGCCCTGCCGGATTCGAGTACCCTCGTAATCGGCGAAGAAAAAGGTCTTGTCTTTGATAATGCGACCACCGGCCGACGCGCCAAACTGATTCTGTCTGAACGTGCCTTTAGGTTGGCCATTGGCATTTTGGAAGAAGTCGGCGGCATCCAGCTTGTCGTTGCGGAGAAATTCCCAGAGGCTGCCGTGCAACTGGTTCGTGCCCGACTTCAGACTGGCGTTCAGCACCGCGCCGCCCGCGCGTCCGAATTCCGCGCTGAAGGAATTGGTTTGCAGCTTGAACTCTCCAATGGCGTCGATCGGCGGTTTCAAAACATAGGCCGCGCCGCTTAGGAAATCGACGTTGTTGGTGTTGTTGTCGATGCCGTCCAGCATGTAATTGTTCTGCGCCGGACGCGTGCCGTTTGCCGTGAACCAACCATTGGCGTTCAGCCCTCGGCCTTCGGCTTGGCCCACCGTGGCTCCCGGCACCAGACGCGCCAGGAACGTGTAATTGCGGCCATTTAAGGGAAGGTCGTTGATGGTCTGGCTTTCGATGACTTGCCCGACGGCGCCGCTTTCGGTCTGGAGAATCGGCGCGGCGGCCGTCACCTCCACTTCACTCGAAATATCCCCGACGGAGAGACCGAAGTCCGCGACCAGTTGCTGCTGGATGTTCAACTCGAGGCCGTTTCTCCGCTCCTTCTTGAACCCGGCGCTCTCGACCTCGACGCTGTACTTGCCAATCCGCAGGGGCGTGACGACGTAAGTCCCACCGCCCGAAGTTTTGGTCACTTGGGTAAAGGAAGTGCCTTCGTTGCGGACCGTGACGGTTGCGTTGGGAATCACCGCTCCGGTATTGTCGTGCACCGTTCCGAGAATCGTGCCAGTGTCGACCTGCGCATTCATCGTGAATGCGAGGCAGACGGAAACCAGAGTGAAGAAAAACTTCGTACTCGATCGCGCGAGCAACATGTACCTACCTCCTCGTACGCGTTTTAAGCGCCGGTGCAAAGAACGCTATCACAACGGAAGATTGGGGGTCAAGCGCGACTGTCGCGACAGGCGCGACAGCGCGACACGGTCTCGCCTCAGGGTATGGTTTTGGTATTGACGCGGTTCCAACTCGGGTTTCAGAGATGGACGGATTGGCGATCGACGCAAACTCTCCTGGGACGATTTAAAATCCGGCACTAGTGTCCGGCTATAAGGTGAACAGATTCAACTGATTGGAGTAATCGACTAAGTCCTCTTGGGAGTCGGATGGCTGAAGTGCCTGTAAAATGGGCGTTTTCTCGAAAAGCGTGACGCTGAGAATCTGTAGAATTTGGTAGAGGCTGACTTCGAGTTCCAGGCGTTTGCGGACGACGGCCACGAGCACATAGACCGACACTGCGATCCAGATTTGCGTCTTCACGGCGTTCTCGCTGGTACCGTAGAATGCCTTGATTCGGAGGTGCTGTTTGATCCACTTGAACAACTGAACGACATACCGCCCATCAACAACGCCCTGCTGAAGTAACGATCTACTACCACTACCATCCGCTGCGTACGCAGAGTCTCCCAGTGGTCAGGTTGTATGACTTTCACGACGAAGTCTACTATGTCGTGCGGCGGCCCGATGGCACGCCTTTGGCGGTGCCGGCCTGGATGACTCGTCCCGAGGCCGCGCACGCGAAGATTGCCTCCGCTGCGCGCCTGCCGGTTCGCGTACTGCTCGAGTTACGCCGCGTCACCGTGCCCTGCCTCTCCGCGAGTGTGCACAATGTGCACGAGGAGAATCACGATGCCGCAGCCCCGAGCGAGACGCCAACAACAACTCTTCGAAGAACCGACCGGCGTCCCGCCGTACGACTCCCACCCGACGTGCAAGAGCAGCTACGCCAGGCGTTGGTACAGTGGATGCAGGCGCTGGCCAGGATGATCCACGAGGAGGACGGCGATGAACAAGATCACCGCTGATCATCTGGCCCGGCGGGCTTGTGTGTACGTCCGTCAGTCCACGCCTGGTCAAGTGCGGCACAATCTTGAAAGTCAACGGCGCCAATATGCCCTGGTCGGTCGTGCCCCGCGCGCTGGGTTGGCAAGATCAAGATATCGATGTAATCGATGACGATCTCGGGATTTCGGGATCCGGAACACGCCGCCCCGGTTTTGAAGGCCTGTTGCGCTCGCTGTGCGATGGGCAAGTCGGCGCCGTCTTCAGCGTTGAGGCGTCGCGACTGGCGCGCAATGGCCGGGACTGGCATACACTGCTGGAGTTTTGTAGCATCGTCGGTGCATTGCTGATCGACGCCGAAGCCTTATACGACCCCAGAGTCACGAATGATCGATTATTGTTGGGCATGAAGGGCACCATCAGCGAGATGGAAGTTGTGAGTTTCCGCGAGCGCGCGCACGCGGCACTGCTGCAGAAGGCACAGCGGTGCGCCTTGGTTCGACGGGTCCCGAGCGGGTACGTCAAAGGATCGGACGACCGCATCGAGAAAGATCCGGATGCCAGGGTCGGGTCCGCCATCGATCTGATCTTTCGCAAATTTGCTGAGTTGTGCAGCGTGCGGCAGGTCTATTTCTGGCTGGATCAACAGCAAATTCAGTTGCCGGTTGCCAGCGGGTCAGAAGAAGCGCGCGAGATTGTACGCCGGAAGACACGGGCGAAGGCTTTGAAT
>JBPCKZ010000026.1:0-12520 GCA_051003795.1 Bryobacteraceae bacterium | reverse complement strand
ATCCTGCAATTGCTCGGGTTCGACCACACGAAGTTGACGTACAAGTTCCAGGGGCGCGATTTCCGATTGACCGACGTCCACGGCACGGTAGTGAAGCAGTTACTGGCTTGATTGTTAAGATCAAGCGCCTGTCGCCCGCGGCCAGTCTGCCGGAATACGCGCACGGTCCCGCCGAAGATGCCGGGCTCGACCTAAGATCAATCGAGAAAGTGACGCTCGTGCCGGGTATTCCGCGACAGGTTCCGACCGGGATCGCGATTGAACTGCCGCGCGGCTACGAAGCCCAGATCCGGCCGCGAAGCGGTCTAGCGCTGAGACATGCCATTGCGATGCCGAATAGTCCGGCGACAATCGATCCGGGTTACCGAGGCGAAATCCGCATCATTCTGTTGAACCTGGGGATGGAGCCGTATGAGATTCACCCAGGAGACCGCATCGCGCAGATGATAGTTGCGCGCTACGAGGCAGTCGAGTGGGAAGAAACGGACTTGGCCGAATCCCGCCGCGGGACTGGCGGATTTGGTTCTTCCGGCCGGTGATCAATAGGTCTTGCTGAACCCGTTCCGACCGTTGGTCACGGTAAACGTCCCATCCGCCCGCGCCGAAAGCTTGATCCAGTTCCCCGAGTCCGCGGATTCGGAAGGATTCGCAATCATCTGCTCGGAAACGTTGTTCGCATCCCCGCCGGCGACGGCATAATGCACTTGCCACATGTCCTCAAGACCGGGCGAAGTCTTAACCGCCTGCCAGGCTTCCGGCGTACCGCCTTTTCGCGCGCCATTATTCATGATTGCGACCTTCGGATGCAGGGCGTGCACGATTGCCGCCGGGCCGGACATGTTCATGCCGTGGTGCGTCGTCAAATACACGTCCACCGTGCCAATGCGGTTATTCGGACACATCAGCTCAAACTCCTTGTTCCATGTCAGGTCGCCGAGATCGATCATCCGGAACTTGCCGAAAGCGATCAGGCTGCCGACCGACCGCGCGTTCTCGCTCTTGTCCTCGGGCCGCAGCTTCGTGCCGTCACAAAATGGATTCGGCTTTCCCGCGCCCGGAAGAGGATTGGTAATTTCATCGCCGGCCGCGGTCAGGATTTCCCAGTTGATTCCTTTGATGGGGACCTTATCGCCCGGTTTCACGACAATGTGCTTGGCCCGATCGCGAACCGCCGTGTAGGCCGAAAACAATTTGTCCGGCGCGGCGCCGCTCTCGACCGACGATCCGTGGTCGACGAAGGTCTTGATCGGCAGCTTCTGGGCAAGATGTGGGACGCCGCCGACGTGATCTTCGTGAAAATGCGTGATGAGCAGGTAATCGATCTGCTTCACCCCAGCCAGTTTGGCAACGGCAGCAATTCGATCCGCATCTCTGCTGTCGTTGCCCGACCAGCCGGTATCGACGAGCAGGGATTGCCCGGAAGGTGAAACGAAGAAAGTCGCCTGGCCGCCTTCGACATCGATAAAATAGACATCCATGGTCTTCGGAGCCGCCAACACGAGCGCACAGGAGAAGAGAAACGAGGCGATGGAGCGAAGCATCATGGCGAAATCGTATCACAACACGAGTGCATTGCCGGAACAATCCACGCCTTCGTAACGTAAGAGATATTGGGATGCCTTTTTGCAGCAATTGTGGGACGGCGGCGCATGAGCGGGACCTCTACTGCGCGAAGTGCGGCGCCCCGCAGCCGATTAGCACGGGTCCCGGTAGGAGCGGCCCCCGCGCCGATCCGTTAGCCGGCATTTCGCCGCGCGCGGCTTCCATCCTTTGTTATATTCCGACGGTCGGGTGGATTGCGGCGGTAATCGTGCTGGCGTCCCGGAAGTTCCGCACCGATGCCACGGTGAGGTTTCACGCTTTCCAGGGTCTCTATCTCTTTGCCGCCTGGCTCTTCGTCCAATGGGCGGTTCGACCGATATTCGCGGGAATGCCCGAACCCGTTTTCTTTCGCGTCGACCGGCTATTGCAGGGCATTATTCTCGGCCTTTGGATTTTTATGATTATCAAGGCGAGCCATGAGGAAGCTTACTCGCTGCCGGTGATTGGGGAACTGGCGCACCGTTCGGCGGCGGAGCGGTAGCTATTCCTTGCCACGTTCCGGTTCGAACGGTTTCCGTGCGGGCCGGGAGTGCTGGCGATAGAAGCGTTCCGGCGCGTCCACTGGTTTCGCCATTAATTACTTCACCTCGGCGGTATTCGACAATTCTCCGATCTCCGGAATCGCGATGGTCACGGTATCCCCCGCCGCCAATGCATCCTGCTCGGTGACGATGATTCCCGTACCGGTCAGCAGCACGGAACCCGACGGCGCCTGATTCGATCGCAATAAATATTCAACCAATGTCTCGAACTTCCGATGTAGCTTGGCGGTCGAAACGGATCCCTTGAAACGCGTCCGTCCGCCGCGGGTTATCGTGCAACTCATCTGCAGCGCGTAGGGGTCCTCCAACTCGTCGGGAGTCACGATCACCGGTCCCAAGGCGCAGCAGGCATCGTAGATTTTCGATTGCGCCAGATACAACACGTTCTCGCGCTCGATATCCCAGGCAGAAACGTCGTTCGCCAGCGTGTAGCCCAGAATCTTGCCGTTGCTTCCCAGGATCAGCGCCAACTCCGGCTCCGGCGCGGTGAATTTCGAGTCGGACCGGATACCGATCGGTTTGCGCGGTCCCACGCAAACCCGCGCGGTCCCCTTGAAAAAGACTTCCGGCCGCGGCTCCCGATACACATACGCGTACATCCCTTCGCGCGTGCCATGCTCTGCATCCCGGAAACTGGCGCTCGTTTCATACGTGCATCCGCACGCCCACACTTCCGCCGGATGAATCGGAATAATCGGCTGAGCCTCTTCCGGATGCCGGCTTGCCAGGCGGTCGGCCAACTCGGCCAATGGCATCGACTCGCTTTCCGAGCGATCGATCAGATCGCAAAGCGTGTGGTTCGGAATCGGGCGGGCGGCTTCTCCTTCAAACACGGCGGCGACGATGGCGCCATCTTTTCTTATTTGTCCAAGACGCATTTAATATTTGAGATAGATCGTTTTGTAATCGCTGTAGAAATCGAGCGCCGCCGGACCCTGTTCCTTCGGCCCGAAGCTGGAGTCTTTCGTGCCCCCGAACGGAAGCTGATATTCCACGCCCGCGCTGGGCAAATTCACCGTGAGCAGGCCGGCTTCGGCGCGGTAAATATATTCGAACGCGCGCGATAGATTGGTGGTTTGAATCGACGAGGAAAGCCCGAACGGGATATTATTCGCAATCCGCATGGCATCCTCGAAATCCTTGGCGCGCATCACCGCGAGCACCGGGCCGAAGATTTCTTCGCGCGCGATCGTCATCTGTTCCGTCACGTCCGCGAAAACCGTGGGTTCGACGAAGTAGCCCTTCTTATGGCCGTCCCCATCCAGGCGCTTTCCGCCGCACTTGGGCGCGCCGCCCTCCTTGGTTCCGATATCTATATACTTCATCACTGTATTGAGCGCGCCTTGATCGACCACCGGACCCATCTCAATGCCGGGCTGCATGCCATCGCCCACTTTCAATTTGCGCGTCCGCTCGACGAGCGCCGCCACGAACTTGTCGTATATTGCATCCTCGACGATGGCGCGGCTGGTCGCCGTGCATTTTTGGCCCGTGGAAAAAAAGGAAGCGTTCACCACATTCTCAACCGCGGAATTGAAGTCCGCATCGGCGAGAACGATGGTTGGATTCTTGCCGCCCATCTCAAGCTGGATACGCAACCGCCGTTTTGAAGCCTGGTCGTGAAGCCAATTGCCGATCTCGCAAGAGCCGGTGAACGAAATGGCTTTCAGCGGCTTCGCCTGAATCAACGCATTGCCGAGCTCGCCGCCCGACCCGGCGACGAAATTCACCACGCCTTTCGGAATTCCCGCCTGGTGCAGAGCTTCGATCAACCGCCACGCGCTCAACGGCGCGGCGGACGCGGGTTTCATCACGACGGTATTCCCGCAGATCAACGCCGGAGCCAGCTTCCACGCGGGGATGGCGCTCGGGAAATTCCACGGCGTGACCAACCCGACGACGCCGATCGGCTTGCGCAAGGCGAACATATGGACGCGATCGCGCTCGGATGGAACCAGCATGCCCGGCATCCGCGACCCTTCCCCCGCGAAATAGCGGAAGATGTTGATGCTGCGGCGGACCTCGCCCTTTGCCTCGGGAAGAGTCTTTCCTTCCTCGCGGCACATGTCGGCGCCGATTTGATCGAATTCATGTTCCAGAATTTCGGCGGCCTTGAACAAGATGTTGCCGCGCGCGGGGCCCGGCATGGAAGACCAACTCGGGAGCGCGGCCGATGCAGCCGCGGCGGCCGCCTCGATGTCGGCGGCGGACCCCTTCGCGAATAGCCCGATTACTTCATCCGTGTTCGCCGGATTGCGATTTTCAAACGTCTTCGAACTAGCGGCCCACTGGCCGTCAATGTAATTCGCAAATGTCGGAGTACTCATGAGTCTTAAAAAGCCACCTTCGGCGCGTTCCGCGAACCCACATCGGTCTTGAAATAAGCGTCGTTGCGCTGGAAGCCGGACATGGAAGCCACAACATTATTCGGAAACAATTGGATATCCGTATTATATTTCTGCACCGCTTCGTTATAACGCCGCCGCGCCTGCAAAATCCGGTTTTCCGTGCCTTCCAGTTGAAATTGCAGCATTTTAAAATTTTCGTTCGCCTTCAAGTTCGGATAGTTTTCCGAAATCACCAGCAGGCGGCCCAGCGCCCCGCTCAATTGATTATTGGCGTCGATCTTTTCCTGAGGAGACTTCGCGCCAATCATCGCGGCGCGGGCGTTCGAGATCGCCTGGATCACGCCGGTTTCTTCCTTCGCATAGCCCTTCACCGTTTCGACGAGGTTCGGGATCAGGTCGGCGCGGCGCTGTAGGTCGGCGTCGATTTGCGACCAAGATTCGTTCACTGATTCCTTTTCGGTCGAGAGCGTATTCCGGATTCCGACATACTTGCTGCCGAACACCAGCCCGCAGAGCACTAGAACTCCGATGATCACCAGCCCAGCTTTCATTTTCTTGCCTCTTATTTAGAGATTCGATCGACCGCTTCGATCACGGTCCCGATTTGCTTCAGATACGATCCTAACAGCGGCTCGGGGTCCAGTTCCTTCGATTTGATCTTCTTCTCGCGAATATCCAGAAGAGTCGTAAACGGAGCCGTGTCAATCCCAAACGTCTGCCCTGCCTGCTCTACAATGCGCCTCTTTCGAGGGTCCGATGTAGCACCGCTCAGAATCAGGGCATGTCGAAACAACACGCAAAACGTCGAAACCGAGTCTATCAACAGCCGGCTCAACGCGTCTTTCTCGGATAGAACGCTCGACGCCTTCTGGCGCAACCGCAACAGCTTGGCCCTTAACTCACGCTCCACCTGCGCGCGGTAGAACGAGTTGTCCACCGCCAGCGAAGAGATCGCGTCTCTCCCGTACAGAATTTTATGGCTGCTCTGAATATCGTGAAATTCGATGGCAAAACAGTCGGTCGAAGTCTCAAGTTCTCGCTCGCTCAATAATAGCGGCGCCGGATTGCCTTTCGAGCGCCACCAGTGGAACACCTTCTCGGAATCGGCCAGCTCGCGCGGCGTAATCTGACGCAACACGCAGAGAATATTCAAGTCGGAAAACCCTTCCTGATGATCTCCGGTTGCTCCGGAACCATAGAGCACCACCGAGATCAGGCTCTCGCCGTGCGCTTTCGCAAGGCGGTCAACTAGTTCCTGAAGGGCTGTTTCCATTCGGACTTCCGATCTTACCAACTGCCCGAGGCACCGCCGCCTCCGGAATCGCCGCCGCCGAATCCCCCAAATCCGCCGCCTCCTCCATCGCCGCCGCCAAAGCCCCCGAACCCGCCTCCGCCACTACCGCCCCGATATCCACCGCCGCCAAGCATGTTGGCGAGCAGCATGCCTGTCCAGAATCCGCCTCCACCGCGCCCGCTGCCCGCGCGCATGAGAAACAGCAGCAATACGACGCCGCCCAGAATCAGCGGCCAGGGAATTCCGCCCGAATCCTGCTGCCGATAAGTCGTCTGTCGAGGAAGGTTTACCGCGAGAGTTACGCCCTTTGCGTTCGCGATGGTCGACCCGATGCTATCCGCCGCCGAGATCAACGCCGGTCCGTACTGCCCTTGGCGCAACGCCGGGCGCATCGCTTCGAGCACCAGCCCATCCATCGCGTCCGGCAAAACGCCGCCCAATCCACCGCCCACTTCGAGCCTGTTGCGATGGTCGTCAACCGCCAAGAGAAGCATGACGCCGTCGTCCTTGCCCTTCTTGCCAACGCCGAACGAACGGAAAATGTCGTTCGCGACATCTTCGATCGGTTCGCCTTCAAGGGTCTTAACCGTGACCAGCGCCATCTGCACGCCGGTCGATTTTTCCACTGCCGTGCAGTATTGTTCGAGCTTGGCCTTGCTATCCGCGTCGATCACGCCGGCGAAGTCGCTGACGTAGCCTTGCGGCTTCAATGCCTTCCAGTCGACGGCTTGCAGTTGAGTACAGAGGCACGCCAGCAGCGCGGCGCGCACGATTGAGTTCATTTGAGGCCGCTTCAGTTTACTTCACGCCTTCGAGCGGAATCTCGTAATATAGAAGCTCTTTGCCGGTATTTTCGTCTTCCATGCCCGCCAGGTAAAGCGTCGATCCGCTCCGGTGGCCCGTCTGAAAATAGAAAAACCCGCTTGCGGATTGGCCGGGCGGAATCACTCGCGCCAGGAACCCGCGTCCTTCGATTTCCCATCCGCTCATCGGCTGCTTGTTCTTGCCGATATGCACTCCGCCAATCGGCGTGGGAACCATTTTGGGCTTCTTGCCGGATCTCAGATACCGCAAATCCTGCGCGGGCGTGTTCTCGATTCGAGATCGATCGGGCGCGACGTACTCCACCTTCAGGCGATCCACGCGAATGGCGTCCGCGCCGTCGTTCTGAATCACGACCAGCACCGGCAGAATTCCGTATCGATACGGATTATCTTTGCCGAACGCGGCCTCGGCTTGCTCGCCGGTCTCGAACACGCTCGCCGCGACGGTAACCTTATCGTTGGTCTGGTGATGCGGATAGTCGCGCGCCGGAGCCACTTCGAACTTAGGCTTTTCCTTGTCGGCCGCAAACGCTGCCGCTATACTCGTCAAAAGAATCAGGCGTTTGAAGACGAAAGTCATCTACTTCCTTTATCGTTGCACTCAGGCGCTTGCGGGACCGCTGCTCTTATTCTATTTCCTGTTCCGTTCGGCTCGCCGCCCAGGCTACTTCGACACGCTATGGCAGCGGCTCGGATTCCTTCCCCGCGCGTATAAGCAGCCACAGTCCGGCGCAATCTGGTTGCACGCCGTCTCCGTGGGGGAAGTGATTACATCGATCGAGCTGGTACGCCGCCTGCGCGCCGCTCTCCCGGGAATTCCGATTTTCGTTTCCACTTCCACGCTTTCGGGCCGGGACACCGCCGAACGGAAATTGCGCGAGTTGACGGCCGGAATCTTCTACGCGCCCATCGATTTCGTATTCATCGTCCGGCGCGTGCTGCGGATGCTGCGGCCGTCGGTGGTTGTGGTACTCGAAACCGAAATCTGGCCCAATCTTTTCCGGGAAACGCGTAGAACCGGCGCGGCGCTGGCGATTGTGAATGGGCGGATCTCGGATCGCGTGGCCCGCCGCTATACGGCGATGCGGTGGTTTTTCACCGCGGTCCTGCGGCAGCCTCAAATAATCCTGGCTCAAAGCGGGGCGATGCGGGAGCGATTCATTTGTTCCGGCGCGCCGCCCGATCGCGTGGACGTAGGCGGAAATTTGAAATACGATTTCGAGACCCGCGAATGCGACCCCGCGATCGCCCGCTTCTTCGACGGCGCGGATGTTCTAATCGCCGCCAGTACCACGGCCGATGGCTCCTCCGCCGAGGAGGATTTTGTAATCGAAGCCTTCCGCCAGCTTCCGGGGTGGAAGCTTCTGCTCGCGCCGCGCAAGCCGGAGCGCTTCGACGAAGCCGCGAGCAAACTATCGAAAGCGCGGATCCCTTTCGCGCGACGCTCGCGGCTCGGGCCAGGTTCGCGAGCGGACGTGCTCTTGCTCGATACCATCGGCGAGCTGGCCGGATTGTTCGCGCTCGCCCGCGTCGTCTTCATGGGCGGAACGCTGGTGAATCGCGGCGGACACAATATCCTCGAACCGGCCTTTTTCGGAAAGCCTATCGTCGTGGGACCGCACATGGAAAATTTTCGCCAGATTACGGACGATTTCCGCGCGCACAACGCATTGATCCAAATCGAGAGTCCAGCGGAACTCGGCGCCGCCATCGCGTCCGCCGCGAACGACACTCAAATCGGAAATCGTGCTCGGGAGCGCGCGACTTCCCGCACCGGCGCGACCGATAGCGCCGCCCGCGCGATTCTGGCGTTGCATGCGCGGACGGAGCCTTGTTATCGGGCCGCGCTGCCGGTTCGCATGCTGCTTTGGTGCCTGTCGAAATTGTGGCAATGGGGGAGCGCATGGAATCGCGCGCGGTCTGTTAGAGACCAGCGGCGGCTTCGCTCGCGCGTGGTCAGCGTCGGAAATATCACGACGGGAGGAACGGGCAAGACGCCGATGGTGTTGCAGATCGCCGAGCAACTGAGGAACGTGGGCCGCATGCCGGGGATATTGAGCCGCGGCTATGGCCGGCAGTCGCCAAATCGCAATCTGCTGCTCGAGCCCGGCACAAAAACTTTCGTCGGGCACACCGGAGACGAACCGCAGATGTTCCTGCGATCCGGCGCCGCTTATTTGGGCATTGGCGCGGACCGCCACGAGACGGGGCGGCTGCTCGAGGAACGCTTCCCGGTGGACGTGATAATTCTCGACGACGGCTTCCAGCATCTGCGCCTCGCGCGCGATCTGGACATCGTGTTGATCGATGCGCTCGATCCATTTGGCGAATGCGAGATGCTTCCACTCGGAAGATTGCGGGAACCGCCCGAAGGCCTGAAGCGCGCGGATGTTTTCGTGATCACGCGATCCGACTTGCGGAATGCCGTAGCGGGCATCGAGCATCGCTTGCGTGAGATCAATCCACGCGCGCCGATTTTTCGATCGCGCATCGTTCCTGAACATTGGGTGGACAACGCGACCGGGGAACTAAGAGCCTTGCCTGACGTGCCTAGCCCATCGATCGCCTTTTGCGGACTGGGGAATCCGAAATCGTTTTGGCGGACGCTGGCGCAACTTCAAATTCATCCGATCGATTGCCTGGAGTTCGGGGATCATCACATGTACACCCCGCGTGAAATTCGCCGCATCGCGCAACAGGGGCAGGCCGCGGGAATTGAAGCGCTGCTCACCACCGAAAAAGATTCCGTAAATCTGTGCGAGGAGTGGGATGCGATTGTGGAGCCCGTCAAACTGTTCTGGCTGAAGATCCGCGTGGAGATCGAAAACGAGGCCGAATTGCTGCGGCTGGTTATGGGATAGGGCCTTCGGGCTACCCTCCCGCCAGATACTGATGAATGAAAGCTACGGCCATGGCGCCCTCGCCCACCGCCGAAGCACACCGTTTGATTGAACCGTGACGCACATCGCCGGCCGCGAACAGACCGGGCTGGCTTGTCTCTAGGTAGTACGGATCGCGATCGAGAGGCCACGTCGGCGGCCTCTCGCCGCGTCGAATCAGATCCGGCCCGGTCACCAGGTACCCGCCTTCATCGCGTACGATGCCGGCTTCCGCCGCCCAATCCGTATGCGGCGCCCCCCCAATACAAACAAACAACCAGCGCGTATCTATCTTCTCCTGTTCGCCTGTGGCCCGATTTGTCAAAGTGATCGCACGCAGGCCGGAATCTCCATCGAGGGCAGTGATCTCGGTTGATGAACGGACCTCGATGTTGGGCGCTGCCATAATGCGATCGACCAAGTACGTGGAAAGAGTGCTTTTGAGACACTTGCCGCGGATGACGACGCTGACCTTGCGCGCAAACCGGGAGAAGTGCATGGCCGCCTGGCCTGCCGAATTTCCGCCTCCGACCACCAAAACATGCTCATTGCCGCATAGCGACGCCTCGCTCGCGCCCGCTCCGTAATAGATGCCGGCGCCGAGGAACTCGTCTTCTCCGGGCAAATCGAGCCGGCGGTAGGCAACACCCGTTGCGCATAGCGCCGCTCGCGCGATGATCTTCGTTCCATCGGCCAGATATCCGACGCCTTTGTCCGGGAGGAATTCACCGCGCACGCCTTCGCGGGCTATCAAAATCTCGGCTCCAAAGCGGCAGGCCTGCTCTCGCGCGCGCTCGGCCAGTTCCGCGCCGCTGATACCGCCGGGGAAACCCAAATAGTTTTCGATCTTCGAACTTGTGCCGGCTTGGCCCCCTATCGCGGAACGCTCGATCGCGATTGTCTTCAGCCCTTCGGAAGCGCCATAGACTGCCGCACTCAAGCCCGCAGGGCCGGCGCCATAAATGGCCAGATCGTATTCCGAACGCGCGGCATCGTGAAACCATCCCAGCTTCTCCGTTATCTGACGAATGGTCGGGCGTTCGATCCGGCTGCCATCGGGAAATATACAAACCGGGAGCCGGGCGCCGCCCGAATCCGGCTCATCGCTTGCCAGCTCGGTCCATTCGAACGGAACATCGCTGCGTTGCAGGAAGTCGCGGATGGTGTAAGCGTCCGCCGAGCCGCGGTTTCCGAGAATCCGTACTTTTTCGGAATCGCTCACGCCTCGTCGACCCGAGCGTGTTTCACTCCGTTCGACAAATCGTACTGCAACTCATCGACGTAACACCAGCCCCAACGCTCGCCCGGCTCAATCGAACGAATCATCGGGTGCCGCGATGCGTGGAAATGTTTGGTCGCGTGTTTATTCTTCGATGAATCGCAACAACCGACGTGGCCGCAGCTCAAGCAAATCCGCAGATGCACCCACGAATCGCCAGTCTTGACGCAGTCTTCACAAACGTGCCGGGAAGGCTGGAGATCCTCGGCTTCCTTCAAATGCTCGCAAGTCTTCATGTCACCGGTTCCTATTTAGCGGCTAAATAATCCCACTCCGTCGCGCTGCGCTCGACCACGCTCGGAACGTCGCGCTGAAGCAAGTAGCCGCTCCGCGCTAAATCGTTCGCGGCCGCGGTTACTTTATCCAGATATTCCTGGCGGCTCCCGTATCGCTCTTCGATCGACAATCTGGGGTCGCCTTTCTTCTCCCGCTCCGCCTTGGTGCGCGCGAACGGGATAAACGATCCCTGCATGCTGAATAACTCGTCTGGCGCGCCGATCTCCGGAGACCGCAGATTCCAACCGGTATACGTCGCAAGCGGCACGGCAACCTCCGGCATTCGAATTCCGCCGACGTCGTTTCCATCGCGATCCACCTGCGGCAGCAAGGCCGGAAAAGGCTTGCCAAGCTTGGGCGGCTCGATGGTCGCGACCCGCTCCTTCTGAAATTCCGGACCGTAGTCCACATGCCAAGCCCGCTCCGGCCGGGTGGGAAATGCGATTCCGGGGATCTTCGGAAATTGAATCGCGCCCGGCGCGACGAGCTTGTCCTCACCGGCCTTGGGATACCGCGAGGGAGGCGGCGCGTCGCCGTCCTTCACCCACTTATCCATCGCGATGAGAAGCGCGCGCATCGACCAGCGGTAATCGTCCGGATCGTTCAAATTCTGCGTGTGATTGCGTTGCGGCGGAAAAGCCGCGGGCCCGTGCTGTCCGCCGGCAAAGAAATAGATGCGCGTGGAATCGGGAAGGGGCGCGTCTTTTTTCCCGTCCGGCTCGGTGTGGATCAGCCCGGCCGCCCGGCCCCAGTATTCATAAGACGAATTCGTATAAAAAATCTTCGGCACGGCGACGGCGTGATCCAGCAGACCGTCGGTAATGCCGGTAGCGGGATCGGTCTCATCGAGGTCCGTGAACGGAAAAATATCGGTGGGATAGAGCAGATTCATGAAAGGGTGCGCGTCCCGCGAGGGTTGCGCGAACCGGTGATTGAAGCTGCCGCGGCCCGCGCCCGCGACATGCGCCAGCACGCCGTCGAACACCTTGCGTTGTTTCTCATCGGCGTTGAAACCGTCATAGAGAAACTTGCGAAGAAAGCGCCCGCTTTGGGAGACGCCGAAGCCGTAGGAGCGCTTGATGAATTGCCGCTGTTCGCCCAGCACGGTCCCGCCCAGCACGGTGTCGCCGGGAACGCCGTACTTCAGGAATGAGATGAAGTCGCGCACGGCGGCTGGACCGAGGCCGACCAGCACGGGATCTTTCGAGGTGTACACAAACTCGTAAATCTTTCCCGGCTCGAAACCCGCCGTGCTCTCGATCTCCGTGCCGTTTACTAAGCTCCATCGGTCGCTTGGAATCGTGCGGCGCGGAGAGTCGATGCGGTCGCGCACGGTGAGATCGCCGGCTTTGACGACCGGATAGGGAATGTGGCCTCGATCCGCCAGAGGCATGGTGGTTGCTTTCGCGTCCGGGATAAATTCGGCGCGTACGAGCCCCGTGATGCCGGGAGCCGCGGGCGCGTATAGGCGCATGA
>JBPCKZ010000025.1:0-16758 GCA_051003795.1 Bryobacteraceae bacterium | reverse complement strand
CCGGTTCCGCCGGTGAAGGTGAATATCTGTGTGAAAGGGCCCACTCCCATAGCGGTCCTGGAGACGTCTTCGAACAGCTTTCCGGACAGAGTGTTGCCATCGGCAAATGTCACGCTGACGGTTCCGTCGAGCAGTCCAGTCGTCAAATCGACTACGGAATGGTCGTCGTACGTAACGGGATTCCCAACAGCGTTGAGAGCCGGGTTACCCGAAAGAACAGAACCGGTTGCATGGCCTTAATGGTCGCAGTCGTACCTGATATAACCGGAGGCCCGGTTGGCGCTCCAGCAAAGCTGTAGGTGATGGCGATTGTGGCGGCCTTGGCTTGAGTGCCCATGCCGCAGGCCATCGCCAAAATAACAATGTGAACCTTGTTCATATTTGCTCCTCCCGGCCTATGATAAGGGAAAAGGAGGACGCAGGATCGCGGAGACCTTAGCGGACCCAGTGGAGGTCGATTCCGCGATTCGCTTTCTGTTTTCAGCGCTCAGGCGTGAGAACTGACTTGCGGCATGCACGTTTGCCGATCCAGTTCCCTTTTGTAGGCGGTCCTGTCGCCGCGCGATAGAGTATGGAAATGCATTTCTTCGAGAATTTCGAGGTCGGCGCCATTTTCGAATCGCGCGGCCGGACGGTCACGGAGACGGATATCGTGAACTTCGCCGGCCTTTCGGGTGATTTCGTCGAGCTTCACACGAATGAAGTGTATGCGCGCCATTCCCCGTTTGGCCGCCGCATCGCCCACGGGGCTTTGATCTTCAGCATCTCGACCGGGCTGATGACGCAGATGAATTTCCTGAATGAAACGGTGCTGGCATTCTACGGCCTCGACCATCTCCGTTTCACGCGTCCCGTATTTATCGGCGATACGGTTCGCGTTCATAAGAAGGTCGCGAGCAAGCAAGAGAAGACCGAGGATCGCGGGATCGTCACCTTTGAAACCAGCGTGCTGAATCAGAACGCCGAGCCGGTGATCGTCTACACCGACAAAATTCTAATGCGAAGGAGAGTGGCCGCATGAACCGGCGCGCCTTTCTGGGCGCGGTTGCCGGAGCCTCTTTCGCCCTTGGCGCGAGCCCGCCGAAACTGAATTTCGTATTCATCCTGATCGACGATATGGGCTGGCGCGACGTGAGCTATAACGGAAGCGCGTTCTACGAAACGCCCAACATCGACCGTCTGGCATCGCAAGGGATGAGGTTCACCAATGCCTACGCCGCGTGCCCGGTCTGTTCGCCCACGCGCGCGAGCATCATGACCGGGAAGTATCCGGCGCGGCTGGGCATCACCAACTTCCTGCCGGGAAAACACCAGCTTCCGTATTCGAAACTGATCGCTCCCGTTTCACGCCAGGAACTTCCGCTCGAAGAGGTAACCATCGCGGAGGCGCTGAAGCCGTCCGGATACGTTTCGGCCGCAATCGGCAAATGGCACTTGGGCGGCCCTGATTTTTACCCCGAAAAGCAGGGATTCGACGTCAATGTAGGCGGCACGGACGCGGGTAGTCCGAAGAGCCATTTTTATCCCCAGTGGGACGGCCGGCCTCCTATCACGGCCGCGCCCGGAGCCTATCTCGCGGACCGGCTTACCGATAGCGCCGAAGAGTTTATCCGGAACAACGCGGCTAAACCGTTCTTGCTTTACCTCGCGCACTATGGCGTTCATATTCCGCTCGAAGGCAAGCAGGATTTGGTCGCGCGCTATCAGTCCCGAATTAAGCCGGGGCAGCCCCAAAACAATGCGATCTACGCGGCAATGGTCCGTAGCGTGGACGATAGCGTGGGCCGCGTGATGAAGAAACTCGACGATCTCAAGATCGCGGACCGCACCGCCGTGATTTTTATGTCCGATAACGGTGGGCTAACCGCCGCCGAATATAAGGGGCAAGTGGCGACCTCGAACCTGCCGCTGCGTGAAGGGAAAGGATTTCTCTACGAAGGCGGAATTCGCGAGCCGATGCTGGTGAAGTGGCCGGGCGTGGTGGCCGAAAACAGCAAGTGCGACGTCCCCGTAATCAGCACGGACTTTTATCCAACGATGCTCGAAATGGCGGGGATCGAGAAAGACATTGGACATCCATCCGACGGCGTCAGCTTGGCGCCGTTGCTGAAGCAGAGCGGAATCCCCAGCCGCCAGGCGATCTACTGGCATTACCCGCATTACAGCAATCAAGGCGGACGTCCGGGCGCGGCCATCCGGCAAGGCGACTACAAGCTAATCGAATTTTACGAGGACGGCCGGATCGAGATGTTCAACCTGGCGGAAGATATCGGGGAGAGCCGGAATCTGGCGGCGGAGAATCCGAGGAAGGCGGCGGAGTTGAAAGGGAAACTCGATGCGTGGTTGAAGGATCTGAATCCGGAAATGCCGAATCCGAACGCGGCGTACGACCCCGCGCGGGAGACCGAAGGGCTGGCTCCGGCAATCCGCGAACAACTGCGCCACAAAACTCAGTCGTAAATGCCTTCGACGAACCAGCGGTTCGTCTGCAAATCGCGATGCAGCCGGTATAAAGCGCCATCGCTCAAAGCCGTATCCCATTCGTCGCGATTCCATGGCTCGGAAGTCTCCCAATCGCCCGAAGTGCGCCAGGGCCCGGCACAAGCGATCACATCGCCTCGAAACGAGAGCGCCGATACATGCAGAGGCTGCCCGCCCTTGTCCCGCACTTGAACATGTTTGGAAGGACGGAAGCGGCGCAATACCGCTCGGGGGCATGTTAAGGGTTTAGGTGCAGTTTTCTTTCCCGTGGCCGCGAATCGCTCCATGCTAAACGCGTCCGGACGATGCGTGTTCAGCAGTTTTGGCGTTCCTGCGTTCTTTTCGCCCACCAGATTGGAAAGGCGCAGAAGCGTCAACTCCATCTTTTCCGGCTCGGGTGAACACGGCAGAAACAAGCCGTGCTGTTCGAAGCGCGGCTTCACCGGCTCGGCGGCCAGGTAAATTTTTATAACCGGCGCTCGCGGCGGATGCGCGTTCAAATTCAACTGCAGCAGCTTTCCGAAAGCTTTCGCGTCCCGCATGGGCACGGGCAGATTCAGCGTCAGCGAATGTTCGGTTTCATCTTCCAGTTGCAGCCGCAAACGAAGCCGATTCGCCGCGAGCGCGCGCGATTCCAATTGCGCGCAAATGCCGCCGAGGAGCCTCGCGAGCAGGAAAGAGAGCAGCTCCAGCAACTCGACCGGATGGTCCAGTTCGAACTCTTCTTCGAAACAGAATTGGGTTTCAGGAGGACGGAGCGGGCGATCGCCCTCGCCGCGCGCGAGTTTCTGAAGATGAACCCCTTCGGGGCCGAGCCGGGCCGCGATTCCTAAATCCGGCAGTGCCGCGAGTTCGCCGAAGGCGCGGATTCCCCATTGATCGAGAATCGCGGCAATATCGGCGGACCCGCCCAGCAGATGAATCGGCAGCGGCGCGAGGACGGCGGCTTCGTTTCCCGGCGGAACGATCGTGATGCCCGGAATGCCGCGGGCCGCGTGAGTGGCCGCATCGGGATTCGCGGCGATCGCGACGCTCGCGCCCACGCCATTGCGCCGGACGAGCGCTTCGGCGATCTGCCGGGGCGTTCCGAACAAATGATCGAGACCGTCGATATCGAGTAGCACGGTATCGGGAGAGGTTTCTTCCACTTGGGGCGAGAACGCTTGCGCGCACTCGAGCAAAAGCGGCAAATTTCCAGGCGCGTGAAGACAGGCGAACATGCTTCATTGCCTGGAGGAAATTGTGGCAAGAATACTCATCATCTCCGCAGCTCGAAGCATGCCGTGCGCGCGCGGTTGTGCTTCCGGTTCTCGGCCTCAATCGAAATACCGCGCAAGAGTTTTCCAAATCCCCGGCCGGACCAACCGGTTCCGCTCCGCCGCATCTCGAGCTGCAGCGAGGAGCACGATTTTGCATTGAGCTCCCGCTCGAGCACCACGAGCGCCGTTCGGGTCCGTTCGACGGCATGGCGCAGGCGGAACCACGAAGCGAGCGAGATGCGCCGCGCGGTTTGAGGCGGGCAATCGGCAAGATCCATGACCACCAGGCCGAAGCCGCCGGCCTGCAGAATCAAGTCCGCGGCTTTGAGCGCATGCTCGGCATTGCCGCCGCAACGGACCCACAGAAGCCGCTCCAGAGCGACGCCGCATTCGGCCGCCGAAGCCGGATCGAAGGCGTCGGTCGCGTCGACTATCGCGCAATATTCCTGGGCCGCGCTCGCCTGCGCGAGAATGGACATCGACAAGCTCGTCCGGCCCGAGGAAGCGGCGCCAAACAATTCCGTAAGACTTCCGCGCGGCACGCCCCCGCCTGTCAGGGTATCGAGGACGGGAACACCCGTGGACAGAGTTTCCGGCGCGGGGCGACGATCAATCGAGAAGCGAACGTCGAAGCGGTCGTGGAGAGCGGATTGAATCCGTAAGATCGGAACGGCGGAAGTCACTTTGTTCGCCTTTTGTTCGCCAACAACTTTACTTTTACAGAAAAGTGGAGGGAGGGTCAAGCGAAATGTTCGAGCGCCTGAATCAGGCGGCTCACGGCGTGGCGCACTTCGTAGCGGTCCTGAAAGCAGCGGAAGGCATTGCGGCGCATGGCTGCAAGCTCCTCGTCCGAAGTGTCCAGCCATTCGTGAAACATAGCCGCCGTGGCGGGCACGTTGTCTTCACTCACAAAGGCGGCGCCGTCTTCAACTATTTCCCTCCAGATGTTTACGCGTTTGGAAATTGCCACGGGCACGCCGCACGCGAGCGCTTCCACCACCGAAACACCGAAGTTTTCGGAGTGGGAGGAGAGCGCGAACAGATCGGCGGACCGAAGCGCCGCCCACTTCATGCCGCCGAGGAGCGTCCCGGTCCAGGTGATCCGCCGGGAGATCCCCAAAGTACCGGCAAGAAGCCGCAGCGCGGGCGAATCTTCCGTCTCCGGACCAGCCAACACTAAGTGCAATCGCGCGTCGCGCGTCGCGCACTCCGCGAATGCCCCCAAAAGCGTTTCGCAGCCTTTCTTGCGATGAATTCTACCCAGGAAGAGGACAATGCGCTTGTCGCGCAATTCGGGAAATCGAACATGGAACCGCGATAGCTCGCCATGTTCGGGCGGCGGAGGCGCGGCCGCGCCATAAGAAACAACGAGCGGCTCGCATTTATAAGGAGCGAACGAGACAGCCGCGAGCCGCCGCTCCTCTTCGGATGTGAAAAGCACGGCGCGAGCGTCCCTCAACACCCGATTCGCGCACAGCTTCCAGTAGATCGTCTTCTTGAGATGCTTCAGGGGATACGTTTGCCGGAACCAGGGATCGAGCATTCCATGCGTGTAGACAAAATATGGCGTCGAGGAATCCTTCAACGCGCGCCAGCTTCCGAAAGCGGCGTAATCCCAAATACCGTTCACGACGATCGCATCGTAATCGCCGGCATGCGCTTGCAGCCACGGCGCCAGACCTGGCGCGTAGCGATAATCGGACATCGGCGGACCCGCCGCGATCACCGGCACTTCCAGTTCGCTTGCCCAAGGATTGGCGGGCGAATCGAGAGAAAGAATCGCCGCCGCATGTCCCTGCCTGGCGAGTTCCCGCGTGCAATCGCGCACCCCTTGCGCCGGACCTCCGTAACACGGGTCCAGGGTACGAATGACTTGGAGAATTCTCATGGAAGCGCGCGATAGCGCCAGCCAAGATAGCTCGCCTGCCGCACGGGATCGAGCTTATACGCGATGCGCAAGGCGTGCGCCGCGAGTGGGGAATACGGCTGCATTCCAGCGGCGTGGATCTTCCGGCGAATGCGATCCCGATCCGCCCGGTATTGCGGCCATAGACGCCTCGATCCCGTGATCGAATCGGCGTAGATCCGGAATTCTCCGAGCACGCGGCTGGAGTATCCCGGATTCGCTCCGCTCAACACGAGATCGACCGCCAGTTCGCCGTCCCAACAGGTACGATTGGCGGGGTTGAATCCGCCACTGCGCAGAAAGGCTTTGTGCCGGAAGAAAGTGGACGGGCACCAAACATTGCACGCCTCCTCGGCATACTTGCGCAGATCGAAGCGGTCCGGCACGCGGCTGCGAATATCGAACCGGCCCGTCTCATCCATAATGGCGATTGCCCCGAACAGGACGTCCTTTTCGGGGTGAGCTTCGAAATAGCGCGCGACGTAATCGAGGGTTCCCGGCGGGTAACGGTCGTCCGCATTCAGATAGCCAAGCACTTCCCCTTGGCATCGATCGAAGCCTCTGTTCAAGCCGTCGGCGGGCCCGTTGTCCGGGTCGAGCAGGACATGCGAGAAGCGGCCGCGATTAGGAACTTGGCTAGGAACTTGATGGCGCGCGACGATCTCGCGGGATCCATCCACGCTGCCCGGATCGACGATGACGTAATCGATGGTGTTGCCGCCCGAAGCATTCCCCGAAACCTGAACGGATGCGATCGCCTGGGCCAGGAATCGCGCCTGGTTCAACGAGATTGTGACAACACTGAGCTTCATGCCGGAGCGCGGTTTCCGGAGAGCTGCGGCGTGCTCCACGAGAGATTCCGGGCGTTCGCGAAACTCCGCCAGTTCCGGCGCACGATCTCCGCGGCGGCAATCGAGATCGCGATCTGGATGCGATGGGTTCCGGCGAATGGGCTGAATCCGAGGTTGTAGAGGGAGAGCAGGCAGGATAGGATCGCCAGCGGCATGACCGGGTCGAGTGGCGCGCGGAAGATCGAAATCCAGAGCGCTCGCAGTAGCGTGGCGGCAAAGTACAGGAAAAAGGCGAGGCCGAGCAGTCCGGCTTCATACCACACTTGGAGGACCTGGGAATGGCCGGCCAGCTCCATGCCGGCTCTTCCGGTTAACCGGCGGCCGGCGCTTTCCGCGAAGGAAGCGTCGAAAACAGTTAGAATCTGGCTGCTCGTGGCCCATGAACCGCTTCCGAGCAGCGGCGCTCTCCGAATGGCATCCAGCGCGGCGGTGCCGGAAGCGAGTCTCCAGTTGTCCGATTCGCGCCGGCGGTGCGAGTAGGAGTTCTGAGTAGAGTAATAGGAATACGACAAGATCCCGGCGCCAGCCGCCACGGCCCCCAGGAGAAGCACGGCGTGAAGCCCGCGAACCCGCGAACGTTCCAAGGTTTTCGAGAACACGATGGCCCCCGTGAGCAGGCAAATCGCCCCGAGCGACCGGAAATCCATCCAGATGTGCAGGACTCCCACGGCGGCGAGCGAGAGCGAAATCAACAAGTACTGCATCCTGCCGCGCAACAAAGCCCCGAGACACAGGACCGCTAAGGTAATGGGCAGAGCGATCGCGAGTTTGTATCGGAAAAACAGATCCTGCCCGCTTTGGGTTTCGGCGGCTCCCGCCACCCCGGCCGCGATTCCAAGGCAGAAGATCGGCAGGTTTACCGGTTTTTTACGGCACAGAAAATATATGGCCAGAATGTCCCCCGCGAGGAAAACGATCCGCGCCCAACCCCGCATGAGGTTGCTCAGTCCGGAGTTGTTGATCAGGTCCGAAAGGATGTAGCCCAGGAAGGTCAACCCGAGACCGGCTAGCGGAAGCAGTACCGCCCGGTTCCAGAATCGCGGATTCTGTAGATTTGCGATCGTCGCCCAGGCAGCCACGATCATGAGCAGCAACTCTCCGGCGTACATCACGCCCACCAGTTCGATGGGGATCGGCACCAACGCGCCTAACAAAAAGACCAACATGGAAGACCACTGGAGAGCGATCGCGTCCGGCCCGCCCATTACGCTCCGCCGCTCATGGCCCTACCGGTGGCTTTAGCCGCCGGCTTTCCGTATTTGCTGTAATCTCCGTGGTAATAATAACCGTCGCTCATGTCTTTGCTGACTTCGTTCAGCACCAGGCCGACAACCTTGGCGCGCAATCGCGTCAGCGTATTGAGAACGGATGCCACCGCCTTGCGCCCCGTTTAACCGGCGCGCGCCACGACCACCACGCCATCGACGTTTGCCGCCATTTGCAGCGGCTCGGGAAACCCGAGCAGCGGGGGCGCGTCCAGAATGATCCAATCGTAAACCTGCTCCGCTTCGGCGAGGATCTGGGGAAGTTTTTTGCCGATCAAATCGGCGGCCCGGCGCGAAGACGGACCGGCGGGGAGCACGTCGAGATCCGGGAAACAAGCGGACGTCCAAACCGCTTTCGGCCAGGGAAGCGAAGATGTCAGCACGTCCGACAGGCCCTGCTCATGCTCGATGCCGAAGAGTTTGTGAACGCTCGGGCGGCGCAGATCGCCATCGATTAATAGCGTTTTATGGCCCTGTTCGGCGTGGGCGGACGCCAGATGCGCGGCCACCGTGCTCTTCCCCTCCGAAGGCGCCGCGCTGGTGATGAGCACGGACCGGAGCCGCCGCTCAAAATCGGTCAGCAGAATCGAGTTTCTCAAAGTGCGAATGGCTTCGTCGTAACCGGTCGCGGCGGCGCCTTCCGATTGGCCCCATGCCGCAAGCTCCCGGCCGGTGGCGTTACTGGCGCTCACGATCGGGTTCAGGCCGGAGCGCCACGTCTTCATCGAGGGCAGCGTTCCCACCACCTCGGTCTTGAGCGTCCGCTTTACGTGTTCCGGGTCGCGAACGGTATCGTCCAAAGCGTCGCCGATCACCGCCGCGCCGATCCCGAACAACGTGGAACAGAGGAGCGCGATCAGTACCGCGAGCCTGGTGCGAGGGAAGACGGGCTTGAACGCGGCCCGCGCCAGGTCGGCGATCCGCACCGAATTGCTCTGGAAACCCGCATTAATTCCCGCCTCTTTGATCTTTCGGACCAGCTCTTCATAGAGCTTTTTATCGCCTTCGGCCTCGCGCTTGACGGCCAGATAGTCGAAGGATCGGGCGTTCAGGCGATCGAATTCGGCTTTCGTCGCGGCGACCGCCTTTTCCAGCATCGATTCGCGTTCCGAGGCTTGGCCGAATTCGAGTTCCACCCGTTGGCCAATGCTTTCCTTGGTGCTGGTTAGCTGCTTGAGCAGTTCCGCTACTTGCAAGGCGGCTCGCTTATACTCGGGATGATTGTCGCCATTGTGCAGTTTCACTTCCTCGAACTTCTGCCGCGCGTCGTTGTATTGTTCGGTGAGTCTTTTGAGCGATTCGCCTTGAGTCGAAATCAACGCCGCTTCGAGCGATCCCGATTTTACGGAGTTGTAAGCCGCCTCCTTGCGAACACGGTCCGCTTGCGCGTTGGTGTATTCGGTATTCAATTGCAGGAGGCGCGACGAGAGGATGCTCGTCTTCTCTTCGGGGTTGATGACGTTCAGCTCTTTTTCGAATTGCGCGAGAGCGGCGCTCGATTGTTCCATCTTGGTCTTGAGCTCTTCCATTTGCTTCTCCATGAAGTGCGAAAGACCAGCCGACGATTCGTAGCGGATGTTGTAGGTGTGTTCGAGATACGAACGCGCGATTCCGTTCGCGACATCAGCCGCGAGGCGCGGATTGGCGGAGCGATACCTGATTTTCAGCAGATAGGTGTTCGGCGGCCGGACTATGCTGAGTTTCTTGAGGATGACCGGCGCGTCCTCGGCTTCGGCGGTCTTTACCGTCTCGCGATACTGTCGATCCACCTCTTTCAGCCGCAGCCGCTGGACGACTTTTCGAAGCACCGAATCCGACTGAATCAAATCCATTTGGGTGGCGATAAATTGATCGGCATCGTTGGTTGCCGAACGGACCGCGTCCTGGCCCACGATCCCGGTGGGAGTTTGCCGGTCGATATCCACCGTGGCAGTGGATTCGTAGATCGGCGTGAGCCGCGACGAGACCATGAATGTCGCGATCGCGCAGATAAAGACAAACGCGAGGATCTTCCAGCGCTGCCGTTTTAGAATCCAGAGATAGTGCGAAAACGGGAGCGACGGTTCCTCTTTCTCCGGCTCCGGGTTCGAGTAGGAAAGGGTGTAGGTGCCCGGCACGGCGGGCAGATTCTTGTTTTCTTTAAGAAGCTCGATCATTTGACCTTGTTTCGGAATGAGGTTTCGGAATGGCGCTTCGTTAGTGACGGAAAACCAGAACGCCGGAGGCGGTGGAAGCGCCAAACCCGGCCAGCCGCTCGATAGTGTTGACCGTCAAGCGGCGGCCGGTGTTGTCCGGAACATAGAGAATGTCTTTCGCTTGCAGAAACACGTCGGGCGATTTGCGGCTCATAATCTTGCTTAACTCGATCGTTATTTCCTTCTTCCCATGGGTGGCCTCGTCGGGCCGGTAAATGAAGGCCTGTTTCGAGGCGAACGGCTCCAATCCCTCGGCCAAGGCGATGACCTTAATCACGGTGGTGTCTTCCGCATCGCGAACCGGGAAAGAACCGGGTTTGCGAACGTTGCCCGCCACGAAAACGCGGCCCATATCGGGGACGCGGATCTCCTCGCCGCCCGTTAGTTTGACGTTCAGATCGGGATCGGCGGTATCGATGAGCCCTTTCACGGGGATCCTCTGCATAAGCGCGGCCGGGCGGCTGATAAGGATCTCACCCCCCGCCTCCGGGCTCAAGCCTTCGGCCCGTGAGATCGCATCGAGCAGCGTCACGCTTCCAACCGCTTGAAACGTGATCGGCTTTCGCACGGCGCCCGCGACGCTGATTGGCCGGCTGTGATATTCCACCATCGTCACGGTGACGAATGGATCGACGACGAGATGCTCCTGGCTGAGCGCATCGGCGATGACCGTTTCCAGATCGCCCGGCAGCAAGCCCTGAGCTTTGATCCGTTGCTTGAGCATGGGAAGGCGGATTTCGCCGTCGGCTCCGACCCGCAGCGTGCGCGTGAACTCGGGCGAAGCGTATACCGAAAGGGCGAGGAGATCGTCCGGCCCAATTCGTTGGGCCGGAAGATTGGGGCCGCCCGCGTCGGACGCAGCCGCAGCGGGACGATTACTGAATTGGGAAAACGCCAAATTGCAACAAAATAGAAGGATTAGAGTTGGACGCATCGATAGGGTCTCGGCAGCGGACTGGGGCGACAGTTCACTCGCAAAGGAATATCGGCAGAGTATGTCCGAAGGAGTAGATCGAAAGTCAGGCTATTTCTTATATTTTTGAGGCGGGAACCGGAGCGCCCCAGTTCGGGACGCTCCGGCTGTACGGCGCTGAATTTGTGCCGATCGAACCTATTTGCCGGGCACGATCCAGGTGCCGCGGTTCTGCCATCCGCTGTCGAGGCCCGATTGGCTGATGGCCAGCAGATAGCTATTTTTCAGGCCGGCGTAATTAGCGCTGAAACTCAAGGCCAAGCTCAGATTTAGGGCATTACCCGAGCCGGAAACGGATGAACGAGCGGCGTCCACGGTGCACTCGCTATTGGAGAGCGTACCCGGCACACCCAAAGTGATCGGGCCGAGGAAATCGCTGCCCGAATCGTTCAATAGATAGATAAGGTTGTTGGGCCGGTTGTAATCGATCCAGCACGTCGCCCGGCCGGCGGTGTCCCGGTTGATCACGAACTCGAGAAACCTCAGATCCGCGAATCCATTGGGGTCGGAACCGGCTAACTGAAATGTTTGACTGGTTCCGGTTCCGGCGTTTGGCGACACAATATCGGCGGTCGGATTCCCGCTCACGGTGGGAGGAGGCGGTGGTGGCGGCGCTCCGCCGGGAACGGTCCAGCTACCGCGATTTTGCCATCCGCTGGCAAGGCCGGAACGATTGATTGCGAGCAGGTAACTGTTTTTGGCGCCCGCATAGTTGGCGGTAAAGCTTATGGCCAGGTTGACGGTCAGCGTGTTGCCCGCGCCCGAAGCGGACGAGCCGCTCCCGTCGAGGGTGCATTGGCTGCTCGACAATGTTCCCGCCGCGCCCGCCGCGATGGGTCCCAGAAACGCCGTTCCCGCATCGTTCAAAAGATAGAGAATGTTATTCGGCCGATTGTAGGCGATCCAACAGGTATGCGCGCCATCGAGCGAACTGTTGATCACAAATTCGGCATAAGTGAGATTCGCGTATCCGGCGGCATCGGAATAAGCCGCTTGGAACGTATGGCTCGAACCCGTGCCGGAAGAGGGCGAAACAGAATCGCCGGTAGGCGGTTGGTTGGATGGAGGCGGCGGCGGGGGCGCCGCGTCTTGGGTAACGGTGAATGTCAACCCGGCGATGGTGAAGGTTCCCGTTCGTTGGGCAGGCTGCGGATTCGCCGCCACATTGAAACCGGTCGTGCCATTGGCCGAACCGCTAAGACCCGAAACCAGCGTGATCCAGCTCGCATTGCTGGCGGCCGTCCAGTTGCAGTTGGTTGCCCCGGCGGCCACGTTCACTCCAACCGCGCCCGCGCCGCCCGAATACGGAACGTTTTGCGAACTCGCCGTCAAGGCGTAGCTGCACGGAATAGGGACGCCGACAACGCCGCCGCTGCCCGTCGCGGGGGCAATCGCCACGCCCGCGGGATAGATTCCCACGCGGTTGATGGTGCCGACCACCGAGAGTGCGTTCGCGTCGATTACCGAGGTCGAGTAGGAATTGGCGTTGGTTACTTCGGCGTGAGCGCCATCCGGCGTGAGCGCGATGGCGGTCGGGTTATCGCCCACCCCCAGGGTGGCGATCACCGAGTTGGAAGATAGATCGATCACTGAAACCGAACTGGAATTTCCGTTCGTGACGAAAGCCCGGGCGCCATTGGGCGCGATCGCGATGGAATTGGGGTAATTTTGAACCGGTATGGCGCTGAGTAACGTATTCGATGCCAGGCTCACCACGGACACGGAATTGGTATTCTGGTTGGTGGCGTAGGCGTACGCGCCGTTCGGGCTGATGGCGATGCCGCTCAAGCCGCTGCCGACCGGTATGTTTGCGATCACCGCGTTACTCGCGGTGTCGATAACCGAAAGGTCGGTCCCCCAATTATTCGTTACGAGGACGCGCGTCCCGGACGGGTTTACAGCTACCCCGGACGGCCTCCATTCCACCGGAATAGTGGCAACCACGGCATTCGCCCCGGTGTTGATTACGGAAACCGTATTCGACGCCCGGTTTAAGACGTATGCAAGCGAACCGTTCGGGGCGAAGGCGACGGCCACGGGAGTCGAGCCGACGTTTATCGCTCCCACCACGGTATTGTTCGCCGTGCTGACCACCTGGACTTGGTTTATGCTCTGGGCGGTGATGTAAACCAGGGATCCGTTGGGCGAGGCAGCCACCCCGGTGAGGCCGCCGTAAATAACGGGATTTGCTACAACTGTATTATTTGCAACGTTGATAACCGCCATACTGCTGCTAGACAGACTGGCAACATAGGCAAAAGGTTGGCCGAAGGATACCATCGGTAGGATGGCTGCCGCTAGAACTGAGATCAAGAGGGACTTGAAGGTATTAGTTCGCACAAAGAACTGATCGACAGTGTTTTCAAAAAGTACATATCACTGATGATCCAAAGGGTGTTACCGCTCACCGGCAATTATGGAAAGCGGCAGAAGGTGAAGCGCTTACTATGATCGGGCAAGGCGCCAGAGCCGGAAAATCTCACCCATGGAGATATACAGGTTCACTAAGCCCAACCCGCTGACCCCGCCCCGGACATACGCGTTATTCCACAACCAGTACCAGCCCGGTATAAGCGTTCCGAACAGGTTTTGATCCCACCGGTCGGTCCATGGGTACACGATGAGGAAAAGCCCAACCTCCCCGCAGAAAAGAATCAGCAGGACGGCCGAAAACAGTTGGGGGCGCGGGATTTTCAAGAAGCCTGCCCCGTGGAAAACAGCGACCGGTTGCGGATCGGTTCGAAGCTCAAACGGTGCAGGGGAGTGGGTCCGAACCGCTCGAGCGCGCGCATGTGTTCCGGCGTTTGATACCCTTTGTGGCGAGCCAAACCGTACTCCGGGAATTGCGCATCCCAGGAACACATGGCGGCGTCGCGATGTACCTTTGCGACGATCGAGGCGGCTGCGATGGCGTGGCATCGTTCATCGCCTTGAATCAGGGGACACTGCGGAATCGGAAGGTCGAGTGAGACTGCGTCGATCAAAAGGAAGTCCGGCGCCGGCCTGAGTTGCTGAATCGCCAGCCTCATGGCCAGACGCGACGCCTGATAGATATTGATGCGGTCAATCGTCGCCGCGTCCACTGAAGCCACCGCCCAGGCGAGCGCTCGGTCCCGGATACGCGCGGCTAAAATGGCGCGCCGTTCCGGTTCGATCTGCTTACTGTCGTTCAAACCGCGGACGGGCGAATCCGGCGAGAGAATGACGGCGGCGGCCACGACCGCGCCGAATAGAGAGCCGCGGCCAACCTCATCCGCCCCGGCAATGGCAAAAAAGCCGCGGGAATGGAGCTCGCGCTCCAGTGCTCCTTCGCACTTCCAGGCGTGGAGTTTCTTACCCGGCACTAGACGCTGCGGCGCCGCGTCTCAGCGCTCTTTCAGGCGCGACGCTTTGCCCTTCAATCCGCGCAGATAATAGAGCTTGGCGCGCCGCACCCGGCCGGTGCGGACCACGTCGATGTGGTCGATTGCCTTGCCGTGCAGCGGAAAAATACGCTCCACGCCCTGGCTGAAACTCACCTTCCGCACGGTAACCGTCTCGCCCATGCCGATGTTGTTTCGCGCGATGACGGTACCCTCGAATATCTGGATGCGTTCTTTGTCGCCCTCCTTGATCTTCACGTGCACCCGGATGGTATCGCCCGGGCGGAACGGAGTAAGGTCGGTGCGCTTGTGCTTCTGCGTAAATTTGGCCAGCAACGCGTTCGTCATGATTCGTCTCTCTCAATCCTACCGTTATATAAATCCGGGCGCAGGCGCGCCGTTTTCGCTAGCGCCGCTTCCCGGCGCCAGCGGCGAATCTCCGCGTGATTGCCGCCCAATAAAACTTCGGGAACCTTCCAGCCGCGAAAATCGGCGGGCCGGGTGTACTGCGGACAATCGAGCAGATCCGCCTCTTCGAACGATTCGAACACCGTCGAAGCTTCGTTTCCCACAACCCCCGGCAGCAGCCTCGCGACGGCGTCCACCACAACCGCGGCCGCCAATTCTCCGCCGCTCAAAACATAATCGCCGATCGATAATTCTTCGTCCGCCAGATGCTCCGCCACCCGCTCGTCCACGCCTTCATAGCGCCCGCAAATCAACAGCAATTCGGCGCTACCCGCGAGCCTTCTGGCGGCCGCTTGATCGAAACGCCTGCCCTGCGCCGAAAGCAAAATCACCCTCTGTCTCGATTTTTCCGCCTTGCCTCGCTCCGGCCAAATCGATTCCACGGCCGAAAACAGCGGCTCCGGTTTCAGCAGCATGCCCTCACCCCCGCCGAACGGGCGGTCGTCCACCGATTTGTGCCGGTCGCACGTCCATCCCCGCAGGTCGTGGATCTCGATTTCGACCGCGCGCGTCTTGCGAGCCCGCGCCACCACGCCATGCTCAAACACTCCCGCGAAGAACTCCGGGAAAATCGTGAGCACATGAAATTTCACGGATTCAATTCTTTCAGCCCTTCCGGAAGATCGACTAGGATCGCCCGGCCCGCTACATCGATCGAAATACAGATCGCCCGTGCGAATGGAATCAGCAAATTGCCATCTACCTCCAGCAATCCCGTTCCACCCCCATCCCGCCAAGCTGTAACTTGGCCCAGCGGTTCGCCGCTGAACCGGTCGCGAACCTGGCATCCGACCAAATCCGACTGAAAATACTCGCCCGGTTCCAATGCGACGCGCTCTTCCATCGGAACGCGCACTTCCGATCCTTCCAACGGCTCCGCGTCCGAAATGGAATCGACGCCGCGGAATTTGAAAATCAGGCGGTCGACATGGTGCCAGACCGACTCCACTTCCACCCGTGTCTCGCCGCCGTCCCGAAACAACGTCACCGCTCCGAGATTCCGAAAACGTTCGGGCTTATCGCTTAAAGCGACCGCCGTGAGTTCCCCCCGGTTCCCTCGGACCCGTCCCAGGACGGCAATGGCCACCCATTCGCTCACTCTAGAATTTCGAGCGTGAATCGCCGGTTCAGTTTCATCCCGGCAGCCCCCAGAATCGTCCGGATGGATCGCGCGGTGCGTCCCTGCTTTCCGATCACCTTTCCCAAATCGCCCGGCGCGACCTTCAGCTCAAGCACCGTGGCCTGTTCACCCGATAGCTCTTGCACCGAAACTTGTTCGGGCACGTCGACCAGAGCCTTCGCGATGTCTTCTATCAACTGCTTCATGGCGGCGGTTTATGCGGCCGGTTGCACCGGATTGTTCTTGACCAGCCGCGCGACGGTGTCCGAAAGTTGCGCGCCTAATTTTGTCCAGTGATCGATCCGGTCGTGCTTCAGGGTCACGCGAGCGGGTTCGGTCAGCGGGTTGTAATGCCCCAGCACTTCCAGATTCCGGCCATTGGCGGCGCGGGTCTTTTCAATCACGACAACACGGTAAAACGGCTTTTTCTTGGCGCCGAAACGCGCCAGGCGAATCATCAGCATTGTTTGTCCTTAAAAAACGGGTAGTTTCATCTTTCCGAGCTTCTTGCCGAGAAAACCGCCTCCCGAAAAGCTCTTCATCATCTTGCGGGCCTGAGTGTACTGCTTGAGCAACTGGTTGACGTCCTGCACGCTGGTTCCGCTGCCCTTGGCAATGCGCCGCCGCCGGCTGCCATTGATAAGCATGTGGTTCACGCGCTCTCGCGGGGTCATCGAATCGATGATTGCAACCACGCGGTTCATCTCGCCTTCATCCACCTTGACGTTCTTGAGATCCTTCAAAATGCCGACTTGCGGCATCATCGACAGCATGGATTCGAGCGGCCCGAGCTTGCGCAACTGCCGGATCTGATCGCGGAAATCGTCCAGCGTAAATTCGTTGTCGAGCAGCTTCTGCTGCATCTCGACGGCTTTTTT
>JBPCKZ010000024.1:0-23485 GCA_051003795.1 Bryobacteraceae bacterium | reverse complement strand
CCAACCGTCCAGGCGTGCGGGAAGCTATCGCCCGATTGAAGGCGAGGTCTTCCTCGCGGCCTCCGCCCTCTCCTGAAGCAGCCGTCGATGCGCCTCCATCTCGGCCTTAGCTTGTTCGGTGTTTCCGAGAGATCGATACACGCCCGCGAGTTGAGCGTGCACCGAATCGTCTTGCGGCCGACGTCCAGCCACGATCTGAAATTCCCGTAAGGCGTCCGCATTGTTATCCAAAGCGCGGTAAGCTTTTCCCAGCGCTCGATGGGCCTCAATGGAATCGTCCGCGCGAACGGCGTCGCGCAAGCGATCGGCCGCGGGGCCCGGTCGATCCATCGCGAGTAATATCTGTCCCAGCCGGAGGTTCGCGAGCGCGTGATTTGGATTCAAACGGAGTTCCGCTTCCATTTCCGGTTTAGCGGCTTCGAAATCGCGCTCTTTCCAGAGGATGTTCCCAATCAGGAAATGTACTCCGGGTAAGCGGGGGTTCTTCAATAGGGCGGCGCGATAAGCCAGGAGAGCATCATCGAGATTGCCTCGCGCTTCGAGCGAGCGCCCCAGGAGTTCATGCGCCTCGGCGGAATCCGGCGCAAGTTCCTCAAGGCGGGCAGCGCGATCCGCCGCCTGCTCGCGCAACATCTCGCCGATCTGGTACTCGATCTCGGGATTGCCCGGCTCTTTGCGCATCGCCGCTTCGAGCTCACGAAGAGCTTCCGGAAAGCGGCCCTCGCGCAGCATCGTCCGAGCCTGGTTCAAATCGCCCGCTAAAAAGAAGGCGCACATAACCATATCAAGGAACACGTAACATCCTCTGGCGCCAGCCGCGTTTAATGGAAACCGCCATTCTATCGAACTCTTCGGCATCGCGGCGTCCATGGCCTGAATTGAATCCCAAAACTTGCAATTTCCCTCATACGCGCTAAAATGAATTTGTAACTGTCGAACTTACCCGGTGGGCGAAAGCCCACTTTTTTATTGGGCGCGAGCATGGCGAAGCAGGACATCATTACCAAAATTCAAGATATCGCCGAGCGGGTGGCGCAATCCGAGGGAATCGAAATCGTCGAGATCGAACTCAAGGGCGGCGGGCAGAACCGGTTTCTGCGCATTTCGATCGACAAGCCGGAAGGCGTCACGCACGGCGATTGCGAAGCCATTTCGCAACAGGTCGGAACCATTCTCGATGTCGAAGACGTGATCCCGGGCCATTACAATCTCGAGGTTAGCTCGCCCGGAGTTGAGCGCAAGCTCCTGAAGCTTCGGGATTTCGAGCGATTTCAAGGCAAGAAAGTGAAGGTGGTTTTAAGCCAGCCGATCGATAACCAGCGCCACTTTGAAGGCATTCTCGCGGGTCTCGAAGAGCAGCGGATCTCGCTCGACCTCGGTCCCGGCAAACGCATCGAATTCCCGCACGCACAAGTCGAAAAAGCGAATCTCAAATTCGAGTGGTAATCCGCCACTTAAGCCCCGTTAACTAAAAAGAGGACATCTTGGACACCATATTTCAGTCGATTGAAATGCTGAGCAAAGAGAAAGGCATCGATAGCCAGATCGTGCTCGATGCGGTGAAAGATGCCATGCTTATCGCCGCACGGAAGCATTTCCGCACGACCGAGGATTACATTGCGGAACTCGATATCGCATCGGGTTCGATCAAGCTCTATGCGGTGAAGAAGGTGGTGGAAGAAGTAACCGATCCGGCGAAAGAAATCACGCTGGCGCAGGCGAAGAAAATCGATCCGCTCGCGGCCATCGATTCGGAGGTGAAGATTCCGAAGCCCACCGACGCGCTGGGGCGCATCTCCGCCCAGACCGCCAAGCAGGTGATCTTTCAGAAAGTCCGGGAAGCCGAGCGTGAAACCGTTTATAACGAGTATTCCGGCCGCGCGGGCGAACTGGTCAACTGCACCGTGAAGCGGATCGAAGGCTTGGACCTAATCCTCGATCTGGGCAAGACGGAAGCGAGATTGCCGAAGAAAGAGCAATCGCGCCTGGAAAACTTTAGCGTCGGCGACCGGGTGCGTTGCGTAATCAAGATCGTCGATAAAGCCAGCAAGGGGCCCGGCGTGGTGGTTTCGCGAGCCGATCCGGAATTGGTGAAGCGCCTGTTCGAGCAGGAAGTGCCGGAGATTTACGACAGCACCGTGATCGTTAAGGGCTGCGCGCGGGAGGCGGGCGAGCGCACCAAGATCGCCGTCGTCAGTCGCGATCGCGATGTGGATTGCGTGGGGGCGTGCGTCGGCATGAAAGGCATGCGCGTCCAATCGATCATCCGCGAATTGCGCGGCGAGAAGATCGACATCATCGAATTTTCGGAAGATCCGGTGCAGTTCGCGACGCATGCTCTAAGCCCGGCGAAGATCAGCCGCGTGACCATCGTCGACCCGGTTGAGAAGCACATGGAAGTGATCGTCGACGATTCGCAACTGTCGCTGGCCATAGGAAAGAAAGGCCAGAACGTGCGGCTGGCGGCCAAGCTCTTGGCTTGGAAGATCGATATTAAGAGCGAAGAAGAGAAGCGGCAGGAAGTGGAATCGCAGATGGCGGCCCTGGTGGCTCCAGGCGCACCCGTTTCGGTGCTGATCGATTACGGACTGGCGGAAGCGGCGGCCGAAAAGCTCCGCGAAGGCGGCGTCGGAACCGTGGAGAAGTTGGGGACGATGACGCCCGAAGACCTGGAAGCGATTCCCGGCGTGAGCGCGCAGATGGTGCAGCGGATTCAGCAGGCGGTCAATAGCTTTTATGGGCAGTATGAAGAAGTCGGCGAGCCGGGGCAAGAGCCCATTCAGCCGGCATCGGGCGACGCCGAGCCGTACGTGGCCGAAGCGGCCGATTTAGCGGAAGTGCCGGCCGTTTCACAAGAGAACGACCCGGGGTTCATCGAGCCGGAACGCCAACCGCCGGCAACCGACTCTGATACGATAAAAGACTCCCCGGATGGATCGCAAGACGCGGGAGTAGAAGGCGATTTGAGCGGTAATCGCGCGGCGGATCCGGGCGTTACAACGGATGGCCGGCAGTAAATAACGATTGTTTTGCTATGAAGAAGATTCGCATCAATGAGCTGGCGCGGGTTCTGGAAATCAAGGCGAACTTGATTCTCGATAAGCTTCCCGACTTCGGCGTAACCGAGAAGAAAACTCACTCGAGCTCGGTCGACGAGGACGTGGCGGAAAAGCTGCGCGTGTATTTCGAGAATGGCGATCACCGCGAAGAGCGCGGCGAGGAAGGCGAGGCGCACTCGCGCCCGAGCAGCAATGGGCACGGCGCGAGCGCTCCCGAGCGCGCCCCCGAACATATAGAGGCCCGGCCCGCTCCGCGTGAAGCGCAGGAAGCGCCTGAATCGCGCGAAGAGCGACCCGAACCTGCCCCCGTTGAAACGCCCGCGCGCGTGGAAGCGGTTCCCGCAGGGTCCGAACCCGCTCAATCCACCGCGCAAGTTCCGGCGGAAGCGGAAGGACCGCCCCCGGACTCCGAAAAGCCGTCCCCGCGCGTGGGGCTGCGCCCGCCGCTCGCGACGGGTCCGGTTCACGCTCCGAGTTCCGCGGCCCCGCAACACCCGCAATTGAAGCAGCCGCCGGCCGCCGGCCCGGGCCGCCCCATTCCTCCCGCGGTTCGGCCCATGCCAATGTCGCCCCGTCCGGGTCAAGTACTTTCCGGCCCGCGGCAGCCTTTTCCCGGCGGCATGCCCCAACCGCGCCCCGTGGCGCCAACCCGGCCCGCGGGACCTTCCGCGCCCAGAGCCGCCACCGGGCAGACGACGGTTCAGACACCGGTTCAAACAGCGACACCCGCTCCCGGCGGCCCAGCTCCCGGACAGCGTCCGCTGGTGGGTCAACCGGCGCTTCGTCCCGTCGTGCCGCCGCGCCCGGACCTCGCGAAGAAATTGCAACAGCCCATGCGCCCGCTGGGTACGAATCCCGCCTTTGCCGCGCCCGCCGCCTCGCCCAAACCGGGAGTTCCCATGCGCCCGCAGTCTCCCGCGCCCGGACGGCCAATATATCAGGGACCGATCCGCCCCGGTCAACCGATGGTGGCTCGCGGAACGCCAGGCCCCGGCATGCGCACCGGACCGCCGATGCAGCAGCGTCCCGGCAGCGGTCCGCGCCCGATGCATCCTACTTCGCGCGGCGGCATGGCGGCGCCCGGCGCGGCCCCGACCCTCCCGGATCAGCAAAGGCGTCCGTCCAGCCGGTTCGGCACCCGGCCGCCCTCGCGCCCGCGTACCCGCGAGGATCAGGAGAAATCGATCCGTCCGGTCCGTCGCGACATGCCGGCCGGCCCGCCCCCGATCAATCGCGATATCACCATTTCCGAAGGCATCACCGTCAAGGAGCTTTCGGAAAAGTTGGACGTCAAGGCCAATTTCGTCATCAAGAAGCTGGTTGATCGCAATATTTTCGCCACCATCAACCAGACGCTGGACGCGAAACTCGCGACCGAGCTCTCGCGCGAATTCGGCGCTTCCACCAGCACTATAAGTTTCGAGGAAGAATCCCGCCAGGACGTTGAAGTAGCCGAAGTCGAGAAAGATCAGGTTCGCCGCGCCCCGGTGGTCACCATCATGGGACATGTCGATCACGGTAAAACGTCGCTGCTCGACGCCATCCGCCACGCCAACGTCGCTGGGCGCGAAGCCGGCGGCATTACGCAGCATATCGGCGCGTATCACATCGATCATGGAGACCGGCAAATCGTCTTTATCGACACGCCGGGCCACGAAGCCTTCACGCGCATGCGTTCGCGCGGCGCCAAGGTGACCGACATCGTAATTCTAGTGGTGGCGGCGGACGACGGCGTGATGCCGCAGACGCTCGAAGCCATCGATCACGCCAAGGCGGCGAAGGTTCCGATTATCGTCGCCATCAACAAGATCGACAAGCCGGACGCCCAGCCGGATCGCATTAAGCAGCAGTTGTCCGACCGCGGTTTGCTCGCCGAGGATTGGGGCGGCGACACCGTCATGGTGCCGGTTTCCGCCAAGAGCAAGACGAACCTCGATCTGCTGCTGGAGATGATTCTTCTGGTGGCGGATTTGCAGGATCTAAAGGCCAACCCCGCGCGCCCGGCGATGGGCGTGGTGCTCGAAGCCAAGCTCGATCGCGGACGCGGCCCCGTCCCGACGGTTCTGGTGCGCAACGGAACGTTGCGCGTGGGCGATTTCTTCATTGTTGGCCAGGTGTTCGGCAAGGTTCGCGCGATGTTGAGCGATCGCGGCGAGCAGGTGCGAGAGGCCGGTCCTTCCATGCCGGTTGAGGTGCTGGGCCTCGATGCCATGCCCGACGCGGGCGATAGCTTCCAGGTGGTGACCGACACCGCCAAGGCGAAGCAGATCGTGATGTACCGCGAGACGAAGGCGCGCGACGTCGCGCTGGCGAAGACCGGGCGGCTTACCCTGGAACAGTTGCATCAACAAATGGCGGCTGGCGAGGTCAAGGAACTACCGCTCATCATCAAGGCCGACGTCGGCGGTTCCGCCGAAGTGTTGAGCGAAACGCTCCAGAAGCTTTCGACCGACAAGGTCAAAATTCGCGTCCTGCACAGCGGCGTTGGCGCGATTACCGAATCGGACGTGCTGTTGGCCTCCGCGTCGAATGCCATCGTCATCGGCTTCAACGTGCGGCCGGAGCGGAATGCGGCGGCCGCGGCCGAGCAGGAGAAGGTCGACATACGCCTGCACTCGATTATTTACAACGTCACCGACGAGATCAAGAAAGCCATGGCCGGGCTGCTCTCGCCGGTCTTCAAGGAAGTCTACCGGGGCAAGGCGCAGGTGCTCGATACGTTCCGGGTCAGCAATGTCGGGATGGTCGCCGGATGCTTCGTGCAAGACGGCACGATTTCGACAAAATGCCTGGTTCGGGTGCTGCGCGACAACGTGGTGGTGCACACCGGAAAGATCGGTTCGCTCCGGCGTTTCAAGGACGACGTCAGCGAAGTGCGCAGCGGTACGGAGTGCGGTGTCACCATCGACAATTTCAGCGACGTGAAGAAAGACGATATTCTCGAAGCGTTCGTCTCGGAGAGAGTGGTTGGCGAAGTCGCCTGATGACGGTTGGGTTGTTGACTCTCGAGTTGCGCCTGGATCATTCGCATTCGCTAAAAGACAAGAGACAGGTGGTTAAGAGCCTGAAAGACCGTTTGCGGGGCAAGTTCAATGTAGCGGTTTCCGAAGTGGACGCCCAGGAATTGTGGCAGCGCGCGGTCTTGGCGGCGGTAACGGTTTCAGCCGATCCGGGACACGCCGAACAGGTGCTGCAAGCCGCCGAATCGGAAGCCGCGGGGTTGCTGGGGCCGATGCTGGTGCGAGCGGAAGTGGAATGGTTGTGAGTATTGTGGCGCGGACACGAGTGTCCGCGCCACATGAGGAATTACACCGGTGGATGAACGGCGGGCGGCAAAAGTATCGGAAGCGGTTCGCGAAGAGCTTTCCGAGATCGTCGGCTTCGAATTGAACGATCCCCGCATCGGCAGCGTCGACATCAACGCGGTCCACGTCTCGGCGGATATGCGGCACGCGCGAGTCAAGGTCGCGATCCATGGCGGCGATAAAGAACAAAAAGAGGCCCTTGCCGCTCTGGAAAACGCCAGCGGCTATCTGCGCCACGAACTCGCGACCCGCCTCGACCTGCGTAAGACCCCGGAATTGCACTTCGAAGCCGATCCGTCCCCGGAAACGCCCCAACGGTTGGAAATTCTCCTCAAACGTGCGAAAAAAACCCAAGGTTCCCAGTAAAATCCCTCTTCATAACAAACAACTTGTGGTAGTTTTGTTTTTGCCGCTCTGGTGCGCGCGCGCGCCGGGCGCGGATATGCTGCGTCTCGAGGCCAGCGTGGACGCCATGGGGTCGACCTATTCGCTGGCACTCTATGACGAGGACCGTACCCGCATGGAAACGGCGTCGGAAGCGGCATTTGAAGAGGTTCGCAGGCTTGACCGGATGCTTTCCAACTACAAACCCGAAAGCGAATGGAGCCAGGTGAACCGCTACGCCGCCGAACGGCCCGTGACCGTGCCTCAAGATCTTTTCGACTTGCTCGCCGCCTGCCTGCGCTATAGCCGGGAAAGCGACGGCGCTTTCGACATTAGCGTCGGCCCGTTAATGAAAATTTGGGGATTTTATAAAGGCACGGGACATTTGCCGCAAAACGGGGAGATTGAGCGAGCTCTGAACGTAGTGGGCTACCGCAACGTCGTGCTCGATCCCGCGGCGAGGACCGTGCGCTTCAAACGCAAGGGCGTCGAGATCGATCCAGGCGGGATTGGAAAGGGATACGCCGTTGACCGAATGGTTGAAGTTCTGAGGAAGAATAACATCAAGATTGGCTTGATATCCGCCGCTGGCAGTAGTATTTACGCGCTCGGCGCTCCTCCCGGCGAGAAGGGTTGGAAAATCGATATTCGCGACCCGAAAGACGAATTCAAAACCGTCTCCGAAGCGGTTTTAAAGGACGAGTCCTTATCCACTTCGGGCAGTTACGAAAAGTTTTTCGAGGCGGACGGGAAGATTTATAGCCACCTCATGGACCCACGAACGGGATACCCCGCGAGGGGCATGCTTTCGGTCTCCGTTGTCGCCCCGCGGACGCTCGACAGCGAAGCGTGGACCAAGCCGTATTTCATCAACGGACGGGAATGGGCGGCAAAACATAAACGGGAAGGGATTCGCGCCTTCTTTTGCGAGGATAAACCGGAACAGTCATGCGCGTGGCTCCAATGAGCAGTCGTTTTCTAGATGCATGCAAACGCCGCCCCACGGATGTGCGGCCCGTGTGGTTCATGCGGCAGGCGGGGCGGTATATGCGCCAGTATCGGGACATCCGTTCGAAACACGGAATACTGGAGATCTGCAAGCGTCCGGATTTGGCCGCCACCGTGACCTTGCAGCCGGTCGAGATATTGGATGTCGACGCAGCGATCATTTTTGCCGATCTGCTGCTGCCCGTGGAACCGATGGGGCTCAAACTGCGCTATGCCGCGGGCGAAGGTCCGATCATCGATAACCCGGTGCGTAATTCGGACGATATCGATTCGCTCTCGACCACGAATACGGACGACCTCGGCTACGTGGGCGAGGCCATCCAGCAAGCCGTGAGGGCGCTCGCCGGGCGCGTTCCGCTGATCGGTTTCGTCGGAGCGCCGTTTACGATGGCGAGCTACATGATCGAGGGCGGCGCTTCCCGCAATTTCATTCGCACCAAGAAGATGATGTATTCGGACGAGACCATGTGGCGGCGGTTGATGGGGAAGATCGTCGACGTGATCGCTCCGTTTGCGATTAGCCAAGTGGCGTCGGGAGCGCGGGCGATTCAGGTGTTCGATAGCTGGGTCGGCGCGCTGGGAGCCGACGACTACGTCCGGTTCGCCGCTCCGTATTCCCGCGCGCTGATCGAACGGATTCGCTCGAGCGGCGTCCCGGTTATCCATTTCGGCACGGGCGCTTCGGGATTTTTCCGCGAATTGCATGCGGCCGGCGGGGACGTCATGGGCGTCGATTGGCGCATGAATATCGATCAGGCCTGGATGGACATCAGCTATCGTTCGGCCATTCAGGGGAATCTGGACCCGGTGGCGCTATTTGCGCCGCTGCCGGAACTAAAGACAAAGGTCACGGAGCTGTTGAAGCGCACGGGCACCAGGCCCGGGCACATCTTTAATCTCGGCCACGGGATCCTGCCGGAGACGCCGGTCGATAACGTGAAAGCCGTGGTGCGGATGGTCCGGGAATTCAGGCCTTAGCCTGCCTTGATCGCAATTGTAGGCGGCGGTATCTCCGGTCTCGCGGCTGCGTATCATCTCTCGAACGCCGGTCTGCCTTTCACTCTTTTCGAATCCCGCCCGCGACTGGGAGGCGTGATCGAAACGGAATGTATCGAAGGCTGCACGGTCGAAGCCGGTCCCGACAGTTTTCTCGCATCCAAACCTTGGGCTTTGGAACTGATTCGCGAGTTGGGCCTGGCGGATCGGGTAATCGGCTCGAACGACTCTCTCCGCAAGACATTCATCTGGAAGAACGGGAAGCTCGTCCCGATGCCCGAAGGCTTGCAGATGATCGCGCCCACGCGGGTTGCACCGGTGTTGCGGTCTCCGCTCTTCAGCCCCTCGGCGAAGCTTCGAATGGCGCGCGAGTTGTTCCGGCGGCCGCGGGACCTTCCCGACCGTTCCGTTTCCGATTTCGTCGCCGATCATTTCGGCCGGGAGTCCGTGGAATATTTAGCCGAGCCGTTGCTGGCGGGCGTATACGGCGGCGATTGCGAGGCGTTAAGCGCCCCGAGCGTGCTGCCGAAATTCGTGGCGTACGAGAAAAAATACGGCAGCGTCACGCGCGGCATTCTAGCTGAACGCGCGGAACGCAACCGGGAGAGCTCGCCGATTTTTCAAACGCTGGAAGGCGGGATGGGACAGCTTACCGCGGCTCTTCGTTCTTCCTTGCGCGGAACTGTCGTGAATCAAAGAGTCGAGACGGTCGAGAAACGCGAAGGCGGCTATCGCATCCGCGCGGGCGGTGATTTCGCGCCGGCGGACAAGCTCCTGCTGGCATGCGGCACGCAGGATTCCGCGCAAATTCTAGACCGGCTCGATCCCGCTCTCGCCTCCCTGCTCCGGTCGATACCATATAAGTCGTCCACCGTGATCGCGCTCGGTTTCGTTCGCGGCGAGGTGCGCCATCCGTTGAACGGTTTCGGCTTTCTCGTACCCCGGCGCGAGCGGCGGCGCGTGATGGCTTGCACCTGGGTGGGTACCAAGTTCTCTCATCGCGTTCCGTCCAATTTGGCCCTGTTACGTTGTTTCATCTCCGGCTCGTCAGCGGAAGGCGACGCCGAAATCATCGCCGAAGCGCTCGACGATCTCAAGACGATCATGGGCATCGATGCGCGGCCGATCTTTTCACGCGTCTTCCGCTGGCCCGGTTCGATGGCGCAATACACGGTCGGGCATCAGGAACGCATTCGCGAAATCGAAACGCGGCTGGAAGCTTGGCCTGGATTGCACCTGGCGGGTAACGGCTATCACGGAATCGGTATTCCCGATTGCGTGCGGCTGGCGAAGCAAGCGGCCGGGAGAATCATCGGCTAGCTTAACATGGCTAGTTTCGCGCTATGGCTTGTCCGCTTTCCGTCCTCCGAAACTGAATCTTCGCCCCACGATCATCTTCACCAGCAAATGGTCCGTGCCGTGAGTCACTCCCACACCCACGCCGAAATTGAACTCCCAGTTCGGCCCTAAATTCAGATCGATAGCCGGAATGATCTGCTGTTGCTGTTCGCGAAACGGATCGAAACCGGTCACCGGACCCAGCGAGCCGTAGTACTCCAAGCCGGCGTTGATACGCTTGGTGAAATCGTAACCGGCCTTGAAATTGGGCGAAAAGCTCAAGCCTTGTCTCACCGATGGTCCATGGAAGGAGCGGTCGAGCGTCGGATTGAATGAGAGATACAGCTTCCCCAGTTGCTTATCGAGAATGGGCCGGATTTCCCAGGTCCACGTATCCGCCGAGAATGCGTGCCGCTGGTAGCCCACCTCCATCGATAAGCTCGCCCCCACTGGCCAATGCCACTGCTCCGGAGAGCGAACCCGCGGACGAATGTGGTCTCCCACCCATTGATATCCATAGGAAGGGTTGTAGCTGGTGAAGATGTAGAATCCGGTTTCGAACCACGGCGTTATGCCTTGCGTGATCTCGACGGTCTCGTGCACCGCGTGCTGCGTGGGCAAGATGCCCTCCACCTTGTCTTTCGACCCGGACAAAGTGTAGTTGCTGTGAAGTTCCACCATGGTTCGTCCGGGCGTGACGGTCTCGGCGCCGTAGACCTGGATTTCGTAATTGTCTTGAGCGGCCCCGGAAGCGGCCAGAATCAGCACGGCAAGCGGCAGGCGAAAGGAGGCCCGGATTGGCAACCCCCAGAATATCAGTGGGCTATCATTCGTTGGTGCGGATTCTCGACGTGGGCTGCGGCATCCGGAAATTTCCGGGGTCGATCGGCGTGGACCGCAATGCGGCGACCGCGGCGGATCTGATCTGCGACCTGGATCGCTTTCCCTACCCGTTCGCGGACAATTCTTTCGACCAGTTGCGGGCCATCCACGTGATCGAGCATCTTACGGACGTCATGCGGACGATGGAAGAGTTCCACCGGCTGGTGCGAACCGGCGGGCGCGTGCGGATCGAAACGCCGCATTATACGGATTTCAGCTCGTGGTGCGATCCCACGCATCGCCAGCATCTGAACAGCTTCTCCTTCCGGTATTTCGGGGAAGACCACGGGGGCTTCGGCTACTACTCGAAAGCCAGGTTCCGGGAGATTTCCGTGCGGGTGAAGCTACTAGCATTTTGGAAATGGCTCGGTTTTGAAATCCTGGTGAACCGGTTTCCGCGTTTCCGGCGATTTTGGGAGCATTATCTGTGTTTCGTGGTGCGCGGGAAGGCGATGGAATTCGAATTCGAGCCCGTGTAAGCGTGATCTCGCTTGTTTATTCACTCGCCGACCGCCTTCGCCGCCATCATCGCCCGCTTGGCGCGCGCGGCGAAGATCTAGCCCATCGTTTCTTGCGCAAACGCAAATTCACGATCGTCGCTCGCAACTATCGTCCACGCTCCGGGCCGGGCGAGATCGATTTGGTCGCCTGGGACGGCCCTACTCTGGTTTTCATCGAGGTGAAGACGCGCTCGACGGACGAATTCGGAGACCCCGACCGCGCCGTCGATACGGAAAAGCGGCTGCATCTACAGCGCGCCGCGATAGAATACGCGCGCCGGGCCGCCGTCGATTGGAGCCGCGTGCGTTTCGACATCGTAACGGTACTGGGTACTCGGCATCCGAAAATCCAGTTGATCCGGGATGCCTTCGGAACCCCTTCAAAGCTATAGTGAGGAAGTGCCAGAGTTACGCAAAGACCCCATCACGGGCAGATGGGTGATTATCGCAACCGACCGCGCGCGACGCCCATCGGATTTCAGCCGTCAGAGCGTGGCGGCTACTTCGAGTCACTTTTGCCCGTTTTGCACGGGCAACGAACAGAAAACGCCGCCGGAGGTGTTGGCGTACCGCAACGGTTCGGCGCGGGACCAGCCTGGATGGTCCGTGCGCGTCGTCCCCAACAAGTTTCCCGTATTGGGCATCGAAGGCGATCTGAACCGCGAAGGCGAAGGCTTGTTCGACAAGATGGACGGAATCGGCGCCCATGAGGTGATCATCGAGACCACCGAACATGCCCAGACTTTGTCCGGCATGCCGGAGAAGCAGGTGGAGGACGTGCTCTGGTCTTTCCGCGAACGGATGAATGACCTGAAAAAGGATCACCGGCTGCGGTACGTGCTGATTTTCAAAAATCACGGCGAAGCGGCGGGCGCGACGCTGGAGCACCCGCATTCGCAGTTGATCGCCCTCCCCGTGGTGCCGAAGCGCGTTCTGGAAGAAGTGGATGGCGGAAAGCGCTATTTCGAGTTTAAGGATCGCTGCGTATATTGCGACATCATGAAGCAGGAATCGAAGGCCGGGCTGCGGGTGGTGACGGAAACCGACCGTTTTCTGGTAATCGAGCCGTATGCATCGCGTTTTCCGTTCGAGACCTGGATCGTCCCCCGCCGCCACGAATCGCATTTCGAGGATATCGACCAGGCGACGCTGCAGAACCTTTCGTGGGTGCTGCGTTCCACGTTGCGGAAAATCGACAAAGTGCTCGAACACCCGCCCTATAACTTCGTGCTCCACACGGCGCCCGTTCAAGAAACGGCCTTGCCGCATTACCACTGGCATATGGAAATCATGCCCAAGCTGACGAAGGTGGCGGGATTTGAATGGGGAACGGGGTTTTACATTAATCCGACGCCGCCGGAAGAATCGGCGAAGTATTTGCGCGAAGCGGGATTGGGATAAATTCTGATAACATCCGTGCATCATGATCCTGCATCGAGCGCTCATTGCTTTCATCGCGCTGGTTTCGCCGGCCGCGATCGCCCACGCCCAAGACGCGCAAGCGGCGAAACTCGCCAATATCGAGGAAATGTTGCGGCTCACCAAGGCCGATCAGTCGCAGCGACAGGTCTGGAGCCAGATAAAAGCGATGACCGCGGCGCAAATGGAAAAGGCGGGTGTCCCGCGGGAGAACCAGGCTGAACAGAGTCGGACGTTCGACATGTTGGCGGACCGGATGAGTTGGGAACGTATCAAACCCGCCTACATCAAGCTGTGGGACGAAACCTTCACGGCCGGGGAAATTGCCGGCATCGTCGATTTCTACAAGACTCCAGCCGGCCAGGCGATGGTCGAAAAAATGCCAATCGTCACGTCGAAAATGATGAATCTAGCGCAGCAAATAGTGCAAGATTTGCTGCCCGAAATTATGCGAAAGGCCGGTGAGAACGCCGCCGGACGCGGGCAAGATTCGCCCGGTGGAAAGACCAAGCCTTGACGCCCATTTATGTGACCCTGCGTGCATGGAACTGGATCGGTAACGCTACTCCGTCAGCAGAGGCTTCCTAGTGTACTGTGCGGGCAAGGACGCAATGAGGTCCGGTAGCTCCGCGTGACCCTCACGACGACCCACGAGGCGGACGTAACCCAGGTAGTCGCCACGATCAGCCTCAAGAGCATTGATTTCTCTTGTTGTCAGGGGCTACTACGGTGTGCCAGTCCAGCCAGAGTCGCCAGCCGCCGGGCAGAGTGTCGGCCAAAACTCAATATCCATGATGCCAGTCCGTTCCCAATGTCGGCACCATCCTCGATCTGGCGGTCAGCAACGCCACGTCTCGCACCTTTCAGGTCTTCCGAGGGCGAGGGGACGGCACTTTTGTGGAACCGGTGTTGGCGTGCCAATGCGACGTATTCCTTGTTGCCGACCTGAATGGAGACCATAAGCCAGACCTGGTTGTGCGAGACGGCCAGGATGGCATGGGGACGGCTGTACGAATGAACCGAGGAAATGGCGTGTTTAGTCAACCGGCGCCGTTGAAAGGACCAGGGTCCGGGAGTTGCGCGAGCGCCGGAGATCCCGCCCAACGTTAGAGTTGACCGAGCATGCTTATGGAAATCGGACATGTGGAGGCGATCTTCCGGTATCCCGTGAAGTCCATGGGCGGCGAACGACTCGAGGTCGCCAAGCTGGGCTGGCACGGCCTCGATGGTGACAGACGCCTGGCATTCCGGCGGATTGCCGACCTCAGCGGGTTCCCATGGCTATCGGCAAGCAAGCTTCCCGACCTGCTCCTGTTTGTTCCGCGGCGCCGTGAAGACGGTGCTCAGGGAGACCTTCCCACGCATATTTGCACGCCGGATGGTGAAGAGATGCCTGTCTTCGGGGAGGACTTGGCCACGGAGGTCGGTCGTCGGTACGGGGGGCCCGTGCAGATGATGCAGTTGAATCATGGCATCTTCGATGAAGCCAGCATCTCCGTGATCGCCTCCGATACGGTGCGCGAGATCGGACGACTCGCGGGGCGGAGCCCAGACGTGCGACGATTTCGCCCGAATATTGTGGTTCGTTTACTGCGATCGGCTCCCTTCCAGGAGGACGAATGGCTGGGCGGCGTGCTCTCATTCGGCGAGGGGGACGACGCCCCCGCCATCGCCGTTACGATGCGGGACGTTCGCTGCTCGATGGTGAACCTTGATCCCGACTCGGCAAATCCCGCGCCAGAACTGCTGAAAGCGGTCGTTCGCGCGAACCAGAACCACGCGGGAATCTACGGCACGGTCACTCGCATCGGTCGACTAGCGGTCGGACAGACCATACTCCTCCGTGCGGCGACCGAGGAAAGGGAACGCGGGTGATCGAAATACAATGTCCCAGTATCGTTGGATCGCTTCGCACTCTCCCTGAACGGGCGCTGAACGGGGCCCATGGCAGGATTTGGCGCGACTCAGCTCCGTTCTCATCACTGGATTATTTTCGCTTCCGCCAGCCATGCGAACCCGAGCGGACCAATCTCGAAGCGCTTTCCAGCGGCCTCGGCGGCCCGGCGCATGCGTTCCGTCACTTCGGCTTGAAACGCGGGATCGTGCCACTCTTGAAACCCATATTTCGCGCCGATGCGCTCGGCCGCTTCGCGCGTGATGGCGCCCCGTCGCTTCGTCTCGCGCACATGGAACGGATCGCCGATGACGTCGCGTCCCGTAGCCGCGATCGCGCGCGCGATCAGACGCTCCGGATCGCACGGAAGCAGCGGGGCGAGCGTGGCGAACGTGTCAATGCCCGCTGCGCGCAGAGCTTCGACGGTTTCAAACCGCCGCTCGATACTCGCGCAGCGCGGCTCATAAATCCGGCGAACGTCGTCACGGTCGGTCGTGATGGAAAAGCCGACGCGCAGACGGGTGCGGCCGGATAATTCGCGCAATTGCGCGAGGTCGCGCGTGATGAGCGGGCCTCGAGTTTGAATCGTCAGCACGCGCGGCGGGTTCCTTAGAATCGCCGCGAGGATCGCCGGCATGTGCGGCGCATGCTCTTCGGCGGGCTGATAGGGATCGACAAGCGGCGAACAGTAGATCGCCTGATCGGATCTCAGCGCACGCGCCAGCAGTTCGGACGCGTTCGATTTGAAGGTGGTGAACTGTCCCCAGTGTTTCCAATCCTCGGGCTTGAGTCCGCCGTAGATGCCCATGGTGGGCACGTAGCAATAACTGCAGCCGAAGGTGCAGTTGCGCGCGGGCGTGAGGGAGTGGGTAAAGCCGGCCTCGGCGATGAAACCGCTTGTGCGGCTTAGGATTCCGCGCGCTTCCGCTTCGTAAATCGCAAAGGACAAAAAACCAATGTAACGCGGGGCGTTTACCGCTGCTGGACGAAACTGCTGTTCGATTCTCGAAAGGTCGGAAACGTCTTCGACATATGGTCGTGCCACGTCAGGTTTTCTTCATCGACCAACGCCCACCACAACCCGACGGTTCCCGAGCAGAAACTGAGCCAGCCGCCCGCCATCCGCAAAGCCCGGCTCTTGGCATCGGGGGCGAAACCGTCGAAATTGACGAGCCGCAGATGCGTCCAATTCATCCCCGCCGTCTCGCGCGCGGACATCGCCCAGATCAGCCCGTAGAACAGCGCGATCAGGGTGAACGCCAGTGACAACACGACGACGGTCAAGCTATCCCAAACCAAAACGCCGGCAAAGTAGTAGAAAATCGCCGAAAAAATTCCAAACGCGATCAGGACCATGCCGGTGTCGAGCGACGACGCGAGCAAGCGATGCAGGGGAGTGGCCACCGGATCGCTGCAATAGATCACCGCTTCCACCGCGGTCTTGAGCTTGCGCGGTCCCGGCGGCGCGGGCGGGAGAAAATCGAGCGTGGATTGCGAGACCGGCGGCGAATTCCCGGTTGCCGCCGAAGTGGGGATCCGGCGCGGCCCCGGCTCCATTACAGGTGTCGCGGCGTACGTTGCCCGGGGAGACGGCTTCCGGAAAACCTGGAACAGCAAATTCCGCGAAGCGGGCGGATTCGGAAACAGCGAAGCTTGGGCGAGACCGCCGCTTACAATCTCCGGCAACGGCACGTTCGCTTGCGCCGTCGAAGATTCGTGAACGGAAACAGGGGGCGCGAGATTGGGAACGGCGGCGAGCGCCGTCGCGCCCGCGGAAACGGCGTAGTCCCCCGCCCCATTCGGCCGGCGGCCGCAGTGCGGGCAGCGATGCTCTCCATCGGGAACCGAAAATCGACAGTAGTTGCACGTCATCTTGAATGCGCTCCGCCTTGCGACACGATTTTGATCGTGTTACGTTTGCGCTTGGGATCTCTCTCGCGCAAACGCTCTCTTCATTTGAGTAACACAAACACGGTTCCGTGTCACGGGTTTTTCTCTCCGCGAACCCTTATATTCACTCTTCTATTGCCGTTGCACGCGCAAATATTGTTACCGCAAATTAGCAGAAGCCTCCCCGCGCCCGCCACGGTCATTCCCACGCCATCGGTCTTGCAGCCGGAGATGAGCGTGAAAGTTCCGCGTCCCGACGCGCCGCCGGTCGGCTACTGGAACATCAAGGCGATCCGGCAGACCGTCGAGGGATCGAAATACTATCTCCGGGGCGCCGTCGAGCTCGAGTTCCCCGAAATGATCCTGAAAGCCGACGAAATGGATTACGACGAAGACACCGGCTACGCGGAGGCGCGCGGGAACGTCTATTTCCGTCATTTCGAGAAGAACGAGCAGATCTCCTGCGACCGCGTCGAATACAACATTCGCGAAGAGACCGGGAAATTCTATAACGTGCGAGGTTATGCGAAAACCCGCATCGACGCGCGGCCCGGCGTCTTAAGTTCCAACAACCCGTTCTATTTCGAAGGGAAGTGGGCGGAGCGTCTCAACGATAAATACATTCTGCACGAAGGATTTATCACCGGTTGCAAACTGCCGCGGCCTTGGTGGACTCTGCAAGGCCCCGTTTTCGACATAATTCCGGACGACCGGGCGCTCGCGTATCGCGCTATTTTCCGGCTGCGCAAAGTGCCGCTCTTCTACACGCCGTTCTTCTACAAATCGCTCAAGAAGCTGCCGCGGCAGAGCGGATTCCTCACGCCGAACGTCGGGAATAGCTCCGTGCGGGGCACGATGGTGGGGCTTGGCTACTACTGGGCGATTAATCGCAGTTACGACGTTACGTATCGCGTTCAGGACTACACCCAGCGTGGTTTCGCGCACCATGTGGACTTCCGCGGCCAGCCCACGGACCGCTCCTTCTTCGACGCGATCCTCTTTGCCGTTCAGGACCGCGGCCAGCTCCTCAACAATGGAACTCGCGTGAAACAAGGCGGGTACAGCCTATACATGACGGCTGGCGACAAGCTTTCGCACGGGTGGGAAGCCCGCGGCACGCTCGATTATCTCAGCTCCTTGATCTTCCGCCAGGCATTTACGGAATCGTTCAACGAGGCGATCTTTTCGGAATCGCACTCATCGGGTTTCTTAACGAATCACTTCTCTTCGTACACCGTCAACATCTCGGTCTCCCGGCTGCAAAATTTTCAGACCGCCAAGCCCGGCGATTCGATCGTGATTCAAAAGCTGCCCGAGCTCGAATTCGCCAGCCGCGACCGCCAGGTATCGAAGCGGATTTTGCCGGTTTGGGTTTCATTCGAGTCGAGCGTCGCGCTGCTGCACCGGAGCCAGCCGATGTTCCAGACCGGCCAGTTCACGGATCGCGTCAATTTCGAACCGGCTATCATGACGGCGCTGCGATGGAAGGGCTTCAACTTGATTCCCAGCTTCACGCTGCACGAAACGCAATATAGCGGGAGCGTGACCGGCGGAACGATCAATAACGCGATTAGCGGCTCGGGTTACTCTCGCAACGCGCGCGAAATTGCGGTGGATCTGGTTCCGCCGTCGCTCGAACGCGTGTTCAATCGCAAGACCTGGCTGGGAGAAAAGTTGAAACACGTAATCGAGCCGCGCGCTTCATTCCGTTCGGTGAGCGGCGTGGCGGATTTCACGCGCGCCATCCGCTTCGACGAAACCGAGCTGCTTTCGAACACCACCGAAGCCGAGATTTCCGTCACGAATCGAATCTATGCGAAAAAAGGCGGCGTGGTTTCGGAGATTCTCAATTGGGAGATTTGGCAGCGGCGATATTTCGATCCGAGTTTCGGGGGCGCCGTGATTACGGGCATGCGCAACGTGGTTCTGAGCGCCGCCGAGCTCACTCCCTACGCCTTCCTCGACCGTCCCCGAAACTATTCGCCGATCGTTTCCGTCTTGCGCGTCATCCCGCGGCCGGGCTTCGGCATCGAGTGGAGGGCGGATTACGATCCGCTGCTCGGCCACATCGTGAACAGCGGTTTCACGGCGGATGCGCGCTTATCGAAATACTTCGTCTCGGTCGGGCATAACCAAGTCCGCAGCAATCCGCTGGCGTTGTCTCCAAGCGGCAACCAGATGCGCGGCGGGGTGGGATACGGGAACGCCAACCAGCGCGGCTGGAACGCGGGCTTCACGGCTATCTACGATTATCGGACCAGCGTGATTCAGTTCGCGACGACGCAGGTCACGTATAACACGGATTGCTGCGGCATCAGCGTTCAGTACCGGCGGTTCGGATTCAAGATCAACGGGATAGCCCGCGAGGATAATCAGTTCCGCGTGTCCTTTGCCATCGCGAACGTCGGCGCGTTCGGTACACTCAAGAAACAGGAGAGACTATTTTGACGGAAAAGCCGGCTTCCCACGACGATGCGAATTTGATTTTGAGGTTATATGAATTGCGCCGCGAGGAGCGGCTTCGGAAGGCGCGCGACTGGTTCGTGAGCTCTTTTAAGGACGTGAACACGGCTGACCAATTCATGCAGCTCTGCCCTCCGGGTTCGCCGGAAAACGCATACTTCCGCATGGTGGTGTCGTATTGGGACATGGCGGCTTCGTTCGTGACCGCGGGCGTTCTGAATCCCGCTCTCTTTTTCCGCAATTCGGGCGAGATGATGTACGTTTGGGAGCGGTTGGCGGACGTCGCGCCGGCGCTTCGGGCGCAGCGCGAGAATCCGGCGATGTGGAGCGATCTGGAACAAGCCACGAAACAGATGATCGAGTGGAGCAAAGGGCGGGCGCCCGAAGCGTATGGAGCCTTCAAGCGGATGGTGCGGGGCGCGTAGGATATTCATTACCCGGGCGGGTCGGGGACCCGATAGTTTGCGGCAAATCTCCCAAAGAGCGTGTTCTTTGCCTTCTCTTCCCAACACGCATTCGTGACGGCGAAGACGCCGGAGGAGTGTTTCGCGCTTCACCCGATCACAACAAGTTCCTGCCGGGCTTCTGGTGCTCCCGAAGGAATGCGACGTCCGCAGCGTCGGCCCGCGTTAAAATTTGCTTATGGGATGGCTTCTCCGCGCGGCTTCGACCGCCACCGCGATTTTCGCGCTCCTGGTCCCAAACGCGACGCAAGCTCAAACCCGGAGCCGCAAAAACGCATCGCCTCAAAAAGCGTCGGCCGCCTCCACTACACGCTGGCCAATCCAAAAGTTACGCGTTGAAGGCAACCAACGGCTTCCCTCCGAACCGATTTTGAAAGCCGCGGGCTTGCAGGTAGGGCAGCTCGCGGGCAAGGAAGATTTCGAAGCGGCTCGCGACCGCCTCATTGCCAGCGGCATGTTCGAAACGGTCGGATATCAATTCGCTCCATCTCCCAAAGGTCCCGGTTACGATGCCGGCTTCCAGGTAGTGGAAGTCAAGCAGGTGTACCCGGTTCGCTTCGAGGCGCTCAGCCTGACGGATTCGGAGATCGAGGACTATCTCAAAGAACATAACCCGCTTTACCGGCCCGAACTCCCGGGCACCAAGAGCGTTCTCGACCAATACGCGCGCCGGATCGAGACGCTGCTGGCATCGAAAAACCATCCGGATAAAGTCGTGGGCGAATTGGTCTCCGCCGGCGCGAATCAATTGGAAATCCTGTTCCGGTCCGCCACGACGCTGCCCGCCATCTCGGAAGTCACATTCGAAGGCAACGAATCAGTCTTGAGCCGGGAGCTGCAGCGAGCGATCTCCGGCGTTGCGTTCGGAGTTCCGTTCACGAAACAGGGATTCCGCCAATTGCTCGATAGCCAGATTCGCCCCCGCTACGACGCGGTTGGAATGGTGCGAGTCAGCTTTCCAAAGGTCACCACGTCCCCGGCCGCCAAGGTGAAAGGCGTGGACGTGCACGTGGTTGTGAACGAAGGGCCGGTTTATAAATTAGGCAAGGTCGCTCTCTCCGGCGGTCCCGCCGATGAAAGTGCCAACCTGCAAAAGATTGCCGCCATCAAGGCCGGTGACGTGGCCAACTTCGACGATGTAAACCAGGGAGTCGACCGTCTGCGGAAATCCTTGCGGCGGAACGGGTATCTGCGGGCCGACGTGGATATCGAGCGCAAAATCGACGATGCGAAGAAGACCGTCGATGTGTTGTTGAAGATCGATCCCGCACCGCAATTCCGGTTCGGAAAGCTCGCCATCGAGGGCTTGGATCTGAATGGGGAGCCCGCCATTCGCAAGCTCTGGGGGATGAAAGAAGGCGCGCCCTTCGATGCCAACTATCCGAACCATTTTTTGGATCGGATTCGCGAGGACGGCTTGTTCGACAATCTCGGCGACACGAAAGCCGTGAACGATATTCACGAGGATTCACACACGGCGGATGTGACGCTGAAGTTTAGCGGGAGCGGGCCGGCGAAGGAGCGCAAGCCGGGGCGCGCGGGACCTTATTTGAACTGAACTCATTAACATTAGACTCGAAATTTCCACAAGATCTGCCGCAAGAACCCCATCAGCAACACGGCATCGCGCGACGTAAAATTCACTCTCCGCAAGAACCGCCGCACCTTCCGCTCGGTTGAAGCCGCGACGATCCGGTTCATGTAGCCGCTTTCGCGCAGCACGTCCAGCAGCATTTGCGTCAATTGCTCGGCATCTTCCGACCGCATCGGTCGGCGGAGGAGCGGCGCCGCGGGCTCCGCCGCCGGATCGCGCGCCAGTTCGTACAGGCAGACCGCAACCGCCTGTCCCAAATTCATCGAGGGCGTTCGGTCCGAGGTCGGAATCCGCATGAGCCAGTGGCAATGGCTCAGGTCGTCGTTCGACAGCCCAAACTTTTCGCTTCCGAACAAAACCGCTACCGGCGATCCGGCCGCCTGGCTGCGTATCGGACCGGAAGCCGCCTCGATCCGCCATGAGGGGTGCCGCAGCTCGCGATTGCCGATCGCCGTCGTCCCCACGACCAGCGCGCAATCCGCCACCGCGTCCGCGACCGACGAGAACACCTCAGCCGCATGCAAAACTCCCGCGCCCCCAACCGCCGATACCGCTTCGCGAAACGCGGGTTCGTAGGGATTCACCACGCGCAATCGCGAAAATCCGAAATTTGCCGTCGCGCGCGCCGCCGCGCCGATGTTCAGCGGGTTTCGAGGTTCCACCAAAACAACGCGCACGTTCGCGTGGAAATCCGGCATGGCCAGTCAGTCTAATCATCGCCCACCGGCGCACGGTGTTAATCTGGAAATCGGTACGTGAATGCGTCCCCGTAATTTCCTCTCCGCCGGTTTGACCGGCCTCTTGTTATTCGGCGCCGTCTTCGCTTTTCAGAAGCCGTTTCGCGAGTATCCCGGAGTGGAGTATGAGAACTTCCCGCTCCCGCCCGATTATCGGGAAAAAACCGAATGGGTCTTCGCGCGCCTGATGTATCCGCCGGTCTACGGCGGCTACCGCTACAGCCAGGACTGGACGCATGGCTCGTCGAACTGGACCATCGACTATCCTCGTTCCGACCGGCATCTCTCGGCGGCAGTCCGGCGGCTGACGCGCATCCACGCCCGTTCGGTCGAGCAGCCCGTAAATCTGGACGACGGCGACGATGTTTACAACTTCCCGTTTCTGTACGGCGTTGAGGTCGGCCACTGGAAGCTCACGGACGATCAGGCGGCAAAGCTTCGCGACTACCTCCTGCGGGGCGGTTTTTTCATGTGCGACGATTTTCACGGAACCCGCGAATGGGCCGATTTCATCGCCAGCATGAATCGCGTGTTTCCCGACCGCCCCATCGTCGAGATTGAGAACAGCGATCCGATTTTCCACGTTCTCTACGATCTCGACGATCGCTATCAGGTTCCTGGCGCGCAGTATCTGCGTTCCGGCCGCATCTACGAGAAGGACGGCTTCGAACCTCGCTGGCGCGGCATTTATGACGACAAGGGGCGCCTGATGGTTGCGATCTGCCACAACATGGATCTGGGCGATTCCTGGGAGTGGGCGGACGAGCCGCAATACCCCGAGAAGTTTTCCTCCCTCGGTATTCGCATCGGCGTAAATTACATTATTTACGCCATGACGCACTGATTGCTCAGTACCGAAGACGGGATTAGCCTCATAGACCAGGGCCGCCTCGATGAGGCTCTAATCCATTACGAAGCCATTCTTTCCGCCGACCCCAACTGTTCAGAGGCGCACTTTGGCATGGGCCAAATCCATTATCTGAACCGTAGGCTAGAACAATCTCTGGCCAGTTTTTCCCGCGCCTGGGAACTCGGCCTGGATTTAGACCGCGGCGCGCAAGAGCGCTGGATGATCCTGATGATGCTTGGCCGCTTCGACCGCGCTTGGCAGGAGAGCGAACGCGTCCTTCGCAATCGCAAGAAAGATCGCGTCGATTGCCGGAATTGGCCTCTGCATTACCGGTTTGTCTGGGACGGTTCACCGCTTGAGCGAAAGCGCGTTCTCATCCGCTGCCATCACGGTTTAGGCGACACTATCCAGTTCATCCGCTACGCGCCGCCGCTGAAACGGTTCGCGAGCCGCGTAATCGTGCAGGCTCAGCCGGAGCTCATCCCGCTGCTTCGAACCATGCGCGAGATCGACGAACTCATGCCGCTGGATGGGGCAGCCGCGGAGCCCGAGCACGACGTGGATATCGAATGCATGGTGTCCTTTCGGCAAGGCTGCGTACGAGCGGGTTAGGAGCTTGAAAGAGTTGTTATTTCGTTCTGACCGCCAGGATGCGGCGGACTGAGGTGCGGCCGATGTTCAGCTTACGGGCAATCGCGGCCT
>JBPCKZ010000023.1:0-17489 GCA_051003795.1 Bryobacteraceae bacterium | reverse complement strand
TTGCATAACCTTGCGATTCGCTCAAAATGCGAGCCGCGTCGGCCCGCGCGCTCGCGACGTCGCGGAACGCGCCGGCGGCTTCGGGCGGCGGCGTCACGCTCTCGATGTTCACCGTGGAGAGGATTACGCCCGCGCGGTAGCCGTTGATATTCCGTTGCGCGGCGGCGCGCACTTCATCCTGGATCGCGACTTTTTCCGTGGTCAGTATGGCATCCACGTTTCGCCGGGCAAGGCGACGGGCAAGTTCCGCTTCGACGGCCGAGCCCACGGCCTTCGCCACATCCTGGGATTGGAACAAATAATCGGCCGGCACGCCAACCGAATATTGCACGACCACGCGCACGTTGATGATGTTTTGATCGCCGGTGAGAAACTGCGATACGAGCGGCTGCGTGCGGCCGAGAATGCTATCGGGGAGATCGCCGCCGATCACGAGCCGTTGCAGTTGCTGCGTTTTGAGTTTGGCGACGCGCTCCATCGGCCAGGGCCACGCGTAGTGAATGCCAGGCAGCACGCGCGGCTCAACCACTTTGCCGAAGCGGGTCACCACGGCCTGTTGCTCGGGCGCGACCAGATAGACGCCTGATAATAGCCACAGGACCAGCATAATGCCGAGGATGCGGCGCGCGGTCCACTTGTTCGCCGCGGGGTCGCTTGGTGAGGCCGGTTCCGGCGTTGGACGCGAGACCGGCGTTTCGACCAGCAAGTTCACTTGGCTCCGGCTTCTCCGCGCGTGAAGATCTTCAATAGCTCGGAATCGGAGCTAATAATTGCAGTTGTTTTGTCGTCCAGAACTTTCTTGTAAGCTTCGAGCGTCCGCAGCAGTTTATAGAGCTTGGGGTTTTTCGAATAAGCCTGGCCGTAAATCCGCGTCGACTCGGCATCCCCTTGCCCCCGAATTTTTTCCGCATCGCGGTAAGCCACGGAGAGGATCTCTTCCTTTTGACGGTCCGCATCCGCCCGGATGCCGAGCGCCTGCTCTTCGCCTTCCGCCCGATATTGGCGCGCGATCCGTTCGCGCTCGGCGCGCATCCGCGCATAGACGCTCTGCTTATTCTGCTCCGGCAAATTCAGGCGCTTGATGCGGACGTCGAGCACATTGATGCCGTATTGTTCCAGCGCGGCGCGGTCGGTGAGCGCGGTGAGATTATCGAGCATCTTGGCGGCTTGAACGGTATCGGCGGATGTGGACACAATCGAATCGAGATCGTGCGTTCCGAGCGCGGCGGAGAGTCCGGACCAGATGATATCGTGCAATCGCATTTCGGCCGCGGTGGCGTCGCCGACGGTTTGCACGAAGCGGTTCGGATCCTGAATTTTCCACGCGACGTAATTTTCGATGACGATGTTTTTCTTATCCCGCGTCAGGAATTCGGACGGTCGCGGATTGTAAATGCGAAGGCGGCGGTCGAAGTAAATGGCGCTTTGAAACGGCCATTTCGCGTGGAGGCCGGCCGCGGTAATGGTGCGGACGGGGCGGCCGAATTCGGTGACGAGGACGAATTGGGTCTCGCGCGCGGAGAAGAATGTGAGGAAACAAAGCAGGAGCAGGCCGAGGACGATTGCGGCCGGAAAATATTTTTTATTGAACGACAACTAGTTCTCCTCTCCGAACGGGCGTTTCGGTTCCGCGGTCAGCGGGCCAATTCCCGGTGCGCCAATCTCCACGCCGTCTTCCATCGTCAGAAGATGGCGCCGGCCCTTCGTCTTATCGACGATTAGTTTCTTCTTGCCAGGCAGAACTTGCTCCATGGTCTCCAAATAAAGCCGCGTCGCCGTGGTCCCCGGCGCGGCGCGATACGCGCCTTCCCGCTGCACGAACCGGCTCGCGTCGCCATTCGCCCGGTTCACGCGTCCCAGCGCAAACGCGTTGGCGTTTTGCAATCGCGCTTTCGCATTTCCTCGCGAGAGCGCGATCTGCTCGTTGCGATATCCTTCCGCTTCATTGACCATCCGGTTCTTTTCTTCATAAGCGCCGGAAACCTCGCGGAAGGCGTCCACCACTTCGAGCGATGGATGCACATCCTGCAATTTCACGCGGATCACGCGGGCCCCGGAGCCGTATCGATCCAGCCGTTCTTGAATTTCTTTTTGCGCGCGCGCCTCGATCGTCCGCCGCCCCAGGGTCAGAACGTCGTCGAGAGAAGTATTCGTCACGATGCCCTGGAACACGGATTCCGCCGCGTTTCGAATGGTCGCTTCTCCATCGAAGTTGCGGAACAGATAATCGGCCGGGCGAACCAGGTCGTAATGCACCGTGGCGCTCAACTCGATCATGTTCTGATCGCCGGTGAGCATCAGAGCTTCTTCGGGCTTGCGCTGGAATCGGCCGGAGCGGTGCTGCACGTTCCACTCATAAGCCGCGGGTTCGTTATCGGGCGTCGTGGAGTTCGATCGGAATCCGATCTCGACCACGCGGACGCGCCGCGCCTGAATTCGCGTAAGCCGCTCGATGGGCCACGGCAGTTTGTAGTGCGGCCCGGGCTCGCTGTAAGGCAGCACTTTTTTGCCGAAGCGCTCGATCACTCCAGCCTCATCGGGGCGCAGCGTGTAGAATCCGCTCAACACGAACAGAACGGCCGCGGCGATCAGAGCCGGCCGGGCAAGCTCCCGGCGGCGCGCCAGCAGCCAGTGAAACGCGGCTGCGGGATCGATCCGCCCGGTGACGTTCCGCATCCGGTCCCACGCCTGCGGCAGCGGCGTCCGGGACACAGCTCGCGCCATACCGCGGGAAAAGCGCGAGTTCGCGCCGGCGCCGCGCTCGACCCGCAGCAGCCGCAGCGAATTCATCATTACGAAAAAAGAAGAAAGCTGATGCGTAAGAGCCGCGCCGATGGGGCCGAGCTTTCCCGTCGCGGCGAGGATGACCGCGACCACGTTCAATACGCCCGCGAACAGAACGATGTTCTGCCAAGCGGTGGCGACGGCGCGCCGGCTCACTTCGAACAGCTTCGGCAACTTTTCGAGCGAGCGCGGCAGATACACGACGTCGGCGGCTTCGGCGGCGATGTCGCTCGCGCCCGCCACGGCTATGCCGATGCCGGCCGCCGCAAGAGCCGGGGCGTCGTTGATGCCGTCCCCGATCATCGCGACGAATCGCCCTTGCGAAGCGAGCTGGCGCACGCGCTCGAGCTTCTGCTCGGGAAGCAGTTCCGCTTCCACGTTCGGAATGCCGGCCTCGCGCGCAATTGCCTCGGCGGCGCGGCGGCGATCGCCGGTGAGCATCACCTTATAGGTAATCTCCAGCTTGTCCAAACCTTCGGACGCCTCGCGCATTCCTTCGCGAATCCGGTCCCGTAGGAGAATCGCTCCCGCGAGACGATCGCCATCCGCAACCAGAATGGCCGTTGCTCCCATCCGATCCGCCTCTTCGAGCAGATGTTCCGTGTTCCGGACGCCCGCTTCGGATAGAAATGCGGCGTTGCCGACGCGAACGGTGCGCCCCGCCAGAGTGCATTCCGCGCCGCGACCGGGCAGCACGCGCGCGCCTTCCGGTTCGGGTGTCCGAATCTGCCGCCGCGCGGCTTCGGCCACGATCACTTTCGCGAGCGTATGATCCGAACCGCGTTCCGCCGCGGCCGCAAGCGATAGCAGATCGTTCTCATGGCCATCGAGCGCGACGATTTTGACGATCTCGAACCGCCCTTCGGTGATGGTCCCTGTCTTGTCGAAGACAACGGTATTAGTCTTCGCGGCGTTTTCGAGAACCGCCGCGCCGCGCACCAGAATGCCGCGCCGCGCAAGACCTCCGATCGCCGCCACCATAGCCGTGGGCGTCGCCAATATCAGCGCGCACGGGCACGCCACGATCAAGACCGCGACCGTCCGCAGCCAATCCCGCGTGAAATAAAAGGTGAGCGCGGCGGAAAGCAATAGCGCGGGGAGGAAGTATTTGGCGTAACGGTCGGCGAGCCGCTCGACCGGCGCGCGTTTTAATTGGGCTTCTTCCACCAGGCCAATCACGCGCGCGAGAGTCGTGTCCGAGCCCGCGCGGGTGACGCGTACGCGCAACAAGCCATTGCCGTTGAGCGTGCCCGAAAAAACTTCATCGCCGGGCTGCTTATCGCGCGGCAGCGGCTCGCCGGTGATGGAACTCTCGTCGACTGTCGATATCCCGTGGTCGATCGCGCCATCCGCCGCAATGCGTTCGCCGGCGCGGACCGCAATCAGATCGCCGGGAATCAGAGAAGCGGCGTCGATTTCTTCTTCACGCCCATCGCGTAACACGCGCGCGCGCCGCGGCAACTGCTCGACAAAACGGCGGATCGCGGTGGCCGTCCTTCCAGCGGCATAGGACTCGAGCCCCTCGCCCACCAGGATGATGAACATCGCCTCCGCCGCCGCCAGGTATTCGCCCACCGCGAGTGCCGCAATCACCGCGACGCAGAGCGCGACATCGGCGGAAATGCGCTTTTCGAGCAGCGCCGAAATCGAGTTATAAAAAGTTTTGTAGCCCGCGAGCAGCGTGATGATGACGGCGGTATCGATGCCGAAAATCGTTTTGAAAATGCCAAGCCAGTTCAGCAGCAGCAGGATGCCGACGAACGCGGCGAAACCGTAATAGCGAATGCGTTCCTGGCGTTCTTCGTCCATGGGGAAGGTTATAGTGAGTCTAGATTATGCCATTCGTGCCGATACCGGAGGCCATCGAAGAGATCCGCGCCGGGCGCATGCTAATCGTGGTGGACGACGAGGATCGCGAGAATGAAGGCGATTTGACGATTGCCGCCGATGCTGTCACTCCGGAAATTGTCAACTTCATGGCCACACACGGGCGCGGCTTGATCTGCCTGGCGTTGACGGCGGAACGGTGCGACGCGCTGCGCTTGCCTTTAATGTCCCCTCATAATACATCAAACTTTGGGACGGCTTTCTGCGAATCGATCGACGCGAAGGCAGGGGTGACCACGGGGATTTCGGCGGCGGACCGCACCAACACGATACTTGCGGCGATCGATCCGGCGGCGCAGCCGGAGGATTTGGCGCGGCCGGGACACGTGTTCCCCTTGCGCGCCAAAGATGGCGGCGTGCTGTTGCGCGCGGGGCAGACCGAAGCGTCGGTGGATCTGGCGCGGCTTGCCGGACGCGCTCCAGCCGGGGTGATCTGCGAAATCATGAACGAGGACGGAACGATGGCGCGCGTGCGGCAACTCGAAGAATTTTGCCGTCGGCACGACTTGAAAATGGCGTCCGTGGCCGATCTGATTCGGTACCGGCTGCGCCACGAGCGCTACATTCATCGTCGCGGGGAAGGCGGAATTCAAACGGAATTCGGCGAATTCCGCACCATCGTTTACGCGAGCGACGTGGAGCCGGAATCGCACCTGGCGCTGGTGCGCGGAGAGGTTGCCGGGCGGGAAGGAGTTCTTGTGAGAATGCATTCGCATTGCGTTTATGGCGACGTGTTCGGCTCAACGCGTTGCGATTGCCGCGCGATGGTGCGCGAATCGCTGCGCAAGATCGCCGCCGAAGGCGCGGGCGTGCTGGTCTATCTGCATCAGACGGGGCCCGGGTTGCGGCATGAAGGCGATGCGGGGCGCAACGGGGCGTCTGGAACTTTGGAGACATTGGGAACGACGCAGCTGCAGCATGAGTACGGAATCGGCGCTCAAATATTGTCGGACTTAGGGCTCCATACCATCCGGCTGCTGACGAATCACCCGCGGAAGGTGGTGGCGCTCGAGGGGTTCGATATCGAGATTGTGGAGCAAGTGCCGGTTACGAATTAGACATTTGCCGAGGAACCGATGTTGACTGCAAGCGGCAGGGAAGATAGCATGGTTGTGCGGGGTGGAGCAGTCTGGTAGCTCGTTGGGCTCATAACCCAAAGGTCGAAGGTTCAAATCCTTCCCCCGCAACCAATCAAATCAATAAGTTGCGGTGCTTGAGAGCTTTTCCGACAAACCCCCCAAAAAACCCATTAACAGAAAACGGTCCCTAAACGATCGTGTCAATGGCTTCGTTTAGGCCGCGAGCCGAACTGCTTGGGAGGACCAAATTCATTACTTTGGCATTGGCTTCGCGTTTGCTGCTCAACATCGCCGAGCCGCACACGTTCATTGTTGTGCTACATAGGAAGGGAGTCGCATGGGCTAGCAAGCCCAGTTTAGTCTGGATACATATAGATTTTGGTTTGGAGTTGCTTTGACGTGCATCGACTGAACATCATGGGTGGCGGTTAGCCAAGCGGAGCGGGAAGCTATCGGAGGACGCCCGGCAACGGCGCTAGGCCACAAGAAAGCCAACCACCGAGCGTACAACCACACACCATACGGCTATGAGCGGAGCGGAGATGAGCTAATTCTCATGCTGGCAGAGCAGGCCGTGATAAGCAGGGTTAAGCATGAAGCTACGAATGGGCTAAGCCTGCGCAGGATCGCCGACGGGTTGAATTGCGAAGGCGTTGCTACGAAGCAAGGGGCAACGTGGTTTGCTTCAACGATCAGGGCAATTTTGAGGAACAACCTGCACGAGACTGCGGCTTAGATGAAATCACGGCAACGTTCCCGTAGAGCTTTTAGACCGCCTTGCTCTTTCGACCGAGACAACAGAGAACTCGGTCGCATCAATGAAGCTGCCAACTATTTCGAGAGCTTTCGAGAAATGGTTGATCGCTAACAGCGGGTCAGATGGTTCTGCTGAATGTACCGTTGCGTGTCTTTTTTCCCAGAGAGCCTTCATGTCCTCTCCCAAATTAGCTCGATAACCACGTGCACCGAATATCTCCAATCTTCTGATCCATTCGCCGGGCGTGCCGCGAAGCACCTCTTTTATATACTTCCGTTTCATGCTGTGGCGAATCACTGACGGGAGAGAACATTCTTCGAGACCGGCATCGAGAAGTAAATCGAATACTTGCTCTACGTAGACTTCGACAAAGGTCACCAGCATCACCTGCATCCAACCTCGCACGAAAGAAAGCGCATCGAACCACACTTGGAAGTGCTGCTTTGTCTCCTCTAGATCGGATATGGCACCTCGGGAAAATTCATCCTGGGCTGCGGCTGAATCTGAAGACTGAAGCTCGGCTGTAAGCTTGTGAATCCGAGCCTGTAATCTTTCACTAACCTTGTGGAAGTCACTAGCAACGTCTGGCAAGTAAAAGCACTTCTGACTGTCAAATAGTTCCGAAATATGTTTGAGATTGCGCTCAAAGGTTCGAAGCGGTGTCGACTTGCTGAGGTCGTCCAATTTTTCTCCTGCAGTCGATTGTATTGTATTTCATGCTTAACCCAGCCATGCGATCCTGGGTGCCTGGCAAGGCGGGAGGATGCTAGGTGTCAACCGGGATGGGCGATGTGTTGTGGGGCTTCCTGGCGTGTTCTTTGGCCGACTTCTTCTCTATAAGGACAGCTTTTACGAGTCTCCAAGCGTACCCAGCCTAATTGTGGTATCGTATACGTAGACCACAAGATAAAGGGGATACCAATGTTATTAGGCCAAGACGATCATCGCGTAATGTCGTACGAAGACTTGCTACAACGGGGCTGGCTTCCAAGCACGGTGAACCATTTTCTATCGAGACCAGACTTGTTTCGGTTCGTGAGCGGGAAAAGAATCGCATTCTACAAGACAGCTAAGGTGGAGGTAGCCGAAGGGTCAGCATCGTTCTCCTCTGTGCAGAAGTACGCCGAGAGCGATCTGAGCCGTAATAGAATCGCTCAACACAAGGAGATCCGCGAGTATTTCAAGGACCGGACTATCGGAGTACCAAAATATCCAGAGGATCAACTTCGCTTGCTGGCACTCAAATACCACAATGAGCGGTTACACCGAGACGTTTACCGTCAACCTCTTCTCCCGGCGAAGGGATTCTGGGAGGCTATTGAAGTCGATTACTTGTTGACCATTTGTGTCATTGACGATTTCCGCGACGAATTTAGAGTCGGGACAGCAAGAAAGATCGTCAAGATTGAGACCGAAAAGGTTCTGGAGCAGATTACCGCTGTATATCCCGCACTTGCGTCAGAGTGTCAAAGGAGGTTGCAAACACTCCGACAGCCCATTAGCCGGTCCTAGCGCCGCTTCCACACCGCGTATTGCTCTCTGCGTACGGGTGACAAGGGGCGGATCAATAGCAGCAGTGCTGTGCGAAGTCAATTTCAACGTAGGTACCCTGCCCATCAACGGGACTGCCCAGCGGTTCCTGCCTAGCTAAGCTAACTCGCAGACCATATTCGCGCCTTGAAGCATGGCGGCTCTGCTAGGCAAGAATATGCAGTTGCCTCAGTTCCGAACAAACCCCTTTTAGACCCCCATTACCCGTTTCCAAACCTTCCCAAGGCTTACTTTTAGTTGCCACTCGTGCCTTGTTATCAATGAGATAGCCGGGTCTCAGTGGCCTCATAACCCAAAGGTCGAAGGTTCAAATCCTTCCCCCGCAACCACTCTTTTCACGTAAACATCTGAAATGGATGCGCTTCCCCAAAGCGGGGCGGACTGCGGGGACGATTTCATCGTTTGCTGCCAAACCGTCGCCAAATCCGAGGGCCATCTCGACCAGCCCGCGTAACGTTCCGGCGCCACGATTTACTTTCGCGGAGAGTGCGTTTGAGAGCCGGATCAACCTTAGGGTCGGAAGCTTCCGCCTCGCGAAGCAATTCTCGTGAAAATCGCGTATGGATCGGTGCGTGCGCCTTCCTTCCGGAGGGTTGTGTCGTCGTTCACCCACGCGTAGACGATCGTCTTATGGGCGCTGCTGAAGCGGAAGAATAGTCGAAATCGGCCGAGAAACCGCGCTCGCCGCCAATGGCGATACGCCGGTCCAAGCGTACTATCAAGTTGGAACTCCAGTGCATGGGGGTCGCGTTGGATTTCAACCAGGATTAATCTCAGCCTGAACGCCCGGGATGCGCCTTAATGTCCTTTTCAAGGTATGCCAGAAAAGCAGTCACGGTGAATGTGGACATTAGGCGACTTTACGTGTTAATACGTACCTTTCGTCGCACAGTAAAGTTTGGACACGGCCCCCCCGTCACGGTATTGGACAGTCGTTGCGATTTGGAACAAGAAGACGATTCGCCTTCTCGAAATCGCGCTCCAATTTTTCCAATCAAGGCCAGGATGCCGCGGTTGCCTTCCCGGAAAGCGGCGAGATAAATGTAAGCCCCGCGATTACTTCGTCAAGCGCTCGTTCGACGGTCCGCCAACCGGTTCTTAGTAACAGCCATATCACATGTTATCGTTGGGAACGGTGCCGCTTTCGCCCCTCAGCTTCCACCTCGATCGCTACGACGGGCCGCTCGATCTCCTGTTGGACCTGATCCGGAAACAACAAATCGACATTCGAGACATCCCTATCGCCACCATCACTTCACAGTACCTCGAGTATCTCGAAAAGGCTCGCGAGATGGACATGGATATCGGCACGGAGTTTGTTTTCATGGCCGCCACCCTGATCCACATCAAGTCGAAAATGCTGCTGCCAAGCGATCCCGAATTGAACACCGCGGACGCGAGCGGCGATCCGCGGCAGGAACTCGTCGAAAGATTGCTCGAGCATCGGAAGTTCAAGAACGCCGCCGAAATGTTGCAGCAGAAGCGGATGCTCGAAGAAAACGTCTGGTCTAATCCGCAGATGAAAGCGTTCGCCGCCGAGGAAGAAGACCCCGGCCTGGCAATCACGCTTTTCGACTTGGTGAAGGCCTTTGGGGAGGTGCTCGAACGCGTCAAAACGCGGCCAATTTATGAAGTGCCAAACGAGGAGGTAAGCGTTGAGGACATGGTGATGCATCTCCGCTCGCTGCTCGAGAATTCGCGGCCCGATAAACCGGTGTTCATCCTCCAAGTGCTCGAGCGGCAGCGCTCGCGGCGCGCCATGATTTGCCTGTTCCTGGCCGTGTTGGAATTAGTTAAGATGCAGGCCGTCGAGATCTGTCAAAAGGACCTGTTCGGGGAAATGGCGCTGCTCAAACACAAGAATTTCGATACCGTAATGGGTTCCAACCAGCCGATTCCGGCAATTGAAGAGGAATACAAGTAACCGGATGGATACCACGGAAACGGCGCCCGAACTTACCGTGCCCGAGATCTCCGCCGGGGTTACCGTGGAGGAGATGTCGGCCGAAGAGCTGCTTCCGGATCAACCTGGCCGGCCCGAACCCGCTCCCGCCGGAGATGCGGAACTGAAGGCCGTGATCGAAGCCATCGTTTACATCACGGATGAGCCGCTCTCAATGGAGCAGATCGCCGGTGCCCTTGGGCAGCCTCGCGAGCGAATTTCGGCTCTACTCGACGATTTGGCGGCCGAGTTCGAAAAGCCGGAACACGGCCTGAGCGTTCGCGAAATCGCGGGCGGCTTCAAAATGACGACCAAGCCCGAACATCACGAAGCGGTCCGGTCATTCGTAAAAAGCCTCAAACCCGCGATGAAGTTATCGCTCGCCGCGCTCGAAACCCTGGCCGTCGTCGCCTATAAGCAGCCCATCACGGCTCCGGAGATCATGGAAATTCGCGGCGTCCAGGGGGCCAGCGTACTCAAGACGTTGCTCGATCGGAAACTCATCGCGGCCGCCGGGCGGAAGAATGTGGTCGGAAAGCCAATCCTCTACAAAACCACGAAGGAATTCATGGTTCAGTTCGGATTGAAGGATCTCAACGAGCTGCCCTCGTTGAAAGAATTCGAGGAGATCCGGCGCATGTCGATGTCCGATCCTGAACCGGCGCCACTGCTCGCGGATACACCCGCGGATACGCCTGTGGATGCGCCCGCGGTTGCACCCGTGGAAAAATAATGGCCGAAGAGCGACTTCAGAAGATCGTTTCCTTCGCGGGAGCCGCCTCGCGCCGGAAGGCCGAGCGGATGATCGTCGAGGGGCGTATCACGGTTAACGGCGCGGTGGTTACGGAGCTCGGGAGCAAAGCGGATCTAGAGCGGGACCACATCAAGGTCGATGGCAAACGGCTGCACGCGCCGCGCAATCTGGTTTATCTCGCGCTCTACAAGCCAAACAATTGCATGACGACAATGGACGATCCCGAGGGCCGCGCCACCGTCATGGATTTGCTGCGCGGCTTGAAAGAACGGGTCTACCCGGTCGGGCGCTTGGACTATCACAGCGAAGGGTTGTTGCTGCTCACCAACGACGGCGAGCTCGCCAACGCCATTACCACCGCGGCCAACCACATTCCGAAAGTTTACCTGGTGAAAGTCACCGGCATGCTGTCGCCGGATCAGGAAGAAGCGTTCCGCAACGGCATCCTTCTCGAAGGCCGGCGCACGGCGCCCGCCGGATTGAAGTTGTTGCACCGCGCCCAGAATCCCTGGTATGAAGTGCGGCTGATTGAAGGCCGCAAAAATCAGATCCGCATGATGTTCAAGTATTCCGGCAAGCTGGTCGAAAAACTGAAGCGCGTGAAGATCGGGCCGCTGGAGGTCGGATCGCTGAAGCCGGGCGAGTTCCGCCATTTAGCGCCGGGCGAGATCGAGAAACTCAAAAGGATCGTGGCGAGCAAGCCTTCGGCACGCACCGGCAAGGCGCCTTCGAAGCGGCCGACACAAAGTCCCGCCGCGGCCCGAGCCCGCCGTCCCGGCAAGACGAGATCGGAATGAGCACCATAGCGGAAATTCTGCAAAGCGGCAAGACGATTGCCGTGGTGGGTCTTTCGAACCGGAAGTTCCGGCCGAGCTACGGCGTCTCGGCGTACATGCAGAGCGTGGGCTACCGGATAATTCCGGTGAATCCGCAAGAGGCCGAAGTGCTTGGCGAAAAGGCTTATTCCACGCTCGACGGGATACCGGAGAAGATCGACATCGTGGATATTTTCCGGCGCTCCGAATTCGTTCCGGAGATTGTGGATGCCGCGATTCGAATCGGCGCCAAAACCGTGTGGATGCAGGAAGGCGTGGTCCACGAGGATGCCGCCGCGAAGGCCCGAGCCGCCGGCCTGGACGTGGTGATGGATCGCTGTATCTTGAAAGAGCACCGCAAGCGGGTGCGGTAGCTCCCCGTTTGAGTAGCGAAACTTGGCAGGTGTTTCACACGATCGTTTCTCGGGCGTCCCGATCCGCCGGCTGGCGCGCGAGTGCGGGTTCGAACTGGCGGGCGTGGCCGCGGCCGAGCCGGTCCTCGAAACCGCGCGCTACCGGGAGTGGGTTGCGCAGGGGTTTGCGGGCGAGATGCGGTATCTCATCGACCGGCGCGCCGCGGTCCGCAACGATCCTCGGAATATTCTCCCGTCGGCCAATTCCATTATTTGCGTGGGCAAGCTTTATAACGGGCCCGAGCCTTATTCGACCCAATTCGACGAACCCGGGCGGGCTTGGATTTCGCGCTACGCCTGGGGCGAGGATTACCATGAAGTGCTGCGCCGCGGTCTTGAGCGGCTGGTCGAGAAGCTGCGGGAACATGCCGATTTCGAGTACCGGATCTGCGTCGATACGGCTCCGCTGCTGGAGCGATCGTACGCGCGGTTGGCTGGGCTGGGATGGATCGGAAAAAATACATGCCTGATTCATGAGGGGATGGGCTCGTGGTTCTTCCTGGGCGAATTGCTGGTTTCGCTGGCAATTGAGCCGGACCAGCCGGCGCCGGACCGCTGCGGAACTTGCACCAGGTGCATCGACGCGTGCCCGACGGATGCAATTGTGCCGTTTGAGGGCGCGCACGCCGTGGATTCACGGCGGTGCATCTCCTATTTCACGATCGAACTGCGCGGGGCGCATGCGACAATCCCCGAGGAATCGCGGCGCGGGATTGGCAACCACGTTTTCGGATGCGATATCTGCCAGGACGCGTGTCCCTGGAACCGGCGCGCGCCCATAACCGGCGGCGCGGCGTTCGCGCCGGCCCACTTCGCGCCGCCGCTCGAGCGGCTGGCCGCGCTCACCGAGCCGGAGTTCAGCGAGATGTTCGCGAACAGCCCGGTGGCGCGTCCGCGCTATCGGGGATTCCTCCGCAACGTGGCGATCGCGATGGGGAACGAAAAAAACGAGCGGTTCCGCGAGCCCCTGCTTAAACTCGGCGCGTCCGAAGATGCCGTCGTGGCCGAGCACGCCCGCTGGGCGCTTCACCAGCTAGAATCGAAGTAAATGTTGCATCGAATTGCGCTGTTTGCCTTATTCGGCGCGGCTTGTGTGTTCCCCGCCGCGCAAGATCCCGATACGGTCCGCGGCTTGGACCACTATCTCAATCTCGAATACGACCAAGCCATTGCCGATTACCGGAAGGCGAGCGTCGCGAACCCCCAGGCCGCCGGTCCGCACAATCATATTGCGCAGGCTTTGCTGTATCGCGAAATGTTTCGCAACGGGGCGCTCGAGAGCCAACTGGTTTCGGGAAACAACTCATTCTTGCGGCGCCCCAAAATGAATACGCCGCCCCAGGTCGAGAAGCAGTTCGAGAGTGAGATCCAAAAAGCCATCTCGTTGTCTCAAGCGCGCCTGGATAAGAACCCGAACGACACCGGCGCCCTATACGACTTGGGCGTGGCTTACGCGCTCAAATCCAACGACGATTTTCTGGTGCGCAAAGCCTGGAAAGACGCGTTGAGCGAGGCGACTACCGCGCGCAAACTACACAACAAGGTTACCGCGATCGATCCATCGAATTACGATGCGCGGCTGGTGCAGGGCGTTCACGATTACGTGGTTGGAAGCCTTCCGTGGACGTTCAAGGCGCTGGGATTCCTGGTCGGGTTCCGGGGCGATAAGGAAGAGGGCATCCGGACATTGGAAGAGGTCTCAAAAAAGGCAAGCCACAACGCGGTTGACGCGGAGATTCTGCTGTGCGCGTTGTACCGGCGCGAAGGCCATCCCAAGAAGGCGTTGCCGTTGCTTGCGGATCTGGTGAAGCGATATCCGCGCAACTACCTGCTGCGCTTCGAGCAGGCGCAGATGTATGGCGCTATCGGCGACAAGAGCGATGCGCTCGCGACCATCGCGACGATCGCCGGGTTGAAGAAGGCGGGTTCCCCCGGATACGCCAATATCCCGTGGGAAAAGATTTATTACGAAGAAGGAAATGTCGAATTTTGGTACAAGGACTTCGGCGGCGCGCTCGACAGCATGAAAAAAGTGACTGCATCGCCGAAGGATCTGGATTTGAATACCGGAGTGCTGGCTTATCTGCGGCAAGGGCAGATATACGATCTGACTAATCGCCACGGCCAGGCGGTGGAAGCGTATAAGCAGGCAATCGCGTTCGCGCCCGAGGCGGAAGCGGCGAAAGAAGCCAAGCGGTATATCGGTTCGCCTTATAAGCGGGAAAGCTGAAAACTGCTCTGGCCGCCGAAATGCTAGAGCGCCCCCGGAGGATGTATGAAATATCTCCTTGGGTGGTTGCTAGGAATCCCGTTCAGCTTGATTGTCCTTTGGTTTATCTTTAGTCACGCATGCGCACGGTAGAATTGCTGCGGACCTGAACCGGCCGCAATCGTATAAAACTTCCCATTCAGGTATTTCTTACTGCCCCGCCGAATTAAGCGGCGATTTAATTTGATGATTTTCAAGGGCATGTTTGAATCGTTTCATTTGGTCGTATTCGTGCAATCCAACATGCCGGAGAGGAAAATGAATCACTCTGTAAAATCGTTCGGACGCGCGTTGGTATTAGTCGGTATCGTGGCCTGCGGGCTGACCGCGGTTCCCGGCTTTGCCCAGGACACCAGCGCCCCCGCCCAACCCGATAACACGAAAGTGAACAAGCGCGACCGGAAGCCTTCGGCGGTCACCGCCGATCAGCAGAAAATGAATAGCGGCGACCGGGATATTACGCGGAAAATCCGGCGGGCGGTGTACGCGGATAAGTCACTCTCGACCTACGCCCATAACGTCAAAATTGTCACCGAAAATGGCATGGTCACCTTAAAAGGACCCGTGCGCTCGGAAGATGAAAAGAAGACGATCGAGGCGAAAGCGACCGAAGTAGCCGGTTCCGGGAAAGTCACCAACAACCTTTCGGTAAAAGCGACCACGCACCACAAAAAAGCGGCCGATATGTAGGAAGCCGGCAAGCTCTGCTTGTCGTAACTCACCAGTAACACTCAACCAGGATTCAGTAAGAAAAGGAGAAATATTATGGCAGGAGCAAACACGGCAGTATTTGGAATTTATTCAACCAGAGCGCAAGCCGAAGAAGCGGTTGACGCTTTGAGGCAAGCGGGGTTCCGGAACTCGGATATCTCGGCGTTGTTCCCCGATAATCAAGGCTCGAAAGATTTTGCGGTCGAGAAGAATACCAAAATTCCGGAAGGCACGACAACGGGCGCCACCACTGGCGCGATCACCGGCGGCGTCCTGGGTTGGCTGGCGGGAATCGGCGCGTTGGCGATCCCTGGCGTCGGTCCGTTCATCGCCGCCGGTCCCATCATGGGCATGCTTGCCGGCGCGGGAACTCTCGGAATGGCCGGGGGCATCGTGGGTGCCCTGTGTGGAATGGGTATCCCGGAGTATGAGGCCAAGCGCTATGAAGGCCGCGTGAAAGGCGGCGGGATTTTATTATCCGTGCATTCCGACAGTTCCGAGTGGACCGGCAAGGCGAAAGACATTCTCGAACGCACCGGCGCGGAGGACGTATCGTCGGCTGGCGAAAAGGCGGTTAGCACGCATACTGTCGGAGACCGGAAGCTGGATCCCGATTACTCGGAGACAAGCCATGGAAGCCGAGCGGGAGTTTCCGGCGCGTTGAACGATACGTCCGACCTGGACTACGATGCGGATCGCGCGACGACCGGTACTCGCACGACCACCACCACGACCGGCAAAAAGTACGACATCTAGAAACAACCGGTCACGGCTCGGTCGCGATTTCCGAGCCGTGACCGTCAGGGAGCGGTTGTTCGTCCTAACCGCTACAATGGCGGCGTGACTCGCGGAATCATCTTTTTCCTTCTACTTTTCCTGGCGCTCATTTTCAGTTGCACACACTCGAAAACGCCCGCCGTTTTTCGGGTGAATTTCGATACCACCCAAGGACCCTTCATCGTCGAAGTTCATCGGGACTGGTCTCCGCTGGGGGCCGACCGGTTCTACGACCTCGTCCAGCAAAAGTTTTTCGATGGCGACCGGTTTTTCCGTGTTTTGCCGCGTTTCGTAGTGCAGTTCGGAATCAATGGCGACCCCGCCACGACGAAAAAATGGGACCAGGCGAAGATCGACGACGATCCCGTCAAGCAGAGCAACTTTCGCGGTTATCTAAGCTTCGCGACCGGGGGCCCGCTTACCCGCACCACCCAAATTTTCATCAATGTCGCGGATAACGCAAGGCTCGATAAAGTCGGCTTCTCCCCGTTTGGAAAGGTGATTAGCGGAATGGATGTAGTGGGCCGGCTATACAGCGATTATGGGGAGGGCGCGCCGCGCGGGCCAGGTCCCGATCAGAAGCGCATCGAGAGCGAGGGCAATCGCTATCTCGAAAAGGAATTTCCGAAGCTCGATTACATCAAGAGCGCACGCGTGGCCGGCTAACTAGCTAGCTATAGCTAACTAACTGTAGCTAACGCTATTGAATTCGAATAACCGCTCCATCGCGCGCCGGGATTGTCACCACGATGCGCGATCCGCTCACGGCGACCTCCCGGTCGCCCCAAACATCCGCTGCGGAACGAAATCGCGGTCCGCTCGATCCCACCGAGACAGTCGCTTTTGCGTCCGCCCGCGCCGGGCGTGGACTCTACCAGTCGCTAGGGTTCCGCTACCGCGATATGGAGAAAGAAGACAGCGTGCTGTGACGGTCGCTGAAGCGCAATGCCGCTATCTCAGCCCTGCGCGTTTCGAGGACGAGGTGATTGTGGACGTGAAGGACCTCGGCACGCGGCTGGTGCGTTTTGGCTATGAGATGTCGGTCGAGAACGGGGGCGCAAGATCGCGCGAGGGGAAACGACGTACCTGTTCGTGGAGAACGACATGCAACCGGTGCGGCTACCGGAAAAGTACCGCGCTCTTTTCGGGATTGCCACACAAAAGCCCGACCCTGAAGGACCAAGTTTGACAATCATAGGCCGATCAATCCTCGAAGCTGAGACCTGAGGACGTCATCCTCCTGCATCAGAACTTTCGCAATTTCTAGATAGCCGTCGGAACTAATACCGAGTGCCGCAGCAATCTGCTTAAACAGGGCTTTTCGATTAAAATAACGAAGGGCCAACGGGACATCTGCTTCATTCACAATCTTGTCGTAAATCGCGAGATTTGTTCGGTAAATCGTACCAACATCAATACCCTTCACGTACGCCTCCAAAGAAGTAAGTAAATCCCCTTCAGTACTACCTTTTGTTGCGAACCCGTGTAGAGCAAATTGCAACTCTAGCAAGCTCCTCTTGAAGGCTTGTCCGGCCGATTCGTTTTTTACGCTTTCAATGATTACCTCTTTGGCGATTTCGGCTGCTCTGTCGAGATCTTTCTTAAGTTGCTTTGCAACGGCCTGTATAGTGGTCCCAGGATTTCAGACCAGGCAATAAGCTAATATTTCGACGGGTCGTTACCAAGGAGATGTTGATGACGACGACGAGAAAGCAGCACAGTCCGAAGTTCAAGGCGCAGGTGGCGGTGG
>JBPCKZ010000022.1:0-28483 GCA_051003795.1 Bryobacteraceae bacterium | reverse complement strand
CTCGGCTATCCGCTCGCGCCACTGATCGGCCTTCGTCGGCACCCTCTCCTCAATGATCGTTTCAGTCATGAGACCACTATGCAGCCCGATCAGCCCTTTGGGAAGAGGGGTTCATCGGACGCTTACTATCGATCGCCGTTCGCGTCCACCTACCTTTGGCTAAACTCCGCCGATCGGTTCCGCGGAACGCTAAGCGACAGCCACCCGTCTTGCGCGAAATGTTTGGCCAGCATCACGATCTGCCCTACATGATACGTGTAGTGGGCGGCCTGCCGGTTAAGCGCCTGCAACACCGAGTGCGCTTCGCCGCGAATGGCGACAGTACGCCCCAGGTCCGCGTCGGAGAGCGGTTCCAACGCCCGGAAGATACAGTTCCAGCCTTCTTCCCATAGTTGCAGCAGTGCCTCGCGGGTAGCGGGCGGATTTACAAATTCGCTGTCGCGATCACGATCGGGCTTTTCGCCGTCGGACGCGAGGAAATCGGTCCAGCGGGATCGCATATTGCCCGCCATGTGTTTCACCACAATCGCAATTGAATTAGACTCTTCGTCCAGGGTGGCAAAGAGCTGTGCGTCGGCAACCTGCTCGATGGCGCGTTCACCAAGCTTCTTGTAATAACGGAACAGATCCAGCGAATCCTCCAGATAAGAAGCGGTGAACTTCAGTGCCATTGTTTCATGGTATCCGGCCATGGGTACACCAACGCGTTGAAAAACAGCTTGAACGCCTGATAGCTTTGCGCCCGGTATTGCGGGCGCATGCCAAACAGAATGATGTGACCTCCGCCCATTCGAGAGTCGATCAGCGCGGTTTTGCCGGCGATTAGCTTTTCGCCCAGCAGCCATCCCGACGCCAGCACATCCGCTGTCGGATAGCTCGCCACGGAGGCTTCCTGGGTACTCCACGCGGGGCTATGCTCCGACCAGATCGCGATCTCGCCCGGAAGTCCTCGCGTAAGCGGACTTGCCAAATCGAGCTTCACGTTCAACAACGAGCCGGGCGAGTAGAAGTCCTTTTCCGCGATGCCCGCTAGAACATTCGTGGCTTTCACGCCGAGTTGACCGGTCGCGTAGCCCGTGGACCGGTTGAAGAAGATCAGGGTGCCGCCCGCCTCGGCAAATTCGCGCAGCGCGGCGGCTCCTTCGCTGCCCAGCCCACCCGTAAATTCCTTGGGCATTGCTTTCGCACTGAAGCCGTCCACGATCTCCGAAGCCGGCTGATCGGGAAATACGAGCGCGTCGAAGCGCTGCCTGAGTCTCCCGGCGCGAACCGCTTCGTTGCGAATGTTGGTGTATTCGAAGCCGAAATTTTCCAGCAGCCAGCGCGTCCAGCCTTCGTCCATGCTCGGGATGTAGCTCTTATAAAGCCCGATGCGAGGCCGCCGAAGCTGCTTCCAACCCGCGCCGCGATCCGTCGGGGAGAAGTCTCCCGTGGCATCGTTCCGCCAAACCGCCTCGCCCGACTTCCACGTCAGGTTCGCCGTCATCCACGCATCGCTATCGGCTGCCGCGTAGCTGCCCAATCGCTCGGCCGCAAACTTCTCGCGCGTCAATCCCGCAATCGGACCGGATACCGTTTTCACATCGACGCCGAACAGCAGCGGCAGCGTGTGCGCCGTCACGTCATAGGGCTTCTTCGGCGGACCGCCCGGATACATTCGCAAATCCGGATAATGCTGCCGTTCCAATAGCGCCTTGGCGTAGCTGCTATAAGGTTGCTGCATGCGGATCACGTGGCTGCCGTCCGGCGCCCTTTCGATTTCGACCGCGCCGAACGCCAGCGTTTCCAGCAATCTCCGCGTGGCGCCCGGATCGCGCTGTTTCGCCGAAATCACAAACGCGTAGGGCGTGGTCCGCGCAACGGCCCGCTGTCCCACGCGATAGAAATTCCGCAGCATGTCCTCCCGATGGATCGCCGCGTTATACAGGCACGATTCAAATGCCGTGAGCTGGTAATCGATTATGTCGCGCAGCCGCCATGTGCCGCCTTCCCACGGCTCAAGAAAGTTCCAGCTTCGCTCCCGCGCGTCGTATCCCAGAGCGTTCTTTTCCAACTGATCGGGCCCGATCGCGATGGGCGAAGCCAGCAGCGCGCTCGCCGATTCCGTTAAAATCCTCAGGCCTCCATGAAACGCCTGATAGTGCCGCGAGGGCGTCCAGAAATCGTACGACGCATGAATCGCGACGCCCTTCTTGCCCGACGCGGTGATGTCCGCCGCCATCGACGTGCCGATCATATTCATTTCTTGCGCCAGAATAGCGTCCACGTTGGGCTCGATCGGGTCGAGCCACGGGGGAATGAATATCCGCGAAGCGAATGCCCCTTGCTGGTGAACGTCGTAAACGATCTCGGGATGCCACGCGTTGTGCAATTGCGAAATTACGGCGCGCGTTTCCGGCTGGGAAAAGATGTACCAATCGCGATTGTTATCGTGTCCCACGTACTTCTGCCAGAGTTCGGGAGGCGAAGTCCCCTCAAACGGCGTACCGAGCGTCTTGCGATACCAGCGAGTCACGATATCCACGCCGTCCGGATTGAGCGATGGCACCAGCAACAGGATGGTGTTCTGAAGGATGGCGCGGAAACGCGGCGAATCTTCCGTCGCCATGCGATAGGCGAACTCGACGGCGCTATGCGTCGATCCAACTTCAGTCGCGTGAATCGAGCACGTGATCAGCACCACGTTTTTTCCCTGCGCGACGAATTGCTCCGCGTCCGCGGGAGTGGTGATGCGCGGGTCGGCCAGCCGCCGCTGAATTTCGAGATAGCGATCCAGATTGCGGATCGTATCGGCGGAAGCGATGGTAGCCGCGATCATGGGCCGGCCTTCCGCGGTCTTGCCGATTTCGCGCACGCGCACGCGATCGCTGTTCTTATCGAGGAGGTAGAAGTAGGAAACGACCTTGTCCCAATCGAGCAGGATGCGGTCCGCGCCGATCTCGTGTCCAAAGTGGCTGCGCGGCGTGGGAACGGCGGCGGATGCGATCGCCGCGAAAAACCAGGACAGCAAAAAGATTTGGCGCACGCGCCGTTTCGCGCCCGGCGCGGCGCCTTCTCCGGGGCTCGCATTGGGCGCCGGAGCTATCTTTCCGTTCTCGCGATAGGGATCGCCAAGTTTGGTGGTATTGCACGCCGCCGTCAACGCCAGGGCTAAGTTGCCAGATATATGTTTATTTTCGACATGTCGATCTGGTCCGGCGTCCCAATCAAAACGCGCTCAAGCCGCTTTTTCGATCTTGCCGCTCTTAATGCACGACGTACACACGCGCATGCGCCGCGCCGCCTTGTTAAACAGAACGCGAACGGTCTGCAGATTCAGGTTCCACCGGCGATTCGTTACATTATGGGCGTGGCTGATCTTGTGCCCAAATTGAGGGCCCCTGCCGCAGACTTCACATACTCGTGCCATTTCCAGATTGTAGCAAGAGCCGTCGGCCACCCGCAAACTCCTGCCAGGGGTTACACCCTCAAGATGAAAAAATGCTACACAATATAAGCAGAGCCATAAGCAGAGCCGGTCCGATGAAAACCCGCAGCCTGAAACATCCTGGCCCCCATGAGACGATACTTGTCGTCGACGATGAACCGATCGTCCGCCGGCTCGTCCGCGAAATGCTGACCATTAGCGGTTATGGGGTGGTTGAGGCGAGCGGCGGACATGAAGCGCTGGAGATGGTTCGTGGACTGAGGCAACCGGTGCATCTTTTGCTGACGGACATAATCATGCCCCGGATGGATGGACATGAATTGGCGCGGAAGTTGGCGCATTTGCATCCCGAAACGCGCGTACTGTTCATGTCCGGGTACGCGACCGATTCCAACATCAAGAAAGTCACGGCCATGGGAGGACAGTGCATTCCAAAGCCGTTCTCCCTCCCGGATTTGACGAAAACGGTTCGCGAGATACTGGATGCCCCCTGGGCGAACTTATTCTCAAAAACCAGAAGCACCGGCGAATAGCTCGCGCAATCCGGCAAAGTTCGCCACCTTCCGCAATCCGCCGTTAGTTTCCGGCAATTCCTCGTTTTCGAGGCCCCAGGTGCGCTCGTGCGGCACGAAAACGGCTCGCATTCCGGCGGCGAGCGCGGGATTGATATCCGACTTGGGGCTGTTCCCGATCATCCAGGTACGATTCAGATCGAAGCCTCGGTCTTCCGCCAATTTCAAGTACGCCTCGCGATTTTTCTCTTTCACGATCTCGCAGTGGGAGAAGCACAAGCGCAGCCCGGAGCGGTCGATCTTTATGCTCTGTTCATCGGGATGGCCCTTGGTGAAGAGCGTAAGTTCGTGGCGTCCGGCAAGGACGGGCAGGGTTTCGGCGACCCCGGGGAGCAGTTCCATCGGGCACGAAAGTATGCGCCGCGCGTACGACGTGACAGTATCGAGATCGCACTCGCGGACACCGCGCTCGGCCAGCTTGCGGTAACACTGGCTCAGATTCCGGCCGTAGTTGAGCGCGCCGTAACCGTGGATCTTGTTGTTTGCGATTTCGATTTCATCGAGCGCGGTCCGGATCGCTTCCGGCGTCAGGGAGGAATGGTTGAGGAATTCGCAAAATTCGTCGAACGCCCGCTCGAAATAGATATTGTTTTCCCACAGCGTGTCGTCCGCGTCGAAAATCAGGTGCTGCCGCCTCATCTTCCGGCTTGAGGAGCGAGGCGGAATGGGATCTCGACAATCACATCCACATCCACCGGAACGCCATTGCGCATGGCCGGCGTGAACTCCCATTTAGCGAGAGCGTCCATCGCGCTTCGATCGAGGCGATCGTCCAAGCTCTTGACGAGAGAAACGGTATCGACACGGCCGTCCTTCTGAATGACGCATGCCAGGCGCACTTGGCCTTCCACGCGCTCCTCGACGGCCGTCGGAACGTACTTGGGGTCGACCTTTCGATGCGGCAGCGGCGGAGTAATTTCTCCGGCATTCAGGGGAACGTCGTTGCGTTCCGCATACCACATCAGCCAACTGCCGATGTAGCTGGTGATATTCGGCATCTGAATCGCCGTGGTGTAGACCTGGCGTCCGTCAAAGCGGGGATCGGGAGCGCCCGCAACGCGAGCGGCGTGGCCAATATCATGGACGGTCAAGTACTTCGAAGCATCGCGTACGGCGTCGGCCGCCGAGGGCCGGAGAAACCCTGGAACGGCGGTTCGCGCAATCGTATTTCGCGCCATCAATGCCGGCCGGGTATCCTGCCCGCCGCCCCGCACCATGAGATTGGGGACGGTGACGCCCTTCCCGTCCGGCCCGGTTCCACCGTCGGGATTCAGCTTCGGACCGACCGAAAATTGCGCGGCCCGCGAGCCTTCGGGAAGCGGCGCGAGCCGGTCCGAGGGGTTCAGCCCGACCACGGCCGCATTCAGGCTATTGGACGACGTACCGCCAAACGGCGCGCCGGATTCGAGCTCGGGGGGCGCGGGCGCCTCCGCAGCCGACGCACCCGCTCCGTTCGCGCCGGGAGCCTTCGCGGCGGGGGCGGTAAATGGCTTGTATACCTTCGGCAAAGCGGCAAAATTTTGCGGAAGAGTTTTGGACCCGTTCGCGTCGATCAGCGTCGGCACGGCCGGCAGGAGAGGAGCTTCGGAAGAAGCCACGATCTTGCGAGGCGGCGGAGCTTCGAAGGTTTTCCAGATTTTCCGGGGCTGGAGCGCGGCCAGTTGCCGAAGCGCTTCGGCGTTCCTCTGCTGGAAGGGTTTTATATCGGGGACGGCAGGCATCGGTACCGGTTGGGAGGACGCCGATTTCACGACCGGACGCGGCGGCTCGAAGACCTTGCGCTCGATCGGGGCCGGGGTCGCGGGCGGGAGCTTCAAGGCTAAGATGTTGGGCGACGCCACCTCTTTCGGAAGTTTGATTTCCGGTAGGGGCTGCCAGACCATTTGCGTTGCTTTCGGGGCGTTTTTCGGGGACGAGACGATCGACTGTCTTAACTTGATGTCCGCGCGTGGCGGACGCCGGTCCGCCGAAGACTTCGGCGAGACATCGGGCAGCTTGTCCTTGAACTGATACCAAACCAGCTTGGACTCGTGCGTGGAGATCAGTTGCTCATAAGCGGAAGGATTTCGGGGCAGGTTCGCGGCGGACCCGAGCAGGAGCCACGCGACCAAAACCCCGTGAGCGAGCAGCGACACCACGATCGGGCCCGGTCTTGGCTTCATGTCTAAAGGGCGGTCGAGACGGCTCGCGAAATCGACGGTCGCGCCGGACCAGCGCTTAGAGTCCCGCTGGTTTTGCGCCGTAGCCATTGAGTGGGGCAAGATGCTTCATCCTGGTTGTCTGTTTCAGTCTAGGGACGTACCGGCTCAAGAACCAACTGAGCTGTTTCAGGCGATCGGGTTCGGAGCGGTTTCGCAGCAGAACCGCCTGGAAATCCGTGTCCTGCACGGCCTGCGCCAACTGAAAGCTCAGTTGCGGATCGGACAGGTTCGGATCGGAGTTTCCTTTCATCTCGCCGCTTTCGACCAGGCTTTTGTACTGCTCCAGGGCTTTTTGTTGAAGTTCGACGGCGGCCGGGCCCGGCTCTTCGTCGTCGAAGAATTCGACTTGACCTTGCAGATACGATTTATCCTGATTCAGTTGCACGATTTCAAAACGGCGGAAGCCGCGCGTCAAAACATCCAGACGTCCATCGGGATACTCGGCGAGCACCTTTTCAACCAGGACGGTGCACCCCGAGCTGACGATGCCTTCATCTTTTGCCAGCACGATTCCGAACTCCGATTTAGCGGCGATCGCCTCGCCGACCATCTCCTTGTAACGATCCTCGAAAATGTGCAAGGGAAGCTGCGTGCGGGGGAAAACGACCATCCGCAAAGGGAAAAGGGGCAGCAACTTCGACATGTTTTATTGTAGACCGTCGCACCCGCGGCCAGACCCGCGCGACGGGCTGGGAATTACAATGAGGAGCATGACTCTGCCCCTTGTCGAGGAACGCCGCTGAAACTGGACGGCAAGGTGGTGGTGATAACAGGCGCCTCCGAAGGCATCGGCGCGGCTTGCGCGGAGGCATTTCGCGCGCGAGGATCGCTTCTCTCGTTGACCGCCAGGTCCGAGCAAAAGCTGGCCTCGGTTGGCGGAGCGGAAGCGCTAATCACCGCCGGCGACATCACACGACAGGAAACGCGAGACCGCGTGGTTGAGCGTACCATCGAACGGTACGGCCGGATCGACGTGCTGGTCAATAACGCCGGGATGGGTATGTACTGGGCCTCGTGGAATCCGCGTCTTGAAGAAGCGCGGCAAATGTTCGAGCTGAACTTCTTCGCTCCGCTGGGGATGATTCAGGCCGTCGTCCCGCACATGCGCCAACGCCAATCGGGAACGATCGTCAACGTCGGTTCGATTGCAGGCAAGCTGACCGTGCCGTGGCTCACCTTGTATTCAGCGACCAAATGGGCCATGGGTTCGCTCACCAACGGGCTACGCATGGAGCTGAAGGTCGACGGCATTCATACCATCCAGGTTTGCCCGGGGTACGTAAAAACGGCATTTCAGCGGCACGCGCTGGGGACGCATCCTCCGAAAAAGGTGGCTGGCGGAAAGAGGTTTGCGATTAGCGCGCAGCAATGCGCGGCGGCGATCGTGCGCGGAGTGGAACGGGACGCCAGGACGGTGGTGGTCCCGCGCATGGGTTGGGCGTTCGTCGCGCTCTCCCGGCTATTTCCGGCAACGGTCGACAGTTACCTGGCTTCCCTGTACGGGAACGACGCCGCGAAAAACGCCGGTTGAGTTGCCGCTGGGAGCGTAGAGCGTTCCCGCCGTACGTTCCCGCACTTCCGGGCGCATCGAGCCCACGGCGGTTTCGCTATCCTTGTCATCGGAGAAGTGAGTGTCGTGATCCAGGAATTCCAAAAACTTTTTGGCGCGAACACGCCGGTGCCGGGCAAGGAAATACGCGTATATCGCGCCCCTGGCCGGGTAAATCTTATCGGCGAACACACCGATTACAACCAAGGCTTCGTCCTTCCCATCGCGCTCGATTTGGCGACTTATGCCGCCCGAGGACCGTCGCGCGACGCGCGGCTGCATCTAATTTCCGAACACTACAAAGACACATTGAATGTTCCCGTCGAGGACATCCGCGGAGCAAAACGGACAGGACACTGGACGGACTACGTCATGGGAGTCGCCCAACAGCTCTTGAATGCCGGATTCCCTATCGAGCCCGCCAACATTTTGATCCGCAGCACGGTGCCCGACGGCTCGGGCTTGAGCTCTTCGGCGGCGCTTGAGGTGTCTACCGCCCTGGCATTGCTCGATGGGCGCGAGATCGATCCGCTCCGGCTGGCTCAACTCTGCCAAAAGGCGGAAAACCAGTTCATCGGGATGCCGAGCGGCATCATGGATCAGTACATTTCCGTTTTCGGCCAATCCCAGCGCGCGGTCGAACTGGATTGCCGCAGCCTCACGCATGAGCTAGTGAAGTTGCCGGAGAATGTGGCGATTCTCGCCGTAAACTCCATGGTGAAGCACGAGCTGGCGCAATCCGCGTACGGAGAACGAACCGAGCAATGCGCCATGGCCGTCGACGCGCTGCACCGGCTTTACCCGGGCGTCCACAGCTTGCGCGACGCCACGCCGCAAGAACTGGAACGGACGCCGCTGCCCGCGGTTGTCCGGCGGCGGGCGCGCCACGTGGTCGGCGAGATTGCCCGCGTGGCTTTGTTTGTGAATGCCACCCGGCGCGGCGATCTCGAGCGCATGGGCGAACTGTTCGTCGAGTCGCACTTGAGCCTTCAGCACGACTATGAAGTTAGCTGCCCGGAACTCGATTTTCTCGTAAATGCCGCCATCGGCATGGACGGAGTTTATGGCGCGCGCATGACGGGAGGCGGTTTTGGCGGCTGTACCGTGAATCTGGTTCGTCCGGATTCCATCGGCCCGTTCACTCGCGAAATTGGAAGTAATTACAAAGAACAATTTGGCATTGAGCCTTCCATTTTTCGTTGTATTCCCTCGCAAGGAGCAGGGGTAGTAGACGATTTGACGCGCATCCCCGAATTATAAGGCGGAAGGTTTTAGCGATCTCGGAGTCGTCCGACCCCCCTGCCAGAAATTTCGTAGGTACCGAGCAACAAACTGACTTGACTGCCCGTCCACTCTCCCGCACACTTGCTTCGTGCAACCTAAGATAGAGCATTACTTTCACCTACGTACGCTGGTGTTACGAGGACCGGACTTACCGACGTACTAGTACTTCGCTTACTCCAATTCCTTGTTTACGGGGGTAGTAGCGGCTACCCTGGATTTAATCGCTCCAGGTTGCTGAAGCCGAGAGCGGGAACTCATGGACGGGACTTAAAGGGCGGTAGCCTGCCCAATATTACTTATTCAAACGTTTCAATGGAATAAAATGTCACAAAAATCCCTCGCTTCGCCCATCGAATCGCGCATCGAATCGCAACGTTCCGCGCTCACGTTGCGCGATGTGGCCGATACTTTATTCCGCCGGCAACGCTCTATTTTCCCGCTTTTTATTCTGCTCTTGGTTATAACGGCGGCGGTCGTTTTTCTGAAACCCGATGTATACGAATCGGAGATGATTCTCCTGGTGAAGAACGAGCGGGCGGAAGCGATCGTAAGTCCGGCGCAGGCATCCGCCACGGGGCGCGGCGAGGTCGGCGAGGCGCAGATAGCGACTGAAATGGCGCTGCTCTCCGGCCGGGAACTGTTTCGCGAAGTCGCGCGGCAGTGCGATCTGGCAAGCCTCAATCCGGGCGACGCGCCGGAACGACGGGCGCTGCTCCTCGAGAAAGCCGCGCGAAAGCTCGCGAGGGATATCAAGATTTCTCCGGTGCCGCGGGCGAACATGATCAAGGTCGCTTATTCGGCGCGTAATCCGGCGCTCGCCGCGCTCGTCTTGCAGGTTCTTGCCGACGAGTACATGAAGATCCATTTGAAAGTGCATGGCGCGTCCGGCACTTACCGGTTCTTCGATCAACAGGCCCGGCTGTATGAGCGGGAGCTTCGCGAAGCGGAAACCAAACTGGCGCAATTTCAGCGGAAGACCGACATCGTCATGCTCGCTCAACAGAAGGATTTGAACCTGCATAAGTTAATCGATCTCGAAGGCGTTCTCCGGGATACTCAAGTTACCCGGGACGAAACGCGGCGCCGGATCGCGACGCTGAATGGAAAGCTCTCCGGCATGAATGCGCGCATCACCACGCAGGCGCGAAGCATTCCCAATCAGTACTCGGTCGAGCGGCTGAGCACCATGCTGGCGGAGATGCGGAACAAGCGCACCGAGTTGCTGGCCAGGCTGTTGCCGAACGATAGAAACGTCTTACAGATAGAGCAACAGATCTCCGATACTCAATCCGCGCTCGGGCAGGCCTCCAAACTGGCCGCGACCGAGGAGACCACGGACGTGAATCCTTTGCGCCAGAGCCTGGCGGCGGAGCTCGCGCAGGCCGAATTGAGCGCCAACACCCTGCAGGCCCGTTCCGAGGGACTATCGCAACACGTAACCGGATACCGGCGGGAATTGGCGAAGCTCGAACTATCGACGGCCGACGACGGCGATCTCAACCGCACGATCAAGAATGCCGAGGAGAGTTACCAACTCTACGCGAAGAAGCGCGAAGAAGCGCGCATTACGGACGCTCTCGACAAAGACAAGATCGCCAACGTCGCGGTGGCGGAGCCTTCGAGTGTCCCGCTGATCGCAAAACCGAAACTTTCGGGCGCGGTAGTTGCCGGATTTCTTTTCGGAACGCTGGCGATCCTGGGCGTTTCGTTTCTGATCGGAATCCGGCGCGGGACGGTCCATACGCCCTGGGAACTGGAAGGGCTGACTTACATTCCCGTTCTCGCGACCGTTCCTAACTTGCGCGGCGCGGGCCAGCCGCCGGCGCGCGAGTTTTCCATGGAATTGAGTGTCCAGAAAGAGATCGCGGAGGAAATCGTACGGTGACGAGTTATCGAATTGACGCGCCAGAACCCGCGAGGGACCCAGTGATCAACCCGGCGATCGACGACCAGAAAGCGGAAAACGGTGCGGTCCAGACGCGTCCGTTGCAGCGCGGACATGCCGAACCGGCGGTGCCGGACGGCTTCTACGTGCCTTTGATTTACACGCTGATGCAAGCTCGCAAGAGCGGCGGGCAATGCGGACGGTTCGCGTTCACGGCGGTTTCGCCGGGCGAAGGCGTAACCACCGTGGTTCAATCGCTCGCGAGAGAGCTGGCGCGGCACACCGGCGAGCGCGTCCTCATCGCGCCTAGCGGCAGCTTGAACCGCATCGTCTCCGCCGATTCCCGGGAACTCGACAGGCGGGTCGTGCCGGTATCTTCGATGGTGTGGACCGTACCCGGACCTGAGTTAATCGGAAGTTCGGCTAACTCTCTTGGCCAAGCCGGCGGATTTCACTCGCTCGACGGAAAATTCGGATACCTGTTGATCGATTGCCCGTCCTTACGCCGATCGTCCGAGGCGCTATATCTGAGCAAGCATATCGATGGGGTGGTGCTGGTGGTGGCGGCCGGCGAAACGCGCAAGGATCACATCGAGCAGGCGCGCAAACTGATCAAGGTATCGGCGAGCACGCTGCTTGGGTTCGTTCTCAACAAGAGAACTTACCCGGTTCCGAATTTCATTTACAAGCGGATTTAATATGCCGGCCTACAAAACTTTTATTTCCATCATCGCCCTGGGCGCCTTTATGTTCGCGCAAGCGGCGGCCGGGCCCGCGCTGCAAGAGCGCAACCCGCGCTACCGCCTGCAGCCGAACGATGTCGTCGAGGTGCAATACCGTTACACGCCCGAATATAACGGTACCGTGTCGGTGGAGCCCGACGGCTTCGTGTCGCTTCAACTGGTCGGCGAGGTCAAGATTGGTGGTCTGACCCTCGAAGAAGCCTCCGGCGCTATTGTGGCGAAGGCCAACACCCGCCTGAAGGACCCCGAAGTTACCGTCTTATTGAAAGATTTCGTAAAGCCGAAGATCACGGTCGCGGGCGAAGTAAATCGTCCCGGAACGCTCGAAATCCGGGGCGGGATGACGGCGATCGAGGCGATCGCGCTCAGCGGCGGGTTTAAGGACAGCGCCAAACATTCCCAAGTGATTCTACTGCGCCGCATCGACCCCGAGATGGCCGAAGTAAAGATCATAGACATCAAAAAAGCCATGACCGCCGAAGGTATCCGCGAAGATATCTCGCTCCGGCCGGGCGACATGCTGGTAGTCCCGCAGAGCATGGTTGCCAAGATCGACCGCTACGTCAAATGGGCGACCGTCGCACTTTACGGAATCCGCGGAATCGTGCCGTAAGCCGCCCCTCCACTCCGCCCTGGAAAAGAATTTACCCATGAATCCATCAGCAAACGTCACCATTGTTTTGGTTTTGGCCGACGATCACTCGATCGTGCGCGAGGGAATTGCCGCCCTGTTCCGGACTAAGCCGGAGTTCGACATCGTGGGCGAGTGCGGCGACGGCTTTGCCGCCGTCGAGTTGATCACCACGCTGCAACCCAAGTTCGCGGTCCTCGATCTCAACATGCCGAAACTGCACGGCGTGGAAGTGATTCGCAAGATTCGGGACGCCAATTGCCCCACCAAGATCATCGTGCTTTCGATCAGCCGGGACGAAGAGATGCTGAAGGAAGTTTTCCGCAGCGGCGCGAACGGATACCTGCTAAAAGAAGGCCCGGCCCGGCATCTGCTGGATGCGATCAGCTATATCCAGGACGGTGGACAGTATCTAACGCCCTTGATGCGGCGCGAGACGTTGGGAGACCGGCGCAGGGGTCAAGCGGAAAGCCCGCTCGCTTCGCTCAGCCGCCGGGAATACGAAGTGTTCGCGTTTCTGGTGGACGGCATGCGGCCCAAAGATATCGCCACGCTGCTGAATATCAGCCCGAAAACAGTGGATACTTACCGCTCGAATATCATGCGCAAGCTGGGCATCCACGACATTGTGGGCTTGGTGAAGTTCGCCATACAACGCAATCTTACTTCGACTAACAGCGCCCCCGATACCTTTAAGGGACAAGCGGAATAAGTCGCGATGAAACGCAACTCGAATTGGGCATGAGAACGTTACTCCGGTTTCTTAGGCATAAGCTCGTCGAAAACATGGCCGCCATGTACGGTGTCCAGTTTGGCCGCAAGCTGCTGCCCTTGGTGAGCGTGCCGTACCTGGCGCGAACGTTGGGGCCGGCGGGTTGGGGCACGGTGGCATTCGTCGGCGCGCTAGGCGAGCTGATCGTTCTACTGATCGAATTTGGATTCAATCTTTCGGCGACACGCGAGATCGCGCGGCATCGGGATTCGAGAGACGCCTGCGGCGGGATTATGGCGGGCGTATTGGGCGCGCAGATGGGCCTCGCGATGGCCGGAACCGCATTGGCTTTGCTCGCCGCCCGGTTCATTCCGCTGCTGCGGGACAACCCGAGGTTGCTGCTGGCCGGGTTGTTTTACGCCGTGGCGCAAGGATTTCTGCCGCTCTGGTTTTTCCAGGGCCTGGAACGGATGCGGGTGGCGGCTACGCTCGAAATTTCGGGAAAGGCAGTGGCGCTGGCCGGACTCTTTATCTTCGTGCACGCGCCCGCGGACGGATGGAAAGTGCTCGCCTTGCAAGGTATCGCGCCCGCATTATCGAGCGTGGCCGGGATTTGGCTCGCGTACCGCGCCATTCCGTTCCGCGCGCCTTCTTTCGAATTGGTCCGGGAAGCGTTGCGGACCGGCTGGCCGATGTTTGTGTTCCGCGGCGGGGAGAGCCTCTACGGGGCCGGGAACGCGTTCATCCTCGGGTTATTCGCGCCGCCGGTGGTGGTGGGTTACTTCTCCTCGGCCGAGAAAATCGGCAAGGCGGCGTTTGGCCTGTTGAATCCCATTCGCGAGGCCTTGTATCCGCGCCTGAGCCACTTGGCGATTTACAATCCGGCGCGCGGCGCGTCTCTCGCGCGCATGGGCGCCGCGGTAATGGGCGTGGGGGGGATGGTTACAGGCGGCTTGCTGTATCTAACGGCGCCCGTGCTGATCCGCATTCTGATGGGCCAGGCGTTCGACCCCGCCGTGCAAGCACTGCGCATTTTGTCGGTGCTGCCGTTTCTACTCTCCTTCACCTATTCGATCGGGCTGCAATGGCTGCTGCCGCTCGGACGCGATGGCGTCGTGAACCGCATCATTCTGGCCGCGGGCGCACTGAATATCGGCTTGGCTTTCCTACTCGCACGGCGGTTCGCCCACCTGGGAATGGCTTGGTCGGTGGTGAGCGCGGAAACGTTTGTCTGCATTTGCATGGTGGCGGTGGTGATCCGCTCGACCGGATTTTTTGAAGGGCCGCTCGTGCCGAGGGGCGTGCTTTCGGCGATCGGAGTCGAAGAACTCGCGGTCCCATAACTCGCGGTTCCATAACATGCCAGCCATTGCCTTAAATTCCCGTTTTTACGCCCACCGCCCCACCGGAATGCAGCGCTACGCCCTGGAGCTCGCGGAGCGGTTTGGCGGGAAGATTCAGCAGATACGGCCGGACCGTCCGCTCAAGGGCGCGGCCGGGCATCTCTGGGAACAGTTCTACTTGCCGGGCGCCGTGAACGGGCGGATGCTTTGGAGCCCCAACAATACGGGCCCGCTCGCGATCGCCAATCAGGTCTGCACGTTTCACGATTTGATTCCGCTCGACCGCCCCGAATGGTTCAATCCGCGGTTCGCGGCATGGTATGGGTGGCTGCTCCCCCGGCTCGCCCGTAAAGTGCGCCATATAATTTCCGTTTCCGAATTTACGAAGCGGCGCATCGTCGAACGCTTCGGGGTCGATCCGTCGAAAGTGACGGTCATACCGAATGGCGTCGATGCGCGCTTCCACCCGCGTCCCGCGGACGAGATTGCCGCGATGCGCGAGTCGCTGGGGGTGGGAAGCGCGCCGTACCTGCTCTGTGTCGGCTCGGTCGAGCCGCGCAAAAATCTGCTTTGCCTTTTGGAAGCCTGGAGTCTCGTGCTGGCGAAATTGTCCGAGGATATCCAATTGGTGGTTGCCGGCGCCAAAGGAGCGTCGCTGGTCTTCTCGAATGTGACCGTGGGCAAGCTTCCCGCCCGAGTGCACGTGACGGGCTATGTAGACGACCAACAACTTCCGGCTCTTTATTCGGGAGCGATGGCGTTGGTGTACCCGTCTTTATACGAAGGCTTCGGGCTGCCTCCCCTCGAGGCAATGGCGTGCGGAGTCCCGGTAATCGCGTCGAACAACACGTCGCTGCCCGAAGTAGTGGGGGATGCGGCCGTGCTGGTGGATCCGCGCGACCCCGGCTCCATCGGCGATGCGATTCTGCGCGTGGCGCGGGACGAAACGCTCCGCGGCGCGATGCGCGCCAAGGGCCTGGCGCGAGCGGAACGGTATAACTGGGACGCCGTGGCGCGCCAAACATGGCACGTGTTGAGTAACTGCTGAGTCACCTCGATGAAAATCCTATATTTAATCACGCGGGCTGAGTTAGGCGGGGCGCAGGTCCACCTGCACGACTTACTCAAGGGCTTTCGGAACTCCTGCGATTTATTGCTAGGCGTCGGGGAGGAAGGGTATCTAACCGAAGCCGCCGCCGGCTTGAATATCCGCCATGCGGTGATACCCGGGTTGGTCCAGCCCATCAGCCCGCTAAAAGACGTCCAGGCGTTGGCGCGGATCGCGCGGCTGATCCGGTCGTTTCAACCGGATCTGGTGCATGCCCATACCTCGAAAGCGGGAATCCTGGGCCGGGCGGCCGCGCGATGGATGGGCGTGCCGTCGGTATTCACGGCCCACACCTGGTCGTTCGCCCAAGGGACCTCCTGGAAATGGAAAGCCGCCGGAATCCCGAGCGAAAAACTCATGGCCCGCTGCGGCGCGAAGACCATCACCGTATCCGAAGCAAATCGCGCGATGGCGTTGAGCCGCGGCGTCGGCGACCGGGAGAATCTCGTTACGATTCACAACGGCATCCCGGATACGCCGTTCCGGGCGGCCCACGGCTTGAGTCCGGCGCCGCGCATTGCCATGGTGGCGCGATGCGCCCGGCAGAAGAGCCAGATCCGGCTCTTGCGGGCGATGGCGCCGGTGAAGCTGCCATTCAAAATTTCTTTCGTGGGCGACGGTCCGACCCGCGTTCAACTGGAGCACGAAGCGGCGCGTTTAGGCCTAACGGACCGGACCGAGTTCTTGGGCAACCGTCGGGACATAGCCGAGATTCTTGCCGGCTCCGACATTTTCGCCCTGCCCACGAATTGGGAAGGGTTCCCGCTCAGCATCCTCGAAGCCATGCGGGCCGGACTGCCGGTAGTGGCGAGCGACGTTGGCGGAGTCTCCGAAGCCGTGGCCGATGGCGAAACGGGCTTCTTAACGCCGGGCGAAGACGAAGCGGCGCTGCGCGAGCGGATTACCGCTCTCTTAATCGGTCCGGCGCTGCGCCTTGCGATGGGCCAGGCGGGGCGAGCGCGTTACGAACGCCAGTTCACCCTGCCGGCAATGATCGAGAAAACCCTCGCTGTCTATCGGAGCGTCTTGGCTCGTCCGGCTGAGGATTGGAAAGCGACCGCGTTGCAGGTAAGCGGATCGTGAAGTTTCAGGAAAGCTGCGGCCTGGTTCGCCCGGGCCAAAAGCTGCTTAAACGTAAACCTGGTTTCGTAACGGACTAGGCGCGGCGGAGATTCCGCGCGTGGAACCTACACGGCTTCACGTTTCCCTCCCCCGCGCCCATACGAGCGACATGACATCCACGACGGCGATCACCACCAATCCGGCCTTCACCTTTGCTCCCGCGAGCCGCCCCTACTACATGATCGGGTCCTTGATACTTACGGACGTATTCAGCCTGCTGCTCTCGGTGGCGATCGGTATCGCCTGCAAGCTGGCGCTACACCGAAGTGTCGGGCTCGAGGGCTATCTGCAAATGTGGCCCTTTCTGTTCGTTTTCATCGTTGTCTACGGCGCGGTGGGCCTGTATTCGGGGGTGGCCCTTAGCCCGCCCGAAGAGCTCCGGCGCGTGACGGTTTCTTCCACGCTCGTGTTTCTGTTCCTTGCCGCCGGCACGGTCTCGATGCGCGGCGCGCGCAGCTATTTCACTTGGGTCCTGTTTCTGGCGATCGCCTTGAGCGTGGCACTGGTTCCGATGCTGCGGGCCTTCGTCCGGGGCATTTTCGCGAACGAGAGTTGGTGGGGCTATCCGGCCGTGGTGTTTGGCGCCGGAAAAACCGCTCAGTTGGCCGTCAAGGCGATGTTGCGGGAACCGGGTCTGGGCTTGAAGCCCGTCGCCGTCGTGGACGATACCTTGGATGCGCCGAGCCGCATCCAAGGTGTTCCCGTTCTCGCCGGCCGCGAACTGGCCTCGCGCATGGGCGGCACGCAATGCCGCGGGTATGCGGTGCTCGCGATGCCGGGCGTACCGCACGCGGACGCTCTTTCGATCGTGGAACGCTGCGGCTTCAGCTTCTCCCACATCCTGGTAATTCCCGACCTGATCGGAGTCTCGAGCTTATGGGTGAGCCCCAAAAGCGTCGGCGGCATGCTGGGACTTGAAGTAAGCCAACAGGTTATGGCCTATAAGCGTAGGATTGCAAAGCGAGTTATGGACTTGCTGCTCACGCTTGGCGGAGGCTGTGCCATCCTGCCTTTTGTCGCGCTGATCGCGTTGTGGATCAAACTCGATTCGCGCGGCGCGCTGCTATACGGCCAGAGGCGCATTGGGCAAGGCGGGAAAGAGTTTACCGCCTGGAAGTTCCGCTCGATGAATCGCGATGCCGAGGCGCTGCTGCGCCATCATCTCGAAGCCGATCCCGCGTTGCGCGCGGAGTGGGACCGGGATCACAAACTGAAAAAAGATCCGCGCGTGACCCGTGCCGGGCGTTTTCTGCGCCGCACTTCGCTCGACGAGCTGCCGCAATTGTGGAACGTCGTGACCGGAGAGATGAGCCTGGTGGGCCCGCGGCCCATCGTGGAGGCGGAAATCCCTCGATACGGGTCGAACTTCAGCCTTTATTCGAAGGTGAAAGGCGGCGTAACCGGGCTATGGCAGGTGTCGGGCCGCAACGACACCTCGTACGATGAACGCGTCGAGTTCGACACGTTCTATGTGCGCAACTGGTCGGTATGGCTGGACCTTTGCATCTTATTCCGGACCATCGGAACCGTGCTGCTGCGCAAAGGCGCGTATTAGCTTCCTCTTGCTTATCCGGGGCTGTTTCAGCAGCCCCCAATAGCCCGCAAACTGGGCTGACCCCCTCCCATCCCACGTACCATCAACTCCTCTCACGGCCTGCCGGATTTTCATCCCGCATCATCCACGCTGTTTCATAACGCCGCGCGCCAACCGATAAAATAAACGCGTCCGCTTCCCCAACGCGGGCACGCGGAGCACGCCTCTCGGGTGGCTGCTTCGATCGGAATTCGCGCAGGTTGATCGGCGCACTAAATCCTTACCAGTACCTATTGAGCCTTCAGGCCTAGTGCCTTCCGCACCGCTCGCGGTTAATCTGCAAGTAGCCTGAACCCAATGAGCGTGAATCGCTGCATCCATCATGTATTCGAAGAGCAAGCCGCCCAAACGCCGGAGTCGCCGGCTTTACTCGCGGGCACTTCCACATGCAGTTATCGCGAGTTGAACGAACAAGCGAACCGGCTGGCGAACCGCTTAATCCGCTTGGGTATCGGGCCCGATGCAATGGTGGCTATGAGCCTCGAAAGGTCGGTGGCCATGATCGTGGCCATGCTCGGGATTTTGAAAGCGGGCGGAGCTTACGTTCCGCTCGATTCCAATTACCCCGTCGAACGCCGGGAATTCATGCTGCGCGACACGGCGGCGCCGCTTCTGCTGGACGCGCGTTGGCTCGCCGAGAACGCCCGCGCAATCGCCTGCCAGAGCGCCTTGAATCCCGAAAGCGGCGCGGGTCCCGCCAATTTAGCGTACGTGATGTATACGTCGGGATCGACCGGCCGTCCCAAGGGCGTCATGATTGAACATCGCTCGGTCGTACGGCTGGTGCGGGAAACCGATTATGCCGCCCTCGACGCCGGCCAGGTGATTCTTCAACTCGCTCCCATTTCGTTCGACGCTTCCACGTTCGAGATCTGGGGCGCGCTGTTGAATGGCGGAAAGCTGGCGCTCATGCCGCCGCACGCTCCCTCGCTCGACGAAATCGGGCGAGCCATTGAACGGTTCGGCGTTTCGACGATGTGGCTGACCGCGGGCCTCTTCCACGTTATGGTGGACCGGAATATCGATGGCTTCAGAACGTTGAAACAACTCCTGGCCGGCGGCGACGTGCTTTCCCGGCCGCACGTCCAGAGGTTCTTGGAGGCGGTCCCCGGCTGCCGCCTGATCGACGGCTACGGACCGACCGAAGGAACCACGTTCACTTGTTGCCATACCGTTGTCCCCGGCGATGCGGCGGGCCAGGGTGTCCCGATCGGCAAGCCCATCGCGAATACGCAAGTCCATCTTTTGGATGCGGATTTGCGGCCCGTGGCGCCAGGTTCGCCCGGCGAGCTTTACGCGGGAGGCGAGGGTATCGCGCGCGGGTATTTGAATCAGCCCGCTTTGACCCTGGAGAAGTTCATTCCCGATCCGTTTTCGAGCGATCCCCGGGCACGGCTTTATAAGACCGGGGACCTCGCGCGGGAACGGCCCGATGGAGCCCTGGAGTTTTTGGGGCGTTCCGACGATCAGATCAAGAGCAATGGATTTCGAATTGAATTGGGCGAGATCGAGGCGGTCTTGAACGAGCATCCCGCGGTGCGGCAGGCGGTTGTGGTGGCGCGAAAGGCCGGAACGGCGGGAAACCAGCGGCTGGCGGCCTATGTCGTTCCGGCCGTTCCGGCGGACCTGCGCGATTTCCTCGCCTCGAAGCTGCCCAGCTATATGATTCCTTCGGCCTTCGTGGGATTAGCTTCGCTGCCGTTGTCGCCGAACGGAAAAGTGGATCGCGGCGCGCTGCCCGCCCCCGAAGCGGCCGCGGCCACCGCCGCGCTTGTCGATCAAACGGAAGAGACGATTGCCGCCGTTTGGCGGAAGCTGCTCGGGGAGCCGTGCGTCGGCATGGACGACAATTTTTTTGATCTGGGCGGCGATTCGCTCTTATTGATGGCCGCTCACGCCGAGCTAAACCGGGCACTCGACATGAACCTTCCAGTTACCGAGTTGTTCCAATTTGCGACCGTAAGTTCGCTCGCCAAACGTATCGGAGCCAAAGGTGGCGGAACTTCGGTATTTGCCGCCGATCGGGATCGGGCCAACCGGCAACGGGAAGCCATTGCCAGGCGGAAACGCGCCAAAGCGGGGGCGAATCGATGAGCGCGGGTGAAAGCGCGCGGATGGTCGATGGAATTGCCGTAATCGGCATGGCCGGCCGCTTTCCCGGCGCGCGCGATATCCCGCAATTTTGGGAAAACCTGAAGAACGGCATCGAATCGATTACCGGCTTCGACGACGAGGATCTCCACGAAGGGGCCGCGAAAAACTCCCCTAACTACGTTCGGGCCCGGCCCATGCTCCAGGACGCCGAAATGTTCGATCCCGCGTTCTTCGGCATGTATCCCAAGGAAGCCGAAGTCATGGATCCGCAGCAGCGCGTGTTTCTCGAATGCTGCTGGCAGGCGTTTGAGGATGCGGGCTACGATCCACTCACTTACGACGGGCTGGCGGGCGTTTATGCGGGTTGCAGCACGAACACATATTTTCTCGAGCACCTTTGCCCGACGCGCGATTTCGTGCAGGATTACGCGGCGTCGTACCCGGTGGGGAACTACCAAACGATGCTCGGGAACAATCGCGACTTCCTTGCCACGCGAGTATCGTACAAGCTGAATTTGAAGGGCCCGAGCTTCACCCTCCAGGCCGGTTGCGCCACATCGCTCGTGGCCATCTGCCAGGCCTGCCAAGGCCTGCTCACCTATCAAGCGGACATGGCGTTGGCCGGTGGGGTATCGATCACATTCCCTCAAAATCGCGGCTATTTGTATCAGTCCGATGGGATCGTATCTCCGGACGGCCATTGCCGGGCTTTCGACGCCAAGGCGCAAGGGACCGTTTTCGGCGCGGGCGCTGGAGCGGTGCTCTTGAAGCGCTTCGAAGACGCCGTGGCGGATGGCGATCGTGTCCATGCGGTGATTCGTGGATTTGGCGTGAACAACGATGGTTCGGTAAAGGTCGGATATACCGCGCCGAGCGTGGATGGGCAGGCGCGAGTCGTCGCGATGGCGCACGCCAATGCGGGGGTCAACCCCGCGTCCATCACCTATGTCGAAGCGCACGGCACGGGCACTAGCCTGGGCGATCCGATCGAGATTGCGGCGCTGACCCAGGCTTTTCGCGCCGGAACCGAGGCTAAGCAATTCTGCGCGATCGGGACCGCCAAAACCAACATCGGCCATTTGGATGTCGCGTCCGGGGTAGCCGGGTTCATCAAGGCCGTGTTATCGCTTCGGCACAAGAAGCTTGTGCCCACGTTGCACTTCAAAACGCCCAACCCCCGGATCGATTTCGCGAACAGCCCGTTCTACGTAAACACCGAGCTTCGGGAGTGGGAAACGGCGGGCATGCCGCGGCGCGCGGGGGTGAGCGCCTTCGGCATCGGCGGCACCAACGCGCACGTGGTTCTCGAAGAAGCGCCCGAGCGGGGGTCCGTTGCGAGCGGGAGGAGCAGTCACTTATTGCCGCTCTCCGCCAAGACAGCTTCGGCTCTCGATTCCGCCACCGCGAATCTGGCGAATGCGTTCCGTGAAAATCCCGAAATCTCTCTAGACGGCGCGGCCTATACGCTTCAAGCGGGACGGCACGCCTTCGAACACCGGCGCATGCTGGTATGCGGCGGCGCGCGGGACGCCATTAGCGCTCTTGAAACAAACGACCCCCAACGCGTGATCACGCGCGCCAAGCAGCAACGTAATCTGGGCGCCGCCTTCCTGTTTCCCGGCCAAGGGGCGCAGTACACCGGCATGGGCCGCGAGCTCCATGCCTCCGAACCCGTCTTCCGCCGCCACGTGGATGAGTGCCGCGAAATACTGAGACCCCACATGGGTTTGGATCCATGGGCTGAACAGGAGATCGAAGCGACCCTGCTCGCGCAGCCTTCGATTTTTGTCATCGAGTATGCTCTCGCGCGATTGTGGATGGCGTGGGGCATTCAACCGCAGGCCATGATCGGCCACAGTGTCGGCGAATTCGCCGCGGCCTGCATCGCCGGCGTTTTCTCCCTCGAAGACGCTCTCGCGCTGATTGCCCGCCGCGGCCGTCTCATGCAGGATTTACCTGGCGGCGCCATGCTCTCCGTCCGCTTGCCGGAGGCTGAACTTCGGCCATTGTTGACTCCCGAACTATCCATCGCGGCGATCAACGGCCCCTCGCTGTGCGTTGCTTCCGGACCGTTTGATGAAATTGAAAGCCTGGAAGAAACGCTGAGGAGCCGGGACGCGGCGTTCCGCCGCTTGCACGCCTCGCACGCATTTCATTCGGCGATGATGGACCCGATTATCGAGCCGTTTACCGAACGGGTCCGCCAAGTACGCCTGAACGCGCCGCGGATTCCGTACATATCGAGCGTCACCGGAACGTGGATCACCGGGATCGAAGCAACGGACCCACATTATTGGGCGCGCCACTTCCGGATGCCGGTGCGGTTTTCCGAGGGAATTTCCCATTTTCGTCAAAAAGCCGGCATGGCCTTAATCGAAGTAGGACCGGGAAATACGCTCAAAACGCTGGCCCATCAGCACGCCGGCGACACGGATCAGGCGATTGTCTCTTCCCTGCCGGATGTCTCCCGCAAGCCCTCGGACGGCGCAACCATGTGGAACGCGCTCGGGCGTCTATGGCTGGCCGGAATGCAGCCGGATTGGCCCGCCGTGCACGCGCACGCGCCGCGCCATCGAGTGGCGCTGCCAACGTATCCATTCGAGCGGAAGCGGTACTGCGTCGAAAGCAAGTCCCCAGTAACGGAGATCATGCCCCAAATTCAGCAGCGCACTAACCGGCAAAGTCGCATCGCGACGATGCTCACCTCGGTTTTCGAGGATCTGTCCGGGATGGACTTCGCGCGGACGGATGCGTCCGCGACATTTCTCGAAATGGGTTTCGATTCCCTCTTTCTGACCCAAGTCACGCAGTCCGTCCAAAATAAGTTCAAGGTCAAGATCACGTTCCGTCAATTGCTCGGCGAGCAATCGACTTTGCAGTCGCTCGCGGCCTTTCTCGATGAAAACCTTCCGGCCGAGGCCCTAGCCGAAGTACTGCCGAAGTCGAATCCAACACCGGTTTCCGCCCCAATGGGTGGGGAGACTGCAATGGAACGGTTGGTGCAACAACATCTCCAGGCGATGACGCAACTCATGGCCCAGCAGCTTGACATGGTACGCAATGCGGGCCGGGCGATCGAACCGGCACCCATGCCGCTCTCGTCGGCAACGCCGCCGGCAACGCCTGAGTTCAAGCCTTTCGGGCCGTATAAGCCCGTCCAGAAAGGCCCCACCGGAAACCTCACCGCGCGCCAGCAAACGTACCTCGATAACTTAATCGAGCGTTATACCCGCCGTACAGCGGGATCGAAGCGTTTCACTCAAGCTCATCGCGAAATCCTCGCCGACCCGCGTGTCGCCGCCGGCTTCCGGTCGCAATGGAAAGATCTTGTTTACCCGATCGTGACGACGCGCTCGCGCGGCTCGAAACTCTGGGACATCGACGGCAACGAGTACATCGACATCCTGAATGGCTTTGGCCCCATCCTGCTGGGCCACTCGCCGGATTTCGTTGTGAAAGCGGTCGAGAAGCAGCTTCACGAAGGCATTGAGATCGGGCCGCAAACGCCGCTTGCCGGAAAAGTTGCCGCGCTCATCTGCGAAATGACGGGGATGGAACGCGCCACTTTCACTAACACCGGCTCCGAAGCGGTGATGGCCGCGTTGCGCGTCGCGCGCACCGTAACCGGCCGCGACAAGGTCGTACTCTTCGCGGGTTCGTACCACGGAACCTTCGACGAGGTGCTCGTGAAAGGAATCAAAAAAGCGGGCGTCCCGCACTCGGCGCCGATAGCGCCCGGTATTCCTTCGCAGAAAACGGAAAACGTCATCGTTCTCGATTACGGCACCCCGGAATCGCTCGAATATATCCGGGCGCATGCGGACGATCTCGCCGCCGTGTTGATCGAAACCGTGCAGAGCCGCCACCCCGCGCTGCGCCCGAAGGAATTCCTAGAGGAGATTCGAGCCATAACGGAAAAATCCGGAAGCGCGCTGATCTTCGATGAAGTGGTTACCGGGTTCCGCGTGCATCCCGGCGGCGCGCAAGCCTACTTCGGCATCCGCGCCGACCTCGCCACGTACGGAAAAGTGGTGGGCGGCGGCTACCCCATCGGCGTGCTCGCCGGAAAGGCCGCCTTCATGGACGCGCTCGATGGCGGCATGTGGAATTACGATGACGATTCGTTCCCCGAAGTTGGCGTCACGTTCTTTGCCGGCACGTTCGTGCGCCACCCCCTGGCACTCGCGGCGGCTCTCGCCGTTCTGACTCATCTGAAGGAGCAAGGCCCGTCGCTGCAGGCAACGCTGCAGGATAAGACCGCCGCCCTGGCGAAAGAGTTGAACGAATTTTTCGAAGAGCGCCAAGTACCCACGCGGATCGAGACGTTCAGCTCCTGGTTCTATTTCAGCTTCCCCACGGATCAGCGCTTCGGCACGCTTCTCTATTACCATTTGCGCGAAAAAGGCGTTCACATCCAGGAGGGCTTCCCGTGCTTCTTGACTACCGCCCATACCGAACGGGATCTCGCGGACGTCGCGCGAGCCTTCAAGGAAAGCATTCTCGAAATGCAGGATGGCGGCGTGCTTCCCGCGCCGGAACAAGCCGCGCCTCTGACCGAAGCCCAAATGGAAATCCGGCTGTCGGCGCAGTTGGGGGATGAAGCCTCCTGCGCCTACAACGAATCGTTCACCTTGCGCATGAACGGCCAACTTCGCGAGGCGGAGCTACGAGAGGCGCTAGACGAAATCATCTCCCGTCACGAGGCTCTTCGCACGACATTTTCGGCCGATGGGGGCAGCGAACAATGCGTCCAACATGCCCATCCGCTGTTGCGCATCGACGTTCCCCTGGAGGACCTGGCAGCACTAGACGACGCAGCCCGAAACGAGCGAATTCATCAAATGATCGCACGGGATGCCCGCACGGCGTTCGATCTCACCCACGGGCCGCTGGTTCGCATTACCCTAATCCGGGCCGCCCAGGACCGGCACCTGCTGCTGTTCACCGCGCATCATATCGTTTGCGATGGCTGGTCGATCAACGTCATTCTCGAAGAACTCTCAACGATTTACACGGCCAAGTGCGCGGGCGCGCGCGGCGGCTTGCCGCAACCGTCGCGGTTTACGGAATACGCCACGTCGCAAAGCACGCCCGATCCGGCAACCGAACAATATTGGCGCGACCGGTTCGCCAAGCCGGCGCCCGTGCTCGATCTTCCGGTCGACCGTCCGCGGCCGGGGGTGAAAGGCTATCGGGGGGCAACTTACCGCGGCACAATAGACGCGTCCACCTATAAAGACCTGAAGCGGGCGGGCGCGCAACACGGATGCACGCTCTTCGCGACTTTGCTCGCCGGATTTCATTCGCTGCTGGCACGGCTTACGGGCCAAGAAGATATCGTAATCGGCATTCCAACCGCTGGGCAATCCCTGCTCGACGGCGAAACTCTCGTGGGGCACTGCGTTAACTTCCTCCCGTTGCGCGCCCGGATTTCCGGAGCGGATCTGTTTTCCGACCTGCTCGATCAAACCAAACGCGCATTGCTCGACGCCTACGAACATCGGAACTATACCTATGGGACTCTGGTCCGCAAGCTAGCGTTGCCGCGCGATCCCAGCCGGCTGCCTTTGATCGAAGTCCAGTTCAACCTGGAGCGCGTGGGAGCTGGATTGAACTTCCCCGGTTTAGAAGTGCAGGCCGACCCCAATCCCAAAGCGTTCGTAAACTTCGACCTGTTCCTCAACGTCATGGAATCGGACGACGGGCTTGCGATCGATTGCGACTACAACACCGGCCTGTTCGACGAGAGCACCATCGCGCGCTGGCTCTCTTGCTATCGCACCCAACTCCAGGCGGTCGCGGCTAATACGCGGCAACCGATTGCGCTCATGCCGCTGCTCCCTCCAGCGGAACGCGAACGTCTGCTGATCGACTGGAACCGGACCGCGGCCGACTACCCGCGCATTTGCGTCCATCAATGGTTTGAAGAGCAGGCCGCCCGCACGCCGCACGCCATCGCCGTGGTTTTTGAAGACCGGCGGCTCACGTACGCCGAGCTAAACGGAAAAGCGAACCAGCTGGCGCACTACCTCGCGAAGCTAGGCGTCGGTCCCGGGGTGCTCGTCGGGATCTGCGTTGAACGGTCGATCGAGACGATTGTGGGTCTACTCGGCATCCTGAAAGCCGGGGCGGCCTATCTTCCGCTCGATCCCGCTTATCCTCGGGAACGGATCCACTTCATTATTCAGGAGTCGAAAGTCGCCGTATTGTTGACTCAGGAGCCGCTCGCGGTCGATCTACGCGAGGTGCTCCAAGGCGTCGGCGCCCGCGTCGTGTGCCTCGATTCCGATTGGGGCCTGATCGGAAAAGAAAGCGGCGGTGAGCCGGCAACCGTCGTCACGCCGAGCGACTTGGCGTACGTAATCTACACTTCCGGGTCGACGGGCAAGCCGAAGGGCGTACAACTCCAGCACAACGCCTTCGTAAATCTGCTGAATTCCATGCGCAAGAAGCCAGGTATCACCGATCGGGACACTCTTCTGGCGGTGACGACTCTCTCCTTCGATATCGCGGGTCTCGAATTGTTTCTACCGCTTGTCACGGGCGCGAAGCTGGTAATCGCAAGTCGCGAGGCGACCTTCGATGGATCGAAGCTGCTGGCGCAATTGAAAAATTCCGGCATAACGGCGCTGCAGGGCACTCCCTCCACCTGGAGGCTGCTCATCGAAGCGGGATGGCGGGACACTCCGCATCTCAAAATGCTGTGCGGCGGGGAAGCTTTGCCGCGTGAATTAGCGGACCAACTGCTGGATCGCGGCGGCGAGCTATGGAACATGTACGGGCCTACTGAAACCACCATCTGGTCGGCCGTTTCGCTCGTCGAAAAAGGAGCCGGGCCGGTGCTCATTGGACCGCCCGTCGACAATACTCAATTTTATATTCTCGACGCGCACGGACAGCCTGTACCGGTGGGCGTGCCGGGCGAACTCCACATAGGCGGGGACGGCCTGGCGCGCGGATATTTCGAGCGTCCGGAACTGACGCGGGAAAAATTCATTCCCAACCCGTTCTCGCAAACGCCGGAACGCCTGTACAAGACCGGCGACTTGGTCCGGCACATGCCCGATGGTCGGATCGAATTCCTCGGGCGGCTCGATAACCAAGTCAAGATCCGCGGTTTCCGCATCGAACTGGGCGAGATCGAATCCATCCTGCGGCGGCATCCGGCCGTGCGGGATGCCGCGGTGATGGCGCGGGAAGACGTTCCGGGAGAAAAGAAGCTGGCCGCCTACGTGAGTCTCGCGGCTGAGAACCCAGCGGATTCGAAACAGTTGCGCGAATTTCTCGCCGAGCGGCTGCCGGATTACATGCTGCCGAGCGCCGTCGTGGTGGTGGACGCGCTCCCGCTTCTGCCGAACGGCAAGGTGGACCGGAAATCCCTCCCGGTTCCCGATATGGCACGCGATTCGAACCGGCGCGAGTTCGTCGCGCCCCGTTCGGCCGCCGAGAAAATATTGGCCGGAATTTGGAAGGACGTGCTGCGCTTGAAACAGGTTGGCGTGGACGACAACCTGTTCGAATTGGGAGCCGATTCAATCCATCTATTTCAGATCGCGGCGCGGGCCAATGCGGCAGGACTCGAACTCACGCCGAAACAGTTGCTGGAGCACCGTACACTTGCCGCCGTTGCGCAAGCTCTCGAGATCGCCAGACAGTACGGTGCGGCGCCGCGCTCGAAGATCGCAGCCGTTTCGCGAGCCGCGCATCGCCAGCGCGTACCGGCTTGAAGGGACCCTCATGACATCCGCTCCATGCGCCGATCAAGCACTTGTGGATCCTATCGCGGAAGGCGAGGAGGTCTGCGCTTTTCCGGCATCGCTCGGCCAGGAGAGGTTCTGGTTTTTAGACCAGATCGAAAAGGGCAATCCCGCTTTCAACATTGCGGTACGGTTCGCGCTCAAAGGCGCGCTCGATGTATCGATTCTCGAACGGGCCTTCCATGAAATCGTCAGCCGGCACGAGATCCTGCGCACCACTTTCGGGATGTCGGACGGACACCTTACCCAGTGGATTCGACCGGCGGTCGAAATCGAAACGCCGGTCATCGACCTCCGGTCGCTAGACCGGCCCGAAAGAATCGAGGAGGCGAACCGGGTCACCGTCGCGGAAGCCCGGAAGCGTTTTGACTTGACGTCGGGTCCTCTTTTGCGCGCCAGTTTGCTGCGTCTCGAAGACGAATGTTACGAGTTGATGCTGACCGTGCATCACATCGTCGCGG
>JBPCKZ010000021.1:0-9392 GCA_051003795.1 Bryobacteraceae bacterium | reverse complement strand
CACTTTCTGCACGCCATCCGCTCCATAAGGAGCGAGGCCCCAGACAGCAGGCCTGCCTATGAGAACGGCTCGCGCACCAAGTGCAAGCGCTTTCAGCACGTCGCTTCCGCGGCGGAAACCGCCGTCGATCAGGACCGGCGCCTTTCCGTCAACGGCGTCGGCAATCGCGGGTAAAGCCTCCATCGGCGCGGCCAAGCCCTCAACGGGGCTTCCCGCGTAGTTGGAAACGATAATACCCTGAATGCCTCGTCCCACCGAAGTCCGGGCTTCGTCGGCGCGCATGATTCCTTTCAGCAAGAGCGGCACGCCGATCTCCTTCCGCAAACGATCTATGTCGGCCCAGTCCGCGCTGGACTGAACGCCCAACGTGAGGCACACCGCCTTGCAGCCGAGGGTCACGGCCTGTTGCACGCGAGCAATCACGGCGTTCATATCGTGCTCGGGGTAGACCTGATACCAGAACGCCCTCTTGGCTTGACCGGCAATCCGGTCGATGGGGAAACTTGAATCACTGGCGATTACCATCAGGGCCTTGGCCGCGGAGGCGCCGCGCATCATGGCCAGCTCTCCCTCGGGATGGAATCTCTTCTGTTGCGATACCGGTCCGATCGCGATCGGCGCGAACATCTCCTGGCCGAATAACTCGGCAGTGAGATCGAGCTTGGTGGTATTCACCATCATGCGGGGGCGGAAGGTGATGCGATCGAATGGCGCGCGATCGCTCCCGGCGATCCCGGCTAACGTTGCGCTATCGAGCTTGCGCTTCGCCATCGCCTCGAATTCGAAAGCATTAACTAATTCCTGTACGGGTGCGGCGCGCCCGTCAGCTTCATCGGCGATTTTCCCCACCTGCCTTTGATTCATGGGAAGTTCGTCGTCGCAAGACTACGGTCGATGGATGCCAGCGTAGGCCGCCCGGCGTAACTCATGGCCTGGACGAGTTCGGCCTGCAGTATTTCGAGGACGCGCTGCACGCCCGCCGCGCCGAAAGCGCCCAGTCCCCAAAGCGGAACCCGGCCGATACAGACTGCGTTTGCGCCGAGCGCCAGCGCCTTCAGGATGTCGCTTCCGCGGCGAATTCCGCTGTCCAGCAATATCGGCACGCGGCCTTGCACCGCATCGACAATCTCGGGTAACACCTCGAGCGTGGAAGGCGCGTAATCGAGAGACCTGCCGCCATGATTGGACACATAGATGCCGTCGAGTCCATGTTCGAGGCACAGGCGCGCATCTTCGGCCGTCAGGATACCCTTTGCAAGCAGCGGAACCCGGACATGCGGACGAATTTCGTCGAAGAATTTCCATTCGTACCACAGGCGATAGTCGGGCACGCGATAGGGGTTTGGCGGCGCGGAGCGGGCGCTGGTTCGCCGGATTGGGGCAAGATTCCGATCGTGTAAAGAACGCTCGGAGGCGGTCGCCTGCTGATCCACGGTTACCACGACGGCGCGGCAGCCGGCTTCCTGAGCTTTGTCCAAGGCCTGCCGGTTCGCGTCAAGCGCGGGTTTGGGATAGAGCTGAAACCAGACGGGACCGGCCGCGGCTGCCGCAATCTTATCGAACGGGAAGCTCGAGTTGTTACTGACGATCATCGGCGTGTTGGACGCCGCGGCTGCGCCCTTATGCGTGGCCATCTCGCCGTCGGGGTCAAGCGCGCCGTGTCCGGCGGTTGGCGAGACCAGAAGTGGAAACGCCATCTTTGTGCCCAGGATTTCCGTCGCGGTCCGAGGCGCGGCCGCATCCGTCAATCTCCTCGGCAGGAGTTCCACCCAGTCGAGTGCTTCGCGGTTGCGGCGGAGAGTGAATCCGCTGTCGGCTCCGTCGGCCGGATAGTCGTAAACCGCTCTCGGCAGCTTGGCGTAAGCCACCGGTTCGAAATCGAAAGCATTCGTCATCTCGCGCAGGCCGGGAATGCGGCTGTCATCGCGAAACGGATCTTGCTGGGGGAGTAAAGGCGAGCTTCCGGCGAACGCCGCCAGTGCCCGGAGCGCATGCCGGCGGCTGATTTGAAGAAGTTCGCCGCGTCTCAATGCTGCCGGCCCGGTTTCGTCCCCAGATTTTCGTACCACTTGATGTTGTGCGTTGCCCCGCCGATCATCACAATGTCAGGCCGGCCGTCTTGATTGATATCTTTCACCTGGCATCCGGATGCGGACATGCCCATCGGGTCGAGGATTTCGTGATGCCACTCCTTACCCTCATCGTCCTGCGCATAAAAGATATGGGAGCTCGAAATTTCGCCCTTGGCGCGATCTCCGGCAACAATGTCGTCCCGTCCGTCACCGTTGAAATCGCCTACGCAGACTTCGTGACCTTCCTTCAGCTCGCTAAAGATCACTTTGCGCTGCCATGCTCCGGACTTAGCTTGCGTGTAGACGACCACCTCGTTGCCATGCCACGGCTCCACCGCCGCCAGCATGCGATTCGCGTGCAATCGTCCCATCGCGACGTCGCTGGTTCCGGCACGGGGCGGCGCCTCTTCGTGACCTTTCGAAAGCAGCGTGTTTTTCCAATGGATCTTGTCCCCCGTTCCAGTAGCTTCGTGCAATACGATGCCGTCGAAACCGGCCGTTAAGATCTGTTCGCGCGGACCGTTGTTCCATTTAACGACTCGGGCGCGGTGCAGCACGCCCTTGAGCTGGTCGTCAATCAACAGGCGCTTCCATTCACCCTCTAAATCCTTGGGAGTTCGATAGTAGAACAGCGATACGTTATCTTGATCGTAAGTAGGGGCCAAACCCTTGGGACCGATCAGGGGAGCGTTGATTAGCTCCTTTTTTCCGTCGCCATCGACATCTGCCCATGCGACGTGGTGCGACGTGATCACCTGGTCGATTTTGGTTGCCTTCCAGAGACCCTTCGGATCGCCCTGATGTTGGAGCAGCCAAACAAGCCCCGGACTCTTGGAAGCAACCATGCTGAACTCATTCTGTATGGCTAACTCGGGGATGCCGTCGCCATCGATGTCGTAAGCGGCCAGATTGACCATGCCAGTCATGTCTTTGATCATGACGTGGCGTTCCCAGCCCGGATTCTCGTACCACGCTAACTCGGTCAGTTTGGCAGTCATGCCGATGACGTCGGGCCGCTTGTCGTTATTAATGTCGGTGACGATTACCGAGTAACCGCCCGGGATGTTGGACTCGATGACGTGCGTGCGGAATTCGATGGGTCCGGAGGACGAGGTATCGGCGCCCACGGCGAGGAATAAACACACGCTGAGTAGCGGGAGGATCAAAAAACGCATGCAGAGATAATATCAAACCCGGCCTGAACGCATGCTCTCTAGCTCTTCAGCCAGCGGTCAAACCACGCAAATGCTTCTTTCTGCATCTCGCGGTCGAACTTATGCGGTCCGTCGTAAAAGCCGGCACGGTAATGTTCCGGTGCGCCCGCCTTCTTGTACACTTCCGTGAGTATGCGGTCCGCCCGTTCCATCTCCGGCATGGTGAACAGCGGATCTTGCCTGTTGTTTAGGACCAGCACCGGATTCGGCGCACCCAGCCCCAGGAGCTCAGGGTAGTCCAAATCCCGCGGGAGTCCGGGAACGTAGACCATCCAGGTGTGTGTATGAGACTTGTTCAGTAAATAATCGCGCCAAGTCGTCATCATTCCCACGCAGCACGAACAGCGGATGCGTTCGTCGGCCGCGGTCAGCATTACGGTGCGCAGGCCGCCGCCCGATAGCCCCGCGCAGCCAATCCTGGTTGCGTCCACGTCGGGCCGCGAAGCGAGATAATCCACGGCGCGCCGATCGTCAAAGACAAAAACGCCGGGCCACGTCATCCCCGCGCTGAAAAGACTCTTCGCGATTATGTGCTCGTGATTGGCCGCAAACTGGTTGTAGCGCAGGATCTCGTCCTCGGCTTCCGGGTTGGCCTCGACGAGATTGTTACGAAGGTTGCCTGGCACATCGGCGAGCCGCATCCTCCGGCTCCCAAACGTGAACGTGTCGTGAACCAGCACCACATAGCCGCGTTTAGCCAATTCGTTCGCCCAGGCCAAGCCGCCGTAGTACTTCTCCTGATGCCGCAGCATGGCCGGGTGCGGGTCCTTCGACATTCGTGTAATCTTCCGCAGTCCGAAGTACTTGTTTCCGCCATGGTCGTGCAGCCCTGCAATTGCCGGCAATTTTCCCGTGGCTCCGGCCGGTTTTGATACGAGCGCCTCTGTCGGAGGTCCATAAGGCAGTTGCCACTGAATGTGCTCGATGGACAATCCGTCGAAATCCAGTTGATGCTGCACCGCTCCGACGGGTGTTAGCGCGCCGCCCGGCCCCATCAGCATTTCGCGGAATCGCGCGCGCGCCAACGCGCGCCACGAATCCACGTTGTCGAACATAGGCTGACGAAAAGACAACCGTGGCGGGTCCTGCAACGACTGAGCGGCCCATTCGCCATAGGCGCCGAGCATGTTTTGATTCATGATTCAGCCTCCGGAAATTACTTCACGTTCAGCGTCTCCTTCAGCCAGGCGATCGTCTCGGGCTTCCAGTGCTGCATCTCGGCGTCGCGCCAACCGCTCATCCCGTGCCCGCCTCCTTCGATCGAGATCAGTTCGCACTTCGCCCCCACTTTGCGCATCGCCTCGCACATTGCGGGCGACTGTTCATAGGCCACCTGATCGTCCTTGGTCCCGTGAATGCAAAGGAACGGCGCCATTCCCTTGTGCACGCCGCCGATAGGCGAGATGGAGCGCAGCTTTGCGAGGCCCGCAACGTCAAGATGTTCCGCGCCGAAGAAATGAATTCCGCCGCCGTTCGCCGCATGCTTGTCGATCGAAGCCATGTTGAAGCGTTCCGGATGGTCGCGCCGCAATTCGGCCAGTTTTCCGTAATCGACGGGCCCGTAAAAATCCACGACGGCCGCTACTCGCGTTTCGGGCGTCTCGTGCGTCCCGGCGTAGTTAACGAGAAACCCGCCTGCCGATTCGCCTATGATCGCGAGCTTCGAAGCATCCACGCGATACTCCGCCGCATTGGCCTTCACCCACTTGATCGCGCTGTTCAAATCCTCGATCGCCTGGGGAAAACGGAACTCGGGCGCCATCCGGTAATCGATGCTGAACCATGCGAATCCGGCGCCGGCCAGCAGATCGAATAGCGGGCGGACATTGGTGCTCTTGCTCCCTTGGTCGAACCCGCCGCCGTGGACGAGTATGGCGGCGGGAAATGGCCCCGGTCCGTCGGGAACATGAAGGTCGAGCGGAATCGGCCTGCCGCCCGGGCGTCCGTATTCGACATCTTTACGGTCGAGAGGCGCGCCAGCCAGAGTCGCGGCACCGGCCATTACCAGAATGAGAACAGGCATTCGCATGGAAGGAGATTGTATCAGCCGCCATCGCCGGACGCCAAGGTGGTTGTTTTTTCTTCCGTCACAACGTTACGCCCTCTTTTCTTGCTTCCGTTCAGTCGCTTAATGTTCCAGGCGCCCTGGCTTTCGCGATTCCGCATGCTTCAATGACTGCGTAGTCATGCCCAGATTCTCAACCCCATTCCGCCAGCCCGCAAAACGCGGAAAACGAATAAGAAATTTCCCCATCCTCAGCACTGACTAGAAATAAGCCGGGAATAATATCGCTCCGTTTATGGCCAGTCTCTCGAAAACGTCCCGGCTAATCTTTGCGGCAGCCGCTCTCGTGCTCCTCTGCTCGTCCCTCCTTACCCTCTATACCTCCACGCGCTGGTCATCGGAAGGCAAGGTGGTCGCCGAGGCCCATGCCGCTCTCGCGCGTTTGCAGAATCTCCAAGCCGCGGTAACGGACGCCGAAACCTGCCAGCGCGGCTATCTGCTGACCGGGGATCCGAGATATCTGGAAAACTATGAAAACGCTCTGGTTCCATGCCGCGAAGCTTTGAAGGAGATCGGCCGCACGGGACGCACCCCCACCGAACGCCGTAACGCATCCGAACTCCGCGCCGATCCATTTTGAGCGGCGCACCTTTTCGAACTCCTTGGCCAGAACGCGTTCATCGTCCACGACGACCGGTTTGCCCGTGTCGGGATTCACCGGCCACGAAGAAAGACGGTTCGGAACAGATCTTTTGCCAGCGATCTTTGGCGGTTCTTACCGCGCATAGCCAGCCGCATTTGCGTCAACGTTGTATGGAAGCCTTCGCGCACGATGCGACCGCTACGATACTTGCCCTCATTGGCGCCATGCGGACCGGAACTGGACGACGTGCGCAGGCTGTCCACCAGGAACACGCGGGCACCGGGAACCGTGATCGGGATTTCTCGGCGCCATTTTTCCGCCACGTTGGGCGCCGCATTCGGCGACCAGCGCGGCCGCCTTCGCGCGACGCCAGCATTTTACAACACCCATCACGGCTAGGCGCTGCGCGGCAAAGCGGTGCCGCATTGGTGTTCCGAAGCCGGGCTTTTATCGGGAACTGTTCAACACTGACGCGGAGATGTTTCGGGGCAGCTACATGGGCAACGGCCCGGAATGGATACTCACGGAGAACGTCTACTTCCAGGGTCAACCGCAGAGCATATCGATCACTGCCCCCGATCGTGGTGGTCGTGTTCCGCTGGGCGGCTCCGCTGCCGGATCGGCCTGTGTCACCGATCACGTTGGCAGGTAGCTCGCCAGCACGTCCGTCCTCGCCACTAAGGATTGTCGCGCTCGCTAGCCGTAAGGGGCTCCACGGTCACGATCCGCGAAAGGTGCTACTACGGAAGCCGGCACAGGCCGACAGATCGGGGTCGCGGCGGGAAGCCATCCAAGTATGCATAGGCGCATCCGCGTGCCGCTCTGTCAGCCGTGCCAACTCCAGGCTACGGTTTCACGATAAGAGGCCGCATCATGTCGTGCTCTTCGTGCTCGAGGATGTGGCAATGCCAGACATAGTTATATCCTCCGGTGCGCTTGCTGATGGGCCCAGGGTCACTGGGGAGATCGAACTTCATGACGACTTCAGTGACTTCGCCCGGGTTCATTCGAACGGTTTCCTTGTAACCTTGCTCGTTCTTGTCCGGAAACCTGGTGGTATTGGGTACAATCTGGAAAGTTGTTGGATCGAACCTCGCGCGCGAAAGCACCAGAACGTTCACGAGGTGGAAGTGCATGGGATGCGTGTCGGCGGTCCGGTTGAACACGCGCCAGATCTGAATCTCGCCCGGCTTGACCACCTCTGTCGCCGGAGAGTTGAAGTTCAAACCATAGGTTGCCAGCCCCTGGTTATTCAGGCTCAAGCTGGTGGTGGTTCCCACGCGCTGCAGCAGTCGGCCATAGTCGTCGTAATCCTCGTTTAGAGTCTTGTCCATGGTCGCACCCCCCAGTAATTGCGGGGCGGGGTTTGAGGACAAGTAGCTCGCGAGCGCACTATCCGAAAAAAAGTCCGGCGAGAGTGTACCGCTCCCGACTACGATCTGCATCAGAGTGTGCGAATCCGGCCCGGTTCCGACCGTTTGGTAATCGTTCCGGTTATCGCCTCCCGGAAACGGCGCTGGCGCATTGTTATACAGGATCAGCTTCGAGCCAGCCGGTACGCTCGAGAAATCGATGATCACATCAGCGCGCTCCGCGGGCGCTAACAGGAGGTTGTAGGGGATCGGCTTGGAGCCGAATGGGGTTCCGGAGCGGATGACCACCGGAACAGGCAGAAACCCGCCTTCCGTACCGATCTGGATAAACGACGGCCCGGGTGCGCTGGTGTTGGCCTCTGTCGGTTGTCCGGCTTTGGCATAGAACAGTTGCAAGTTGTAGAAACGCGCCTGAGAAGCATTGAGTATCCGGAAGCGGTAGGCCCGGCGTTCAACGTTCAGCACGGGATAGACAGCGCCGTTCACCAGAATCGTGTCGCCGAAGAATTCCGGAACACAGGAAGGAACGGGCAAGTTCGGGTATTTAACCTTGGCCGGTGGATTATCGTCTGGGCCGTAGGTCCAACGGGTTTTGTCATACTCGTCCGGGTACCCGAGCGAGCCGTCGGAATTGAAGATCTTGTCCTGAATCACCAGCGGGACCTCATACGGACCGCTCGGCAGCACTCCCAGTTGGATCAGCCAGTTTTCAAAACTATCGCGGAGAATGTACGGCGCGGCGAGTCCGGCATACACATTCAGCCGGGTGTTGCCTATCGCGTGATCGTGATACCACATGAGGCGGGCACTTTGATCGTTGGGATACACGTAATTGCTGGAAACGAAGTCCACGCCCACCTTCGCGTTCCCCGGAGTAAACCACGACAAGGGTCCGCCATCGCTCGTCCAAGGCACAACCCCACCATGCAGGTGCGGCACGGCGCGGTTTACAGGCTGGCCCGGTTCGTCGCCGGGCAGCGTGGTATCCACGGGCAACGATTGCGAATTCGGAAGTTCGTTGGTGTACGCGATGTGCACCGGTGTACCTCGCTGCGCCACAATCGCGGGTCCGAGATATCGCGGGGCCGGCGACGAGTTGTGCGTCGCATCGGCGTACCCCCAAAGCTTCGTCGCGGGCAAATTGGGGTGCACGTGCTGATGGAATTCCCGCATCGTGATCCGGTACGTATCAACACTCCCCACTTTTATGGGCGTCGCGACGGGTATCCCGGATGGACCCAGACCAGGCAGGTTTTGGATGAATTTGGCCAGATGCGGGCTGTACGGGAAAGGATACCCGAATGCCCGTTTGGCGAGAAAAAGACCGGTGCCACTCAAGCCGGTCAGTTGCAGAAATTGCCGTCGATTAAACATAACTTCTCCTCTACACTTTTCGCTGCGTTATCCCAAATGACGACGCTGCGAGTAAATTGCGTATCCGTGGTTTTTCACCCGTCAAGATTTACTCAGTTCTTTGTGTGTGTGCTGAGTTACGGCGAAGCGGGCTAACAGGTTCCGAGGTTTCTTATGTTAGACCGCACTAACAATACCTGAATTCAATCGATTGATTAAGACAATTATTGTGACAGTTCAGTGAGCCCTTCTTTACAACCAAACCGCTGGGTAAGGGCACCGACCTAAGTTTATCGGTCGTTTACCGCATTGTGAAAGAGGCGGGAGGCGAGCTCAACGTCTTTAGCAAGCCGGGCGAAGGTTCCATATTCGAGATCTTGCTGCCCAGTGTCGAGGATGCCGTGTTCGTGCAGCCCGCGCCCGAGATTTCGCCGGTCCCGGCCCGCTCCAGCCCGGCAACGATCCTACTGGTGGAAGACGAGCCCTGCTGCGGGCGATGACTCACGCCTACTTCAAGCGCCTCGGGTACAATCTCCTGGAAGCGGCGGACGGCGAAGAAGCGGTTCAAACTAGCGAACGATACGACGGCCGCATTGACCTCCCGATCACGGACATCCCGATGCCCAACATGGACGGACCCGCCCTAATCACCCTTTGGTTGCCGCCGGCCAGACGACACCTTGATCTCGCTTGAGGACTGGCGCCAGGCCTCTGAAATGGAACTTCTGGACC